>NZ_LMPY01000016.1:0-108288 GCF_001424445.1 Methylobacterium sp. Leaf361 | reverse complement strand
CAACAGATCGGCACAAGTCTACTCACGCTAGATCTCTCGACCTAGCCGCAAGGACAAACGCCGCCCGCGTCTCCCTTCCTCATTCCAACTTGTCAAAGAGCGCCTCGGTCGCCCGAGGCTCATCAGAGGCAAACAGAAGACCGCCCGGCAATCCCGCCGGCCAATCCCGCCGCTTGTCAGAAGATGGCTCAGCGCCCGGTCCACTTCCGCGGCCGGCGCCGATGAGCCGGGGTATAGANTCTCGCGCGGAGCCGAACATGCCCTCAAACAGAAGACCGCCCGGCAATCCCGCCGGCCAATCCCGCCGCTTGTCAGAAGATGGCTCAGCGCCCGGTCCACTTCCGCGGCCGGCGCCGATGAGCCGGGGTATAGAGCCCTCGAATTTGCCCGTCAACAGCCCTGTTCCATCTCCGGGCTGTTTTTTCGCACGGCCCGGGCGATCGCTGCCGCGACGCCTCCCTGCCCTCTCAGGAGGCCAGAGAGGTCCGAGGTCCGGTCAGTACCCCTTCTTCACCTGCGCGAGCGCCGCGCTGAGCCCCTGGGCTACCCGCGCCCGCTCGTCCGGCCCGGCGTCGCGCGCGACCAGCGCCTGCTGCCGGCGCGAGACCAGGGTCAGGCGCTGGAGGCCGTACTCGTCGTCCTCGACCGTCTCGAGCTTGGTCCAGAGCGGATTGAACCGCCACTCCCGCCGCTCACCGCGGTGGCTGACCCGGGCGAGCAGGATCTCGATCTGCGAGATCATCACCTCCTCGAACGAGCGTCCGCGCCGGAAGCTCACCTTCAGCGCCGCGTAGATCGCCAGCATGTCGAGGCCGAAGAAGCCGGCCACGGGCCAGAAGCCCATGCGCCACGCCCAGACCGACACGGCGACCGAGACCGCGCAGCAGCCGGTCATGACCACCCGGAAGCCGCGCCGGCTCAACGACTGGTGCGGCCGGATCGTCGCGGTGAAGACGGGCCGGTCGATCGTGTCCGGATCGAGCCCGTACGGGTGGACGGAAGGATTGCCGCTCGCCATGCGATCCATATAACGCGCCGATGCCCACCAGAAAGACTCCCCCGCCCGTGACGGATCGCGCCGGTCGCGCCGCCGCGGGACCGGCCGAGACCGCGTCCGAGACGGTATCCGGGACAGCCCCGACGCGGCGAGGCAAGGGCAGGTCCGGGAGCAAGGCCGAGGGAGCGTCCAAGAAGGCGTCCGGGCGGGCGTCCAAGGGAGCATCCGAGAGCGCCGTCTCCGCGCGGCTCGGGGGTCCGATCGGGCCGGCCGTCACCGCGCAGGTGGATACGGCCCCCGAGGCCGTCGACGCGGCGGCCCTCGCCGAGATCTTCCGCCGCTTCCAGGCGGCGGAGCCGGAGCCCAAGGGCGAGCTCCACTACGTCAATCCGTTCACGCTCCTCGTCGCGGTGGTGCTGTCGGCCCAGGCGACCGACCGCGGCGTCAACCTCGCCACCGGCCCGCTCTTCGCGATCGCCGACACGCCCGAGAAGATGCTGGCGCTCGGCGAGGACCGGGTCCGCGACTTCGTGCGCACGATCGGGCTGTTCAACACCAAGGCGAAGAACGTCGTCGCCCTCTCGCGCATCCTCGTGGAAACGCACGGCGGCGCGGTCCCGGCGAGCCTGGAGGCCCTGCAGGTCCTGCCCGGGGTCGGTGCCAAGACCGCGAGCGTGGTGCTCAACATCGCCTTCGGGGTTCCGCGGATCGCCGTCGACACCCACATCTTCAGGGTCTCGAACCGGATCCCACTCTTCGTCGGCGCGACGACCGACAAGGTCCAGGCCGGGCTCGAGGCGATCGTGCCGGATGCCTACCGACTCCACGCCCATCACTGGCTGATTCTCCACGGACGCTACACCTGCAAGGCGCGCAAGCCCGAATGCCCGCGCTGCCTCATCGCCGACCTCTGCCGCTACCCGTCCAAGACGATCGATTGACGACCGCACGACGACCGCGAGACGCGCGCGCGACGGGTCGCGGAGGTCGTCCCGGGCACGTCCCGACCGGCCTCCGCAATCCCGCCCTGCGGGCTAACGCGTTGTGCTGGAAGCCCGCTTCCGCTAGTTTGGCGGCCGGTCGCCGGGGCCCTCGGGCAGAGGCCGTCCGGCGGCCCGACCTCGCGTCCGGTCGCCGCGCCGCGGATTCCTCCCCATCGTCGCGCATCAGGAGCCTCGGCCCATGGACTTCCTCAAACCACGGTACACGCCTATGAATCGCCGCCGTCGCATCTACGAGGGCAAGGCGAAGGTCCTCTACGAGGGGCCCGAGCCCGGCACGCTCATCCAGCACTTCAAGGATGACGCGACGGCCTTCAACGCGAAGAAGCATGAGGTCATCGACGGCAAGGGCGTGCTGAACAACCGGATCTCGGAGTTCGTCTTCCAGCACCTCAACGACATCGGCGTGCCGACGCACTTCATCCGCCGGCTGAACATGCGCGAGCAGCTGATCCGCGAGGTCGAGATTATCCCGCTCGAGGTGGTGGTGCGCAACGTGGCGGCCGGGTCGCTGGCGACGCGCCTCGGCCTGGAGGAAGGCACGCAGCTGCCGCGCTCGATCATCGAGTTCTACTACAAGAACGACGCGCTGAACGATCCGATGGTCTCCGAGGAGCACATCACCGCCTTCGGCTGGGCGACGCCCCAGGAGATCGACGACATCATGGCGCTGGCGATCCGCGTCAACGATTTCCTGTCGGGTCTCTTCCTCGGCGTCGGCATCCGGCTGGTCGATTTCAAGATGGAGACCGGCCGTCTCTGGGAGGGCGACATGATGCGGATCGTGGTCGCCGACGAGATCTCTCCGGATTCCTGCCGGCTGTGGGACATCAAGTCCTCCGACAAGCTCGACAAGGACCGGTTCCGCAAGGATCTCGGCGGCCTGATCGAGGCCTATACCGAGGTCGCCAAGCGGCTCGGCATCATGTCGGAGAACGAGAAGGTCCAGGGCGGCGGCCCGCGCCTCGTGCAGTAGGCCCGGTCAGGCGCCCGGCCGGCGCAGGGGCGCCGGTCCGGCCTCGGGAAACCCCGCGCGCAGCCGCGCGTGGGTCGAGAGTTCCGGGTCGAAGCCCGGGTGATAATGGGGGTCCTGCACCAGCAGCGACCCCCATCGCGTTCTCAGCGCCGCGATCTCGCGCGCGTGGCGGGCCCGGGCCTCTCGGGTCCAGCGGCGGCTCGCCGCCTCGCGGTGATGGAGGACCGCCCCGGGGGCCAGGAGCGTGCGGTAGCCGGCCGCGTTCAGGCGCAGGCAGAGATCGACGTCGTTGAAGTCGACCGCGAAGACCGCCTCGTCGAAGCCGCCGACCGCGCGGAACTTCGCCGCCTCGACAGCCAAGCACGCGGCGGTCACCGCCGATACCGTGTGGGTGACGCGCAGGGCCCCGAGGTAGCCGGGGGCATCGCCGGGAAAGTGCCGGTGCCCGTGGGTGACGAGGCCTCCGGTGCCGAGCACGATGCCGCCGTGCTGGATCCGGCCCTCGCCGTCGAGGAGCTTGGCACCGACCGCCCCCACGTCGGGACGGAGGGCCTCCCGGGCCAAGCGGGACAGCCAGTCGGGCCGGAAGGCCTCGACGTCGTTGTTGACGAAGACCAGCAGCCTGCCGCGGGCGCGGGCCGCGGCGGCGTTGTTCATCGCGGCGAAGTTGAACGGCCCGGGCCAGGGCACGACGTGCCCCCTCCCCTCCCCCTCCAGCGCCCGCAGGTAGGCCAGCGTCTCGGGCTCGCGACTGTCGTTGTCGCAGACGATGATCTCGGTCGACGGCCAGTCGGTGCAGCCTCGCAGGCTCTCGAGGCAGGGGCGCAGGAGATCCAGGCGATCGCGGGTCGGCACGATGAGGCTAACCAGCGGCCGCTCGTCCGGCAGGGGATGCTCGACCTGCACGAGACCGTCGGGCACGACGGCCACGCCAACGCCCTCCCGCCCTGTCCGGTCGAGGTGATCGCGCACCAGCGCGTGGTGGGGGACGCGCCCGGTTTCGCCGCCCCGCGTCGCGGTCGAGGCGCCGCGCCGGACCGACAGGATCTCCGGCAGGTGGCCGATGGCGCCGGGACCGAAGCGCTCCGCGATGCGGAACGCGGCCTCGGCGGGACTGCCGGGATCGTCGCCGGGCTCGAGGGCGCCGCGTCGGCAGGCCAGCACGGGTCCGAGATAATCGAGGGCCGCGAGCCGGTCGGCGTCGAAGACCGGCGGCAGAAGCGGCAGCACCGCGCCGCCGTGTCTCTCCTGCACCAAGGCGTCGCCGTACAGCGCCTGCAGGTCGGGCTCGCGCGCGAACGCGGCGGCGATCCGGCCGGGCGCACCGGCGACGAGGGCCCCGTCGCCGATCAGGCGGATCGCGTCTCCCGGACCGGCCGGCGCGGGGGGGAAGCGGTCGAGGATCCCGGGCGGCAGGGCGAGCCGATGGTCGATCCCGACCAGGGCGGCGAGCGCCTGCCGGGCGCGCAGGCGCTTACCCGTCACGCGCGCGCGCAGGATCGCGGCCGCCGCCCGGGGATGCGCGAGGAGCTGGCGCGTCGCGCCCGCCAGCGCGCGCCAGGAGCGGCGCGACGGTCCGAGATACGTCGCGGCATCGTGGCCCGACGCGCCGTCCGATGCGCCGTCCGACCGCGGCGTCATTCCAGATCCTCGCCGAACGTCGTGACCGACAGGGCGGGGTGGTAGAACGGATCGTGCCGGATCACGGCCCGCCAGCGCTCGGAGAAGCGGGCGGCCTCCTGCTCGAAGCGCGCGCGCTTGGCCCCGACGGACGGACCGCGGCTGACGGATTCGAGATGGGCCAGCGTCGCGGCCGGCGTCCAGACCGTCTTCCAGCCGGCGGCGGCGAGGCGGAGGCAGAAATCGACGTCGTTGAAATCGACCGGGAATGCCTCGGCGTCGAAGCCGCCCACCGCCAGATACTTCTCCCGCGAGACGGCGAGGCAGGCGGCCGTCACCGCCGAGACCTCGTGCGCCACCCGCAGCTGGCCGAGATGGCCCGGCGTGTCACCGGGCCGGCGGCGCAGGATGTGGCCGGCCCGGCCGCCGAGTCCGACGACGACGCCGGCATGCTGCAGCGTGCCGTCGCCGTAGAGAAGCTTCGCCCCGACGGCGCCGACCTCCGGCCGGCACGCCTGCCGGACCATGGCCTCGAGCCAGCTCGGCTCCAGCACGGCGACGTCGTTGTTCAGCAGGACGACGATCGTCCCGGACGCCGCGGCGACGCCGGCGTTGACCATCGCGGCGAAGTTGAAGGGCTGCGGGTCCATGAGGATCCGGACGCGCGGATCGCCGCGCAGGGTCGCGTAGTGGTCGAGCACCGCTGGATCGGTGGAGCCGTTGTCGACGATGATCAGCTCGATCGCCGCGTAGGCTGTCTCGTGGAGCACCCCGCGGCAGACGCGGGTGATCAGGTCGAGGCGGTCGCGCGACGGGATGACGACGCTCACCAGCGGCACCGGATCCGGCAGGGGCCACGCGAGGCGAACGGCACCGTCGTGGATCCCGGCGCGGAACAGCGGCTGTCCGGACCGGTGCGCGTCCAGGGCCGCGGCCCGGGCCGACGGGTCGAGACCGTCTCCGGCGCTGCGGGCGAGGATCCGCGGGACATGCGCCACCCGCGCGGCGGTGGTCATCGCCGCGATCGCGATGGCCGGCGCGAGCGCGGCCATCGGGCCGACCGGGCGCGCCATGGCCGCGGCCAGCCACGCCCGCGACAGGAGCAGGGGAAACCCGGGATAGCCGGTCGCCAGGGCGAGGTCCGGGCTCCAGTCCGGCTTCAGTTGCGGGCGACCGTCGGGGCCGAGCGCGTCGCCGTAGGCGATGTCCGCTCCCGACAGGGCCTGGGCCAGCAGCGCCAGGGCCTCCGGCTCCGGGACGTCGCCGGGGCGCAGCAGGCACAGGGCGTCCGCCTCGCCGGAAAGTGCGTCGAAGCCGGAAGCCCCATCCCAGGTTCGATGCGACAGCGGCCCGTCGACCGATGCGGGCGGCGTCCCCGCCCACGCGACCTGGATCGACTCGGGGCGGTGCGTCTGCGCGTTCAGCGCGTCGCACGTGGCCGACAGCGCCGCCGCGTCCTCGGCTCGCGCGAGAACGACGCAGCGGATCCGCAGGGCGGAGGGCGCGACGCGGGCGGGCCGGGTCCGGGCGGCGGCCCAGGCCGGGAACCGGGCCATCGGGGTCACCGCGCAGGCGCCGCGCAGGATGTCGCGGTAGCGCCGTTCCGAGCCGCGGGCGCGCTCGTAGAGGGCGGAGACGCAGCGCCAGGGCCTGCGCAGGAGGCACTGCGCGAGCACCTCGACCTCGCGCCGGGCGCCGACCCGCTCCAGGGCGAAGTCCGCACCGGCAGAGAGACGGATCTCCCGGGTATCGGAGGGGATCAGCCCGAGCCAGTGGGCGAGCCCCTGCGCGGCTCCCGGCAGGAGGAAGTCCTGGACCGTCTCGTCAGGCCCTCGCAGGACGCGGAGGATCGGGCGCCGGGGCGCATTCGTCGGATCGCCGGCATAGCTCAGCACGATCCAGCCGGCGGGATGGTCCGGGAGCACGAGGCGGCGATCGAAGACGGGATCGTCCGTGGATTCCAGCCGGAACCGGGTCTTCCGGCCGAGCCAGAGCCTGTCGCGGCCGGTCCGGGCAATCAGCGGGGTCGGATCGCCGAGGCGCGCCGCGGCGTCACTGGGCAGCGTCGCCTCCGCCGGGTGGCGCCGCGGCGACAGCCGGTTTGCGGCGGCGCGGCTTCGCGGCGGGCTTGCCGCCCGCTCCCTTGCCGGTCCCGACACCGACCGCGATGTCGTAATCAGCCGTCATGGCGGCCGGAACCTGCAGCTCGTCGGCCACGACCGTGGCGAAGCCCTGCGCCTCTCCGGGCCCGACGATCACGCTGGCCCGCTCGGTGCGGCTCGAGACGGTCTTGCCGTCGTGGCGGATCTGGAACGTCACCGGCACATCGAACCGGCCCGGCGCGCCCGCCGGCCCGAGCAGGACGTTGATCTCGGCGCCCACCTTGACGGTGATCGAGCCGTCCTGACGCCGCGTGCATTCGCGGGCGAGACGGCCGAGGGAGAACTGGGTGCGCACCGTTTCGCCCGCGAGCGTGCGCGAGGCGGCCCCGCCCTCGGCGACCTCGACCGTCGGGCAATAGGCCGGGTCGAGGGCTTCGGGCTGCGACGGCGGGACCGTCGTGCCGCCGTACTTGAACAGGTTGGAGAAGATGTTGCCCTCCTCGGCCCGGCCCTGGGCCGGGGCGGCGAGCGACGCGGCGAGCACAAAGCCGCCGAGCCGGAGAGCGACGGTCCGGCGCCGGGCCATGTCCGGGGACCGCGTGAGGCTCCTGTTCCGATGTCCGATCATCGCACGGCTCCCGAACCGCACCGTCATTTCAGGCTGTCGAACCCGGCCGCGAAGCCCTTCATCGACAGCGGGATGCCGACGCCTTCCTCGGGCGTCTGGAACACGATGAAGGTGGCCTGCGTGCCGTTCTTGAACTGGCGGATCAGCCCGTCATCCATCACGACCTCGGCCACGCACCCGGTGGTGAGACAGCGGACGAAGCCGGCGCGGCCGATATCCGTCTGGTCGATCTTCAGGCCGAGTCCGGACGGCAGGAGAACGCCCAGCGGCGCCACCACCCGCAGCAGGTAACCGCGATTGTCGGCGGTCTTGAGGACGATGACCACGAGGGTCAGGTTGGGCCTGTCCTCGGCGGCGAGATACTGGACGAGGGCGCACTGCTCGGCCTTCGCGCCGGCCGGCGTCTCGCAGCGCAGCTGCCAATCGTCGAAGGTCTTGCGCACCATGCCCTGAGCCGCGGCCGGCCCGGCGGGCGCCAGTGCCGCCGCGACGAGGGCGAGGAGAACCGGCAGCGCGGCGCGCCGGAAACGAACGAGCCTCGCGTGAAGCGGCACCACCGATCCCTTCGGAACGCTCCGGCCGAGGACCGGCGGGAGCCGTACAATCGGGCGTGTTCCGACCATGGTCCGCCCCGCGCTGTCAAGCGATGCGGGCGCGGTGTTGCGCGTCGGCGCTACCCGTAACGGTTTCAGCGGCCTAGATTGTGTTCGAACACTCCTCCAGCGCCGGATTTTGACGCCGTGATGCGCCCGCTCACTCTCTCGGCCGCCTGCTTGGTGGCCACCCTCGCGCAGGCGGGAGCCCAGTCCCTGCCGGTCGGAGAGACCACCTACATCGAACGCTCGCTGAACCACTCGGACACGCTGGTGATCGAGCATCCGCCCGTGGCGGCGAACCCGTACGGCCGCCGCAACGGCCAGGCGGCCATCGCCGGCTACTGCAGGGACGGCGGCCTGGTCCGCCGCCGGGACGAGTTCGGCAACCCGGTGATCATCCGCCAGCGGGAGATCTGCGACAGCGTCGCGCCGCGCACCCTCAGCCCCGGGCAGGTCGATCCCCGCCCGAGCTGGCCGGCGGATGCCGTGGCGCGCCAGCGGGTGCTCCGCGTCAAGGGCTGATGCTGGGCTGAGGCGGGGCTGAGGCGGGTCTGAGGTCGGCTCAGCCGTAGCGATGCAGGCCGGTGCCGTGGCGCTTGAGCCACGCTTCGGCAGCGTCGGTGTTCGGGCAGAGCGCCTGCACCAGCGCCCAGAAGCGCGGGGAGTGGTTCATCTCGCGCAGATGCGCCATCTCGTGGGCGACCAGATAGTCGAGCACCATCGGCGGCGCGAGGATCAGGCGCCACGAGAAGTTCAGCTCGCCGCGGGCCGTGCAGGATCCCCAGCGACTGTGGGTATCGCGCAGCGTGACCCGGACCGGCCGCTGCCCGAGCCGCGCCGCGTAGCGCTCGATCGCTTCGGTCAGGTCGCGCTTGGCCTCGCGGGCCAGGAAGTCGCGGACCCGGCGCGCCACGTGGGCGGCGTCGCACGACACTGACAGCACCGCCTCCCCCTCGACGGACTCGATGCGGACGGGACCGCTCCGGGTGCCGCGCTGGCTGATCCGGTGGGGCTCACCGCGGAGCGGCAGGCTGGCTCCGAGCTCGAAGAGCACGCGGGTCGGCACGCGCGCCAGGCGCGCGGCGATCCACTCCGCGTGGCTCGCCGCGAAGCGCTGCGCCGTGTTGATGGCGGTGCGGCTCGGCAGGGTGATCACGGCCTCGCCGGTGGCGGCCGACACGCGGAGCGTGATGCGGCGCGCGGTCGGCCGCCGACGGAGGGCGATGCGGAGGCTGGCCCCCTCGTGCTGGACCTCAAGATGATCGGGATCGGGGCGACGCAGCAGCGCGAGGGGCATGCGCGACTTCTAGCTGGGCCGGGCCCGGGGCTCCAGATCCCGCGTCTCTGAATCGCCGCGGCGGCCTCAGCTGGCGAGGGCCCGGGTCCAGACGTCGGTCTCGGGGAGGACGAGGAGCGCGGCGGCGGCCAGCGCGATCCCGTACGGGATCCCGGTCTTGGCGTCGTGCAGGTGCAGGGCGAACGGCATGCGCGCGATCCGGCCGGGCAGCGGATGCGTCCGCGCGAACAGGATCGCCAGGGTCAAGGCACCGCCGAACACCGAGGCCACCAGGAGGTAGTCGCCGAGGCCGTCGAAGCCGAGCCACAGGGCCGTGGCGGCCGCGAGCTTCGCGTCGCCGCCGCCGATGACGCCGAAGGCGAACAGCGTGAACGTGACGAGCAGGACGACCCCACCGGCGGCGCAGTGGAAGCCGATCTCGGTCCAGCTCATCGAGCTCGTCAGGGCCAGCAGCGCGAACCCGGCCACGAGGGCGAGGGAGATCCGGTTCGGGATCAGCATGGTGAGCAGGTCGCTGGCGGCCGCGTAGGCCATCAGGAAGGGAAACAGGATCAGGAGACCGAAACCGGCCGGGCCCAGACCCGCCAGTCCCAGGCTTGCCGTCGCTGAACCGACCATCTCGGCGCCCATCTCGTCGCAGCCTGTCGCGTCACACAATGCGGTCCGCCCCGGCGGACTGCCGGCCGGTCCGGACCTCGGATGTGCCGGGCGGCGAGCGCCGCCGCGAACAACGGCGATCCCGGCAGGCCGGGAACCCCCGCCTCTCTCCGGGTTGCGAGGAGAGGCGGGATGTCTCGAACCTGCCGCAGATCGGACGTGTCTCGATCAGTTCAGGTTGCCGGAGATCTGGCTGAACTTGCTGGTCAGGCTGGTGCCGACCGTCTTCAGGGCGGTGATGATGGCCACGGCGATGAGGGCCGCGATCATGCCGTACTCGATCGCGGTGGCGCCGGACTCGTCCGAAGCAAAACGCGTGAACAGGGTCTTCATAGAGGGTGATCCTTCGATCAACACAGAGCGAGATAAAACTTGCGCGATGCCCGATGAAGAATTTTCAGGTCTCGATCGGCGGCCTGCACAGACTGCCGATTACGCCTTGAAAATCGGTTAAATCGATCCCGCACCGACCTAAAAGGCTGTCTCGCTGCGAGTTTGGTGAAGGTTGGGTTTCACCGATACGGCACAGTGCCGCGACTTGGTCTTGCTTAGCGCTTCCTTCACGGGTTCCGCGCTAGCCTCGGGCCTCGGGTAGGCTCTCTTCGACCGCCCGCCGTCTTGAGGAACCCCGATGCGTCGCACCCTGTCGATCACGGGCCGCGCCGGCCTCGTCGTCCTGCTGACGGGCGCCGCGGCCGCGGCCGGCCAGCCGGATCTGCTGCCCGTCGTGACCGTTCTCGTCGACAACGCCAAGGTGCTCCGCCTGCCGGAGAAGACGTCGACCGTCATCGTCGGCAACCCGATCATCGCCGAGGTGACGCCGCAGAAGAACGGCGTCCTCGTGCTCACCGGCAAGAGCTTCGGCTCCACCAACCTGATCGCCCTCGACAACGGCGGCGCCATGATCGCCGAGACGACCATCCGGGTCGAGGCGTCGCGGGACTCGACGATCACGGTGCAGCGCGGTCTCGATCGGGAATCCCTGTCGTGCACGCCGGGCTGCCAGCCGTCGGTGCAGCTCGGCGACTCGGCCAGCTACTTCGGTGCCACGAGCGGTCAGGCCGATGCCCGTCGCAAGCTCGCGACCGGCGGCGGCGCGGGCACGGTCCCGGCGGCCGATCACTGACCGGGCCGGGGTTCCATCGCGACATCGGCCGCGGCCTGGGGCAGGATCCCCCGGCCCTCGCCGATTCGCCGCGATGCCGCGGGGGCGCTGACGCCAGGGAGACGTCGAGGCCGATGTCCGCCATCACCCGCAATCCGCCGCCGCCCGCCGTCGACCCGGCCGTGCTGGCGGCCTTCCGCGATGTCTCGACGGCCACGATCAGCGACTGCCTGGCGCGGATGCCGGTCCTGGCCGGCCTGCGCCCGTTCCATCGCGGCGGGGCCCTCGTGGGAACGGCCTTCACGGTCCGCGTCCGGAGCGGCGACAACTTGGCCATCCATCAGGCTCTGGAAGAGGTCCGCCCCGGCGACGTGATCGTGGTCGACGGCGCCGGCGACACGAGCCGCGCGCTCGTGGGCGACATCATGAAGGCCATCGCCGAGAGCCGGGGCGTGGCCGGCTTCGTGATCGACGGCGCCGTGCGCGACACGGCGGCGTTCGCGGGCGCGGACTTTCCCTGCTACGCCCGCGACGCGACGCCGCGGGGGCCGTTCAAGACGGGCCCCGGCGCGATCAACGTGCCGGTCTGCGTCGGCGGCTGGACGGTGAGCCCGGGGGACGTGGTGGTCGGCGACGCCGACGGCGTCGTGTCGTTCCCGCCCGGCGACGCGGCCGCCCTGCTCGACGCTGTGCGGGCGCAGGCGGCCCGCGAGGCGGAGGTCCTGGAGCAGATCCGGGCCGGTCGCTACGACGGCCGCTACGCCCGGGTGGCGAAGGCCTGATCCGGCCGGGCGCCCTCGGGCGCGTGCAGGCGCCGCCACAGGGCATCGGCCGCGCCGCCTCGGCCCTCGCGCGTCCGGAACAGCCGGATCTCCACCGGAACGTCCAGCTCCTCCGGGCCTGCCCGCACGAGCTGTCCGCGGGCGATCGCCGCCTCCGCGAGCGTCACCGGGAGCCACGCGACACCGTCGCCCCCCTGGGCCATGGTCATCAGCGTCGCCGCGAGGTGCGACGTGAAGGCCGGCTCGTGGCCGGCCGCCGCCCCGCTCGCCGCCAGGATCCGGCCGAGCCCCGAGGCCTCGCCGTAGGCGAGGTAGCGGACCGCGCCGCTCAGGGGCCAGAGCGGCGCCCCTTCGGACGTCGGTGCGCAGAGCGGCACCAAGCTGTCCGCGCCGACGCGGACCGACTCGCAGCGGCCATCGTCCAGGGGCGTGGGGAGGTCCGCGCGGTGGTGGCACAGGAGGAGTTGCACCTCGCCGGCCAGCAGGATCGCCTCGCAGGCCGCCATGCTGTCCGAGATCAGGTTGAGGGCGCCCAGCGTCTCGAAGGGCGCGTGCCGGCGGATCCAACCGGGAAAGAACGTGAACGACAGCGCGTGCGTGGCCGCGATCGCGAGGCTCGCATCCGCGCGCGCGCCCACGGCCCGCGCCTCGCGGCACGCCCGGTCCAGGCCCCGCATCAACTCCTCGGCGTGCGGGCGGAAGCCCGTTCCGGCGGCGGTCAGGTGCGCCCCTTGCGCGCTCCGCAGGAACAGGGGCGTCCCGAGCCACGCCTCGAGCGCGCGGATCCGTCGGCTGAAGGCCGGCTGCGTCACGTGCCGGACCTCGGCGGCCCGCGAGAAGGTCCGGTGCTCGGCGAGCGCGAGGAAGTCCCGCACCCAGTCCAGATCCATAGCGCCTCTCCGACAGGACGGGGCCGATGCCGCCCGCGCATCGCGCGCTCCGGAAACGGCATTGGCTGACCGGGGGCCGCCGACGCTATGGCACCGGGACGCACCGGGGAGAGTGAGCCATGCGCATCGTCGACGTCCGCGAGGTCACCAAGCCGATCGCCTCGCCGATCCGCAACGCCTACATCGACTTCTCGAAGATGACCACGAGCCTCGTCGCGGTGGTCACCGACGTGATCCGCGACGGCCGGCGGGTCGTCGGCTACGGCTTCAACTCCAACGGCCGCTACGGCCAGGGCGGCCTGATCCGCGAGCGCTTCCGCGACCGGATCCTGGAGGCCGACCGGGACAGCCTCCTCGTCGATGCGGGCGACAACCTCGACCCGCACCGGGTCTGGGCCGCGATGATGCGCAACGAGAAGCCCGGCGGCCACGGCGAGCGCTCGGTGGCGGTGGGCACCCTCGACATGGCGATCTGGGACGCGGCGGCGAAGATCGCCGGGAAGCCACTGTTCCGGATGCTCGCCGAGCGGAAGGGCGTCGCCGCCGACCCGCGGGTCTTCGTCTACGCGGCCGGCGGCTACTACTATCCCGGCAAGGACGATTCCGCCCTCCGCGCCGAGATGCGCGGCTATCTCGACCGCGGCTACACTGTCGTGAAGATGAAGATCGGCGGCGCGCCGCTCGAAGAGGACCGGCGCCGGATCGAGGCCGTGCTCGCCGAGATCGACGGACGGGGCCGTCTCGCGGTGGACGCCAACGGCCGCTTCGATCTCGAGACCGCCATCGCGTACGCCCGGATGCTGCGGCAGTACCCGCTGTTCTGGTACGAGGAGGCGGGCGACCCGCTCGACTACGCGCTCCAGGCGGCGCTCGCGCCCTACTATCCCGGGCCGATGGCCACCGGCGAGAACCTGTTCTCGCACCAGGACGCGCGCAATCTCCTGCGCTACGGCAACATGCGGCCCGACCGCGACTGGCTGCAGTTCGACTGCGCCCTGTCGTACGGGCTCGTGGAGTACCTGCGCACCCTCGACGTGCTGGCCGAGTTCGGCTGGTCGCCCGCCCGCTGCATCCCGCATGGCGGGCACCAGATGTCGCTCAACATCGCGGCCGGGCTGGGCCTCGGCGGCAACGAGAGCTACCCGGACCTGTTCCAGCCCTACGGCGGCTTCCCCGACGGGGTGCGGGTCGAGGACGGCCACATCACCATGCCGGACCTGCCGGGCATCGGCTTCGAGGGCAAGTCGGACCTCATCGCGGAGATGCGCGCCCTCGCGGCGTAGCGCATCGCTCAGCGCGGCCTTGCGGAGCGCGGCGCCGCGGTGGACGATGGCGCATGGATTCCGGCCCCCTCACCTACGCGATCGGCGACGTCCACGGCTGCGCCGCCCTCCTCGACGCGCTGCTGGAGCGGATCGCCGACCACGCGGATGACCGTCCCCACCGGCTGGTCTTCCTCGGGGACTACATCGACCGCGGCCCGGACAGCGCCGCGGTGCTCCGCACCGTGAGCCGCCTGAACTGGGCCGAGCCCGAGCGCGTCGTCTGCCTGATGGGCAATCACGAGCGGATGCTGCTCGACGCACTTCAGACGGAGAGCGCGGCCGCGCACTGGATGTACAACGGCGGCGAGGCGACGCTCGATTCGTTCGGCGCGCGGGATCCCGCCGGCCTGCCCCGGGACACCCTCGACTGGATCGAAGCGCTCCCGACGCTGCACGGTGACGGCGCCCACTGGTACGTGCATGCCGGCTTGCGGCCCGGCGCGGACGCCCTCGGCTCGGACGCGCACGATCGCCTCTGGATCCGCGAGCCGTTCCTCGAGGGCGACCACGATTTCGGACGGTACGTGGTCCACGGCCACACGCCGCAGCGGAGCGGGCGCCCGGAAGTGCGCCGGTTCCGCACCAACCTCGACACCGCGGCCGTCTACGGCGGCGCGCTGACCGCCGGGATCTTCTCGGACGCGCAGGGGCCGGCCCTGGAATTCCTGCAGGTGAGAGCATCATAGGGCGCGACGGCGCCGTCTTTGCGAGCGGAGCGAAGCAACCCAGGGCAGCGCCGCATCGCGCGGCCCGGCACCGAGTGGACTGCTTCGCTCCGCTCGCGAAGACGCTGGCCGGCGGGCCGCCGGCCGGACCTGTCAGACCCCGCGTCGCGTGGGCACCAGCGCGCAGAGGATCCCGGTGAGCCAGCCGCCCAGCAGGGCGAAGCCGCCAGTGGGCGCCGCCATCGGGAAGAGCGCGTGCTGGAGCCACGCGCGCACCGAGAGGTCGCCGCAGAACAGGATCAGGCCGGCGACCAGCAGCCCGGCCGCGACGCGCGCGAGACCGGCCCGGACGAGGCCCGCGGCCCCGAGACCGACCAGCGCCAGGATGGCGGGGGCGTGGAACAGCAGGAACTGCGCCGCCGTCTTCAGCGAGTCCGCCCCGGGGATGTGCGCCGCGGCGGCGCTCAGCGCGACGCCGAGCAGCCCGGCCAGGGCGGCGAGCGCCGCGAGCGCGCGGTCGGCACCCGCGAGTCTCACGCGCCGCGCTCCGCCAGGAGCTTGGCGATGGCCGCCCGCAGATCCGGCACGCCGGAATCGTCCCGGCTCGAGGTGAGGATCACCTGCGGGTAGGCGGCCGGCCGCTTGGCGAGCCCCGCCTCGATCCCGGCGATGCGGCTCGCGACCTCGCCCTTCTTGAGGGAATCGCCTTTGGTCAGCACGACCTGATAGCTCACCGCGGCCTTGTCGAGGCCGTCAAGAACGTCGGTGTCGATCGACTTGAAGCCGTGCCGGGCGTCGATCAGCATGAACACCCGGGCGAGGTTGGCGCGGCCCTTGAGGTAGGCGTGGATCAGCCGGGTCCACGCCTCGACCTTGGCCTTCTCGACGGCGGCGTAGCCGTAGCCGGGCATGTCGACCAGCGACAGGCGCTCGCCGATCCGGAAGAAGTTGAGCTGCTGCGTCCGCCCCGGCGTGTGCGAGGTCCGCGCCAGGGTGTTGCGCCCGGTGAGCGCGTTGATCAGGCTCGACTTGCCGACATTCGAGCGCCCCGCGAAGGCGATCTCGACGCCCTCCATGGGCGGCAGCCGGTCGAGGATCTGGGCGGCCGCGTAGAAGTCGGCCGGGCCGGCGAAGAGAAGGCGGCCGGCCTCGAGGAGGTCGGCCGCGTCGTCGTTGGTCTCGCTCACGGCGTCTCGCCCGTCAGCTCTTAGTGGCGGCCGCCTTAGTGCCGCCGCGCTTGAACGTGGTGCGGAGGTTGTCCCACAGCTCCACCTTCACGCCGTTGCGGCGCATGATGACGTATTGCTGGATCACCGACAGGGTGTTGTTCCAGGCCCAGTAGATCACCAGGCCGGCGGGGAACGAGCCCAGCATGAAGGTGAACACGATCGGCATGAAGGTGAAGATCTGCGCCTGGACCGGGTCCGGCGGCGCGGGATTCATCTTCATCTGCACGAACATCGTGATGCCCATGATGATCGGCCAGACGCCCAGGTGCACGAAGTCGGGTGCCGGGAACGGCAGCAGGCCGAACAGGTTCACGATGCTCGTCGGATCCGGCGCCGCGAGGTCGCGGATCCAGCCGAAGAACGGCGCGTGGCGCATCTCGATGGTGATGAATAGGACCTTGTAGAGCGCGAAGAAGACCGGAATCTGGATCAGCACCGGCCAGCAGCCGGCGACCGGATTGATCTTCTCCTTCTTGTACAGCTCCATCGTAGCCTGCTGCTGCTTCATGCGGTCGTCCTTGTACCGCTCGCGGATGGCGGCCATCTCCGGCTGCACGGCCTTCATCTTGGCCATGGAGACGTAGGACCGGTTCGCGATCGGCAGGAACAGCAGCTTCAGGCAGAAGGTCACCACCAGGATCGAGACGCCGAAATTGCCGAACAGGTGGTAGAAGAAGTCCAGCGCCCGGAACATCGGCTTGGTGATGAAGAAGAACCAGCCCCAATCGATCATCAGATCGAAGTGCTTGATGCCGAGGTCCTTCTCGTAGTTGTTGATGACGTTGACTTCCTTGGCGCCGGCGAACAGCCGCTGCGTCGCGGTCGCCGAGGCGCCCGCCGCGAGATTCACGGCGTCGCCGCGCACGCTGGCCTGGTAGACGTTGGTGGCACCGTCGGTCCGGTCGGTGAAGGCGCCGGTATAGGGCGCGTCCTGATCGGGGATCGCGGCCGCCGCCCAGTACTTGTCGGTGATGCCGACGAAGCCGCCGGTCACGCCGCTCCAGGCCTTGCCTTTGGTGTTGGCACCGCCGTAGGCGCCTTCCTTGGCGAGCTTGTCGTAGGTGAATTCCTGCAGGCCGTCGTTGCCGAGATAGCCGATCATGCCCTCGTGCAGGACGTAGTAGCCCTGGGTGTGCGGCTTACCCCAGCGGGAGACGAGGCTGTACGGGTAGAGCGTGATGGCGCCCGAGCCCTTGTTCTCGACCTCGTCGCGGATCGTGAACATGTACTTGTCGTCGACCGCGATGATCCGCTTGAAGACGAGGCCGGCGCCGTTGTCCCAGGTCAGGGTCACGGGCATGCCGGGCGACAGCGTCTTGCCATCGCTGGTCCAGAGGGTGTCGTTGGTCGGCAGCGGACCGGCATTGGCGCCGACCCAGCCGAACTCGGCGTAGTAGGGCGTCTCGGTCCCGGCCGGCGAGAACAGCACGATCTCGGGGCTCTTGGGGTCGATGGTCTCGTGGTAGTTCCTGAGCGAGACGTCGTCGACGCGGCCGCCCTTCAGGGCGATCGAGCCGGAGAGCGCCGGGGTCTCGATCCGGACGCGCGGCGAGCGGGCCAGCGCCGCCTCGCGGGAGACCGGGCCGCCCTGGGCGGTCGGCAGCGTGCCGGGCGCGGGGGCCGCCGGGCCACCCTCCTTCGGGGACGGCGAGGGCACGCCGTCCGGGGTCACGCCCGGGGGCTGCTGCTGCGCGGCCTTGTTCTGCGCCTCGATCTGGCGCTGCTGCTCCATGCGCGGGCCGGCCACGAAGTACTGCCACCCGAGCAGCACCAGCAGCGACAGGCCGATGGCCACGAACATGTTCGTCTTGTCATTGCCCATCAGGGACACCGCCGCACGCGTTCGGAGTGGCAACAGGAACGTCGCCGGCCCCGGAGGACCTGCGCGCGCCTGTGATTCGGGGATCTCTGTCGCACCCCTGCGACGGGCCGATGTCGGCACCGCCGGGTGGGGCCGCCTGCGCGGAGGCGCGGCCGGCTTCGTGCGGGAAAGAGGACGACTGAGAAGTGGCCGTGTCAGGGGCCGGCTTGGCGCGCCGACCGCCGGATCGGCCGGGTGACCTGTCCCCGCGGGGCGCGGCCGCGCGGGTCACCGCGGGAATCGCGCGGCGCAGATCCTCGGCGAGGGCCTCGAAGGAGGCTTCGAGGGCGGGGCGGCGGGCGATCAGCACGATGTCGGCTGGAAGGCCCGCGAGCTCGCTCGGCAGATCGGACGCGACCAACCCCACGGCAGCGCGGAGTCGGCGGCGGATGCGGTTGCGCTCCGTCGCGTGGCCGACACGCTTCGTGATGGTGAAGCCGAGACGGAGGCCGGGGCAAACGTCCGGGTTCCGAAGACGCCCCTGCGCGGTCATACGCTCGGTGTGGAAGCGACGCCCCTCGGCCGCCGCCAGGAAGTCGGGTCGTTTCTTGAGCCGCTCGATCGTCGCCATCGATGGTTCGATCCCGGCCGATACCACTTGCCTCGTGGCGCGGATGCGTCGGAGCGTCCGCGCCGGCGAGGATCAGGCCTCAGGCCGACAGGCGCTTGCGGCCATGGGCGCGACGGCGCGCGATGACCTTGCGGCCGCCGGCGGTGGCCATGCGCGCACGGAAACCGTGACGGCGCTTACGGACGAGCTTGCTCGGCTGGTAGGTTCTCTTCATGGCTCAGAGCCTTCAAAGGTCGAGGCGCGCTCGCGGGCAGCTATTGCTGCACCCGACCTTCACGCGTCCTGGTTGTCTGCAAACACGAAGGGCGCCCATGCGGGGCGCCACGTCGCGAGTGGCGGGCTTATGGCGGATGGGCCCCGCGAAGTCAACGTTTCGCGCGCCTCAATGACCCTCGAACTGCATGAGGGTGCGCACCTCGACGCCCAGGTCGCGCAGGCGCTGCGCGCCGCCGATCTCGGGCAGGTCGATGACGAAGCAGGCGGCCACGATCTCGGCGCCGATCTTCTGGAGCAGGTTCACGGCCGCGATCGCGGTGCCGCCGGTGGCGATCAGGTCGTCGACCAGCAGCACCTTGTCGCCGGGCCGAACGGCGTCGACGTGGATCTCGATCTCGTCGGTCCCGTACTCGAGGGCGTAGGCCATCGACACAGTCTTATGGGGCAGCTTGCCCTTCTTGCGGATCGGCACGAAGCCGCAGGAGAGCTGGTGGGCGATGGCCCCGCCGAGGATGAAGCCCCGGGCCTCGATGCCGGCCACTTGGTGGATCTGTCCGCCGGCGTAGGGATGCACCAGGGCGTCCACCGCCCGCCGGAAGGCACGCGGGTCGCTCAGCAGCGTGGTGATGTCGCGGAAGATGATCCCCGGCTTCGGGTAATCGGGAATCGAGCGGACCGATTCCTTCAGCGCGACGTGGCGGCGGGCTTCCATGCGTTCGGCCTTCCGTGGGGAACCGCGGGCTTAAAGCAGAAGCCCGACGGCCTGACCAGTCGGTGGCGGCTCAGGCCGCCTGGACCTTCTTGAGGATGGCGACGAGGTCCCGGTGAAGCCCCTCGTTGCCGCAGGCCACCGATCTGGGCGCCAGCGGCTCGGCCGCGCCGTCCGCCGAGGTCACGAAGCCGCCCGCCTCGCGCACCAGGATCACGCCGGCGGCGAAGTCGTAGGTCTGGAGGTCGCGCTCCCAGTAGGCGTCGAGGCGGCCGCAGGCCACGTAGGCCATGTCGAGGGCCGCCGAGCCCATCCGGCGGGTCCCGCCGGCCACCGCCATCACGGCGCCGAGCTCGCGCAAGAGGCGCGGGTGGCTGCCGCGACCGAGATAGGGCGTGCCGTAGCCCACCAGCGCGTCCGCCATGTCCTGGCGGCCGGAGACGCGCAGGCGCCGGTTGTTGAGATAGGCGCCCTTGCCGCGCTCGGCGACGAACAGCTCGTCCTTGATCGGGTCGAAGATCACGCCGGCCACGATCTGGCCCTCGCGCTCGAGACCGACCGAGACCGCGAAATGCGGCACGCCGTGCAGGAAGTTCGACGTGCCGTCGAGGGGATCGATGTGCCAGGTGTGGCTCTTGTCGGTCCCCTCGATGATCCCGTTCTCCTCGAGGACGAGGCTGTAGCCCGGACGCGCCTTCATCAGGGCGTCGCGCAGCACCTCCTCGGCCTTGCGGTCGGCCGCGGAGACGAAGTCGCCCGGACCTTTGCGCGAGACCTGCAGGTTCTCGACCTCGCCGTAGTCCCGGCGCAGGCCGCGCGCGGCCTTGCGCACGGCATCGACCATGACGGTCATGAGGGGTGAGGAGATCATAGGCGGACTTTTCGCGGATGAGGATTGGCGCCGTCGTTACAGGTCGGCGCCGGAAAAGACGAGATGGGGACGGGACATGGAAGCGCTGCGGGTCGCTGCCTCAGCGCGGAGCCGGCGCGGTCAGGCCGGCCTCCGCACACCGCCGCACCCGTCTTGCGAGCGGAGCGAAGCAATCCAGGGCAGCAGGCCGGCCGCGGATGTGGCATCCCTGGGTTGCTTTGCTCCGCTCGCAAAGACGGGCGCCCGCAACACGGCCCGGCCGGGACGGCGGCGCGGATCCTACTCCGCGGCCTCGACGAAGACAGTGCCGGCGCGGGGCAGGTCCAGGGCCTGCCAGGTCTCGCCCAGCGCCGCGGCGAGGCGCTCGATATGCGCCGCGTCGTGGAACGGCGACGGCGTGATCCGCAGCCGCTCGGTCCCGCGCGGCACCGTCGGGTAGTTGATCGGCTGAATGTAGATCGCGTGGTGCTCCAGCAGATGGTCCGCCGCCGCCTTGCACAGCTCGGCATCGCCGACCATCACCGGCACGATGTGCGTCTCTGTCTCCAGGACCGGAAGACCCGCCGCGCTCAGCGCCGCCTTCGTGGCCGCCGCCTGACGCTGGTGCGCCTCGCGCTCCGCGCTCGAGCGCTTCAGGTAGCGCACCGACGCCCGCGCCGCCGCAGCCACCGCCGGCGGCAGCGCCGTCGTGAAGATGAAGCCCGGCGCGAAGCTGCGCACCGCGTCGCAGATCGCCGCCGAGGCGGTGATGTAGCCGCCCACGCAGCCGAAGCCCTTGGCCAGCGTCCCCTCGATCACGTCGACCCGGTGCATGACGCCGTCGCGCTCGGCGATGCCGCCGCCGCGCGGGCCGTACAGGCCGACGGCGTGGACCTCGTCGAGGTAGGTCATCGCGCCGTAGCGCTCGGCCAGGTCGCAGATCGCGCCGATCGGCGCCACGTCGCCGTCCATCGAGTAGACCGACTCGAACACGATCAGCTTGGGCCGGTCGCCGGCCTGCCGCAGCAATTCCTCGAGGTGGGCGAGGTCGTTGTGGCGGAAGATCGTCTTGGCGCACCCGGAATGGCGCACGCCCTCGATCATCGAGTTGTGGTTGAAGGCGTCCGACAGGATCAGGCAGTCGGGGATCAGCTTGGCGATGGTCGAGATGCCGGCCTGGTTCGAGACGTAGCCGGAGGTGAAGACGAGACCGGCCTCCTTGCCGTGCAGGTCGGCGAGTTCGCGCTCCAGGTCGACCAGCGGCGAGGTGTTACCGGCGATGTTGCGGGTGCCTCCGGCGCCGACGCCGCAGCGGGCGGCGGTCTCGGTCATGGCGGCGACCACCTCCTTGTGCTGGCCCATGCCGAGGTAGTCGTTGGAGCACCACACGGTGATCTCGGTGGTCTTGCCGTCCGGCTGGCGCCACTTGGCGGTCGGGAAACGCCCCGAGATCCGCTCGATGTCGGCAAACACCCGGTACCGCCGTTCCCCGTGCAGCTGATCCAGGGCTCCGCGGAAGTAGCGCTCGTAGCCGGATCCGGCGCGCGTCGATCCCGCTTGGGCGAGCATCGTGCTGGGCATCCGGGTGACGGTCATCGAGCGTCCTTCGCGTGTTCGGCCGCGCGGGCGACACCGCGTGAGCGGCGTCTCAGGCCCGCGATCGAGGTCCGGCCTCGGTCCAGTCCTTCGCGTGAGGGCCGCAAGATACGCGCGGATCTGGAACTGGTTCAAGGTAAGGTTCCGACATCGCAGCGTTGCATCCGTTGAGAGGCCCGCGTGAACCCGCTAGCGTCCGGCACGTTCTTCCGACCCGAACTTGGCTCCCGCCCCCTGCAACAGCTCATGTCTCGGACCGCAGATGGCTCGTCCGGCGTGGACCGCGCGGCTTCGACCTTGCGGCGACCAAGGGTCGCGCCGTGACGGACTCCAGGGACGAGCGGGCGGAGCGCCTCAAGGCCGCGCTGCGCCAGAACCTGCGCCGCCGCAAGGCGCAGGGCCGCGGGCGGGCCGAAGGAAGACCGTCTCCCGGCGCGGATCAGTCCTGCGCGGGGGAATCGGACGGAAACGGTCCTGATTCCGACAAATCCGGTCTATAGGGCACGGCCAAGCCTGGGCGCTGCTGCGCCCGCGATCAGCACGGCCGGCCGCGCGCCCTCGCGGGTGCGCCGCCCGAGGACACACGATGGACCGCATCCACATCACCGGCGGCGCGCCGCTCAACGGCGTGATCCCGATCTCGGGCGCCAAGAACGCGGCGCTGCCGCTGATGATCGCGAGCCTGCTCACCGGCGAGACGCTGGAGCTGATCAACGTGCCGCGGCTCGCCGACATCGCCGCGCTGACGCGGATCCTCGGCAACCACGGCGTGGACCACATGGTCGTGGGCAAGCGCCCCGGTCAGACCACCGAGACGGGCCAGACGATCCGGCTCACCGCCTCGAACGTCATCGACACCACGGCGCCCTACGAGCTGGTCTCGACCATGCGGGCGAGCTTCTGGGTGATCGCGCCGCTGCTGGCCCGGTTCGGCGAGGCGAAGGTCTCGCTGCCCGGCGGCTGCGCCATCGGCACCCGGCCGGTGGACCTGCTGATCATGGCGCTGGAGAAGCTCGGGGCCGAGATTGAGATCGACGCCGGTTACGTCGTCGCCAGGACCAAGAACGGCCTGCGCGGGGCCGAGTTTGCATTCCCGAAGGTGA
Organism: Methylobacterium sp. Leaf361; assembly: GCF_001424445.1. Classification (NCBI taxonomy): domain Bacteria; kingdom Pseudomonadati; phylum Pseudomonadota; class Alphaproteobacteria; order Hyphomicrobiales; family Methylobacteriaceae; genus Methylobacterium; species Methylobacterium sp. Leaf361. The sequence goes on along the minus strand of NZ_LMPY01000016.1, from coordinate 85,512 downwards.
CCGTGGGCGGCACGCACGTGGCGCTGATGGCCGCCGCCCTGGCCTACGGGACCACGGTGATCGAGAACGCCGCCCGAGAGCCGGAGGTGGTCGACCTCGCGGAGTGCCTGAACAAGATGGGCGCCAAGATCCGCGGCGCCGGCACGCCGCGCATCGAGATCGAGGGCGTGGCCCGCCTGAACGGCGCCCGCCACGAGGTCCTGCCCGACCGGATCGAGACCGGCACCTACGCCATGGCGGTGGCGATGGCCGGCGGCGACGTCGTGCTCAAGGATACGCGGGCCGACCTGCTGCACTCGGCCCTCGACGTGCTCTCGACCACGGGCGCGGAGATCACCCAGGTCGAGGGCGGGATCCGCGTGCGCCGCAACGGCGCCGGCATCGCGGCGGTCGACGTCACCACCGACCCGTTCCCGGGCTTCCCCACGGATCTCCAGGCGCAGTTCATGGCGCTGATGACGCTGGCCAAGGGCCAGTCGCACATCCGCGAGACCATCTTCGAGAACCGGTTCATGCACGTGCAGGAGCTGGCCCGCCTCGGCGCGAAGATCCGCCTGGAGGGCGACCTCGCCATCGTCGAGGGCGTGGACCGGCTGAAGGGCGCCCCCGTGATGGCGACCGACCTGCGCGCCTCGGTCTCCCTGGTGATCGCGGGCCTCGCCGCCGAGGGCGAGACCCAGATCAACCGGGTCTACCATCTCGACCGCGGGTTCGAGGCGCTGGAGGCCAAGCTCGGCCGGTGCGGCGCGCAGATCGAGCGCGTTCGGGCCTGAGCGGCAGCGCTCGGTCCGAGCCGGCCGGCGCGCGGCGACGCCCGAGGCTCAGTCCTCGATCTGCCCGCGCCTGTAGCCGAAGCCGGGGATCTCGCAGCCGCAGGGCGCGTCGGGAGGCCCCGGGCGCACCCTGCACGTGCCGCGGGCCGTCACGCAGACGCTGTCGTCCCACCGGCGCCCGAAGTCGCCGCGCCAGCGCGAGCCGCGCCTGTCGTACGCATCGTCGACTGGCGGCGGGGGCGGACGCCAGCCATACCCGTCATCCGCGGGCGGAGGCGGCGGACGCCCGCCGGGCGGCGGCGGTGCGTAGAGATCCCGATCCGGCGCCGGACGACCGTAGATGTAGGGCCGCGCGTCCGGACCGACCTGCGCGACGGCGGGTCCGGCCGCCTGCAGCCCGACGGCCAGCACCGCCACAACCGCGCGCTCGGTGAGTGCCGCCATATGAGACCCTGCCCCGGCTCGTCCGACGGCGCGTCTAAACGGCGACGCTGGCCCGAGCCTGTGCCCGGGCGGGATCGCGATCCCCAGCCCAGCCGTTGCCCGAACGGGGCCGCGCCGCTACCTACGCCGTGCCGCGGACCGGCCCTCGCCGCCCGACCCGCGCCCCGTATTCCCCGAGGACCCTCTGCATGGAGCTGCTCAGGCTCGCCGCCCTCGACACCGAGGACCTGACCGTGATCTCGGCCCATCTGCAGGACGCGATCCTGCGACCGCAGGACCTGACCTTCCTCGCCGGCGAGCACCGCTTCCTCATGGCGGTGCGCCGCTTCGACTGGACGCCGAGCGCCCCGCCGCGCCGGCGCCTCGCCGGCCTGCACATCGAGCGCGTGCTGGGCGTGAAGAGCCGCGGCCTGAAGCCGGACGACGCGACGCCGATGAGCCTGCTCGCCCTCACCTTCGAGCCGACGGACGCGCCCTCCGGGCACATCGACCTCGTCTTCTCCGGCGGCGCGGCCCTGCGGCTGGAGGTCGAGTGCATCGAGGTCCGGATGAAGGATCTCGGCCCGGTCTGGGAATCGGCGAACCGTCCCGGGCACGACATCGACACCGATACGGCCGCCGGCTCGGCGGCCTGACGCGAGACAGGAGGCTTCCCGATGGTCCGGCTCGACAGCAGCGATCCGAATTTTGCCGCCGCCTTCGCGCGCCTCCTCACGGTGAAGCGCGAGATCGCCGAGGACGTGGACGAGGCGGTGCGCGGCATCATCGCCGACGTCGTCGCCCGCGGGGACGAGGCGCTGGTCGATTTCACCCGGCGGTTCGACCGGCTCGGCGCCGATTTCTCCGCCGCGCAGCTGCGGGTCACGGACGCGGAGATCGAAGCGGCCGTCGCGGCCTGCCCGCCGGACTCGCTGGAGGCCCTGCGCCTCGCCGCCGAGCGGATCGAGAGCTTCCACCGGGCGCAGCGGCCCGCGGATCACCGGGCCACCGACGCCCTCGGCGTCACGGCCGGCTGGCGCTGGACCGCGCTGGAATCGGTCGGCCTCTACGTCCCGGGCGGCACCGCGAGCTATCCCTCCTCGGTGCTGATGAACGCGCTGCCGGCGCGCGTCGCCGGGGTGCCGCGCCTCGTCATGGTGGTGCCCACGCCGGACGGCCAGATAAACCCGCTGGTCCTGGCCGCCGCGCAGCTCTCCGGGGTCCATGAGGTCTACCGGGTGGGCGGCGCCCAGGCGGTCGCGGCCCTCGCCTACGGGACCGCCACCATCGCCCCCGTGGCCAAGGTCGTCGGGCCCGGGAATGCCTGGGTGGCGGCGGCCAAGCGCCGGGTCTTCGGCCAGGTCGGGATCGACATGATCGCCGGCCCCTCCGAGGTGCTGATCCTGGCGGACGGCCACGCCAACCCCGACTGGATCGCCGCCGACCTCCTGGCCCAGGCCGAGCACGACGTGGCCGCCCAGGCGATCCTGATCACCGACAGCGCCGAACTCGCCGGCGCCGTCGAGGCGGCGGTCGAGCGCGCCCTCACCACCCTGCCCCGTCAGGAGATCGCCCGGGCGAGCTGGCGCGATTACGGCGCCGTCATCCGGGTCCGCACCTTCGACGAGGCCGTGCCCCTGGTCGACCGCCTCGCCCCCGAACATCTGGAGATCGAGACGCAGGACGCGGAGGCGCTCGCCGCCAAGGTCCGCAATGCCGGCGCGATCTTCCTGGGCTCGCACACGCCGGAGGCGATCGGCGACTATGTCGGCGGCCCCAACCACGTGCTGCCGACCGCGCGCTCCGCCCGATTCTCGTCCGGGCTGGGCGTGCTCGACTTCATGAAGCGGACGACGATCCTCGCCTGCACGCCGGAGAGCTTGCGGGCGCTCGGCCCGGCGGCGATAAACCTCGGCCGGTCCGAGGGCCTGGAGGGGCATGCCCGCTCCGTCGCGATCCGGTTGAACCTGTGAGGTTTTGGGGATGGCGGAGAAGCAGCGCGGGCCGAACCGCCTCGCGAAGGTGAGCCTGGACGAGGGGTCCATCGCCCGCGGCAATCCGGATCAGGAGCACGAACGGGCGATCGCCCTGTTCGACATCTTGGAGGACAATTCCTTCACCATCCCCGGGCGGGAGGGCCCCTACGCGCTCACGCTCGGACTCGTCGAGAACAAGCTGTCCTTCGCCATCACCACGGTGGACGGTGAGCCGGTGATGACGCACCTCCTGTCGCTCACGCCGTTCCGGCGGGTGATCCGCGACTACGAGATGATCTGCGAGAGCTACTACAACGCGATCCGCACTGCCTCGCCGTCGCAGATCGAGGCGATCGACATGGGTCGGCGGGGCCTGCACAACGAGGCGTCCGAGACGCTCAAGCAGCGGCTCGAGGGGAAGGTCGACCTCGACCACGACACGGCGCGCCGCCTGTTCACCCTGATCTTCGCGCTGCACTGGAAGGGTTAGGCGCCCTCCGCGCCGACCGGCGATGGCTGAGCCCGCTCCCGAGCCTCCTCCCGAGCCTTTTCCCGACGCGCCCCCGAAGAAGCGGCGGGTGCAGTCCGTCCTGTTCATGTGCAACTACAACGCCGTGCGCTCCGTGGCGGCGGAAGCGATCGCGCGCGCCTATTTCGGCAAGTCCACCTACGTGCAGTCGGCCGGGGTGCGCTCCGGCGAGCCCACCGACCCGTTCATGGTCGCGGCCCTCGACGAGGTCGGCATCGACGCGAGCCGGCACCGCCCGCGCACCGTGGAGGAGCTGGAGGACTGGGAGGGCCTGAACTTCGACCTGATCATCACACTCGCGCCGGAGGCGCACCACCGAGCACTGGACCTGACGCACACCCTCGCGGCCGATGTCGAGTACTGGCCGACCCCCGACCCGACGCTGCTGCAGGACGCCTCGCGCGAGCAGCGCCTCGACGCCTACCGCGACGTCCGCGACGGGCTGACCCGGCGGATCAAGGCGCGCCTGAAGGCATAGGCGGCAGGCCTCTGCGACGCTGCCTTGCTGGCCGACCTCACGCGCTTGGCGGAAACGTCCTTTCCCGATGGCCGCTGCCAGGAATCGCCGACGTCAGCCGCGGTTGCCGACCAGCCAAGCGCGCATCCGGCCGGCGAGGAGCGGCCGGGCGCGCCCGACATCCTCGTCGTCGAGCAGCGGCGAGGCCGCGAGGGTCGCGAGATAGGCGTCCTCGGCGGTCCGGCAGGCCCGGAAGGCGGCGTCGGCGGCGAGATCCCGGTCCGTCAGTGCGGCCTGGATCCGGAAGTTGCGGCTGACGCAGTCGCGCCACGCGGCGTGGCGGGCTTCGGTCTCGCTCGCGGCCCGGGCGGTGCCGCAGGCGGCGGCGACGAGGACGACCGCCAGAAGCGGGACCGGCGTCACGTGGCGGGCTCGCGGCATCGTTAAGGCACTCCGTCACCCGACAGAGTGGCGCCGCAGGGTTAGCGATCCGTTAAGGAACGGCGCGCGCGGCCGAGGTTCCACTGCTCGCCGCGTGGCTTGTTCACCGGTTTGCGGTGGTGACCGGGGAGGTGACGCCGCCGAGGGAGACCCAGGCGACGGCGTCCTGGCTCTCGCGCTTGATGAACACGTAGCCGGTCTTGTGCCAAGGCAGGATCGCGCTGGTCTTGTTGTNNNCAGGTGGTCCTGGTCGGTCATCGGCTCGATCGCCTTGTTGACCCGCCGGTTCACCGACACGATCGTCGCCCAGGTGGCGGGCGTCAGGCTGATCCGGGCGGGCTCGCCCCGGTCCAGCGCGCACTCCGCCGCGTAGGTCTGGCAGAACGTCACCCACGCCGCGATCGGCTTGGCATCGCCCTGCACCCGGGCGCCGGCCTCGGTGGGCAGGCTCGCCAGCGTCTGCGCCTGGGCCGGGGCGGCGAGCCCCGCGACGGCGAGGACAGCCAGGGCCGCCCGGCGGCTCCGGGAGAGCCGACGCGAGGCGGGTCCCTTGACCAGGCCCTGCATCATGGAAACCGCGAACCGCATCGCCGGGACCCAACCGTTAAGCTCTCGTTAACGAAAGCTCTCACGCCGGCGGGCCGGCGGCAATCCGCCGATTAACAAAAGGTTAATGCTGTGCGCAACGCGGATAAGCGCACTCTCGGCCGGTCATCGTGACGCTCACCGGCCGTGCGCGAAAACGTGAAGGCGCCTCAAGGTGTTCTCCGACGAGATCCGCCGTTATCCCGGCACCGCGCCACCAAGAAGAAGCCTGTGGGCGGCAGGAGGAAGACGTATGCGGTGCGTTGCAGACAGAGTGGCCGGCCTCGTCCTGGCCGGGCTCGCAGCGGGAACCCTGGGGATGCTGCCGGCCTCCGCCGCGGCTCCGACCACCGCCCCGCCCGCGACCGACCTGAAGAGCGAGGGGCCGACGCAGCCGGCCAAGGTCCAGGACGGTCAGTACACCGACAAGAACGGTAACCCGACCTACCACGTCACGGACGGCGGCAAGATGGTCGACTGGTACACCATGTCCGGCTACGTCCGATACAGCGCGAACTGCATGGCCTGCCACGGCCCCGACGGGCTGGGATCGACCTACGCGCCGTCGCTGGTCGACGCCCTCAAGGGCATGGACTACGCGCAGTTCGCCGGCATCGTCGTGGGCGGCAAGAGGGACGTGAACGCCTCGCAGGAGCTGGTGATGCCCGCCTTCGGCGAGAACAAGAACGTCACCTGCTACCTGCCGGACATTTACACCTATCTCCGCGCCCGCTCCGACGGGGCGCTCGGCCGCAATCGGCCGTCCGAGCACGAACCCAAGCCCGCGGCCTTCGAGAAGGCCGAGGATGCCTGCATGAAGTGAGGCCGCCCCGGTCCGGCTTCCCGCGCGAACCGGACCGGGTCGACACGCCCCGTTGCACCGCTCGATTGCGCACGACATACTCCGCGCAAGACGCTGAAGAGCGGGCGCCAAGCCTGCCGAGGGGGGTCGCAGGGGGTGGAACGTGGCTCAAGGATCGGGAGTGCGCCGCCATCTGTGCGGCATCTGGACGGCCTGGACGGACGCGGCCGGGCCCGCCGACGCGGCCGCGGAGGTCGCGCGCGCGGTCGGTGACACCGCCCTGTCGCAGGTCGTCGCGTTCTTCTCCGCCGATTACGATGCCGAGATCCTGGCCCGTGCCCTGGAGACCCGGTTCCCCGGCGTGCCGGTGGCCGGCTGCTCGATGTCGGGCGGCATCGCCCCGGCCGGCGGCCTCGACCGCGGGCTCGTCGTCATCGCGTTCCCGGCCGAGCGGTTCCGGATCGTCTCGACCGTCCTCGACGCCATCGACCACCTCGACGTGGAGCGGACCGCCTCGGCGGTCCGGGCGCTGCGCCGGACCCTGGACCCGCTGGACCGGTGCCGCGATGTCGACGCGGCCGGCACGGGCCACCGCTTCGCCCTGTCGCTGATCGACGGGCTCGCCAACGCCGAGGAGACCGTGGTCTCGGCGATCGCCTGGGCGCTCGACGGCATCCCGATCGTCGGCGGCTCGGCCGGCGACGACCTGCGCTTCCGGGACGCCGTCATGCTCCACGGTGGGAAGATCCACCGCAAGGCGGCGGTCCTGGTGCTCGTCGAGACCGACTTCTCGGTGGAGATCTTCAAGAGCGACAATTTCGAGCCGACGCGGACCAAGTTCGTGGTCACCGCCTCGGACGGCGAGCGCCGCACCGTGCACGAGCTCAACGCCGAGCCGGCGGCCCGGGAATACGCGATGGCGATCGGCCTCGACCCCGAGGGCCTGTCGCCGATGAGCTTCGCCGCCTACCCGCTCGCCGTGAAGGTCGGGGGCGAGTATTTCTGCCGCTCGATCCGGCGGATGAACGAGGATGGCTCGCTCAGCTTCTTCTGCGCGGTGGACGAGGGCGTGGTGCTCACCCTCGCCAAGCCGCGCGACATCGTCGCCTCGACCCGGGCGGAGCTGGCGCGCCTCGACGCCGTGCTCGGCGGCGTCGACCTCATCATCGGCTTCGAGTGCGTGCTCCGCCGCCTCGACGCCGAGAGCCGGCAGGTCCGCCACGGGATCGCCGACCTCTACCGCCGCTACAACGTCGTCGGCTTCGAGACCTTCGGCGAGCAGTACCGGGCGATGCACTTGAACCAGACCTTCACGGGCATCGCCATCGGCAAGACCCTCGCCGCGTGCGCGCCGGCCGCGGCCCCCGCCCCGGCCGCGTCGTGACCCTGCACCCGAACGGCCTCGAGACCGACGCGTCCCTGCACCGGCGGATCGAGAAGCTCGAGCGGATCAACGCCGCGCTGATGTCCCATGTCGAGCGCTCCATGGACCAGCGGGGCAGCGCCTACTCGCTGTTCCAGACGGCGATCATGCTCGAGGGCCGGGTCCGCACCCGCACCGAGGAGCTGACCGGGCTGATGCACCGGCTGGAGCGCTCCAACGAGGCGCTGGCCGCGGCCAAGGAGGAGGCCGAGACCGCCAACCGCTCGAAGACGCGGTTCCTGGCGGCGGCGAGCCACGACCTGCTGCAGCCGGTCAACGCCGCCCGCCTCTCGATCTCGGCGCTCGCCGACCTCGACGTGCCGCCGGAGGCGCGCACCATCGCCGGACAGGTGGAGCGGGGCCTGCAGACCATCGAGGACCTGATCAAGACGCTGCTCGACATCTCGAAGCTCGATGCCGGGATCGTCCGGCCGCAGGTCCAGCCCGTCTTCCTGCCCGACCTGCTGGCGGGGATCGCGGAGAGCTTCGAACCCTTCGCGCAGCGCAAGGGCCTGCGCCTGTCGGTGCACTGCCCGGACCTGACCGTCACCAGCGACGTGGTGCTCCTGCAGCGGATCCTCCAGAACCTCGTCTCCAACGCCGTCCGCTACACCCGCACCGGCGGGATCGTCCTGGCGGCCCGGCGCCGGTCCGGCGGCGTCCGGATCGAAGTGACCGACACGGGCTGCGGCATCGCCGCCGAGGAATGCGAGCTCGTCTTCGACGAGTTCTTCCGGGGCGGCGACCGGCCGAGCAGCGGCGAGGAGCCGGGCCTCGGCCTCGGCCTGTCGATCGTCCGCCGCATGGCCCTCGCCCTCGATCATCCCCTGCGGCTGCGCTCCCGGGTCGGCCACGGCACCCGGGTGTCGCTGACGCTGCCCCTGAGCGCGGTCCCGGCCGCCGCCGCGCCGCCCGCCCCGGTGGCGACCCGGCTCTCGGGAGCCCACGTCCTCGTCGTGGAGAACGACGCCTCCACGGCCGACGCCCTCGCGCGCCTGCTCCAGAACTGGGATGCAAGGGTCTCGACCTTCCGCGACCTCGCGGGGGTGAAGGCCGCCGTCGCGGCGGGCGCCGGGGCGCCGGACATCCTGGTGCTCGACTACCATCTCGACGACGGCGCCTGCGGCCTCGACGTGGCCGCCTATCTCCGGGCTCTGCATACCGGGCCGCTCCCGGTCATCGTCACCACCGCCGACCATACCGGCGCGGTCGAGGAGCGCGTCACCGCCGCCGGCGCGGAGCTCGTGCACAAGCCGATCAAGCCGGCCCAGCTCCGCTCCCTGCTCACCTACATGCTGGCCTGAACCCGATCGGGCGCCGCGACGCGCCGGCTCGCGCCGGATCCGAGCCGCGGGCGTCCGCGGCGAACACTCCCGTCCGCGCCGTGACATAGGACACACGGCACCCCTCGACGGGCCTCCCCGCCTGCGCGACAGGGAGCAGCATCCGCGGCGCGTCCCGTGCCCGGATGTCCCCCCGCCATCGACGTCACGGACCCGCCGGGACGCCGCAGGAGCGCGCACCCATGGCGCAGGTCCCGCACGGTCCGACAGGCAGCCCGCCGGGTCATCCTCAGGGCACCGCGCAGGGGCCCGTCCAGGACGGCCTGCCGCCGCGCGAGCGCGTCCTCGCCATGGCGGCGATCGGGCTCGCCATGACCATGGCGGTCCTCGACGGGGCCATCGTCAACGTGGCGCTGCCCGTCATGGCCAAGGACCTCGCGGTCCGGCCGGCCGACGCGATCTTCGTGGTTAACGCCTACCAGGTCGCCGTCACGGCGAGCCTCCTGCCGTTCGCGGCCCTCGGCGACATCTTCGGCTTCCGGAAAGTCTACCTGCCGGGGCTCGCGCTGTTCGTCGCCGCGTCGCTCGCCTGCGCGGTCGCGCCGAACCTGCCGATGCTGATCGCGGCCCGCATCGTCCAGGGCCTCGGTGGCGCGGCGATCATGAGCGTGAATATCGGCTTCGTGCGCTTCATCTACCCGCACCGGATGATCGGCCAGGGGGTCGCCAACGTCGCGCTGGTGGTGGCGGTGGCCTCGGCCGCCGGCCCGACCGTGGCGGCGGCGATCCTGTCGGTGGCGACCTGGCCCTGGCTGTTCCTCGTGAACATCCCCGTGGGCCTGCTGGCCCTGGCGGTGGCGTCCCGGACCCTGCCGGTCACACCGGCGAGCGGCCGCCCCTTCGACCTCGCGAGCGCGGTGCTCAACGCGCTGACCTTCGGCCTGCTGATCATCGGGATCGACGGTCTCGGCGATCCGGAGGCGCGCGGCGTCGCGATCGTCGAGCTCGCCGCCGCCCTGGTCATCGGCGCGGTGTTCGTGCGGCGCCAGATCCGGCTGCCCGCCCCGCTCCTGCCGGTCGACCTGCTGCGGATCCCCGCCTTCGCCCTGTCGATGGCGACGTCCGTCGCCTCGTTCTGCGCCCAGATGGTCTCCTACGTGGCGCTGCCCTTCTACTTCCAGGACGTGCTGCACCTCTCCAGCACCCAGACCGGCTTCCTGCTCACCCCCTGGCCGATCGCGGTCGCCGCGATGGCGCCGATCTCCGGCCGCCTCGCGGACCGCTACCCGCCCGGCATCCTCGGCGGCGTCGGGCTGGCCATGATGGCCGCCGGGCTCGTCAGCGTGACGCTCCTGCCCGCGGCCCCCGCCACCCTCGACATCGTCTGGAGGCTCACCCTGTGCGGCCTCGGCTTCGGCCTGTTCCAGTCGCCCAACAACAAGGTCATCGTCACCTCGGCGCCGCGCGAGCGGGCCGGCGGGGCGAGCGGGATGCAGTCGACGGCGCGGCTCACCGGGCAGTCGCTCGGCGCGGCCCTGGTGGCGGTGATCTTCGGCCTGACGCACGGGCTCGGGGCCGAGCGGGCCGTCACCATCTCGCTCTCCTGCGCGGTGGCGCTCTCGGTGATCGGCGGCTGCGCCAGCGTCCTGCGGCGGAGTCGGAGCGGCTAGACCGACCCCGTATGCCACCGCGGGCGCGGGACCGCGTTGACGCGACGAGTCACGTGCAGGAGCGTCCCATGGATCTCGATCTCTCCGGCCGGAAGGCCCTGGTCACCGGCTCGACCGGCGGCATCGGCTACGCCATCGCCAAGGAACTCCTCGATCTCGGCGCCGAGGTCGGCATCAACGGCCGCACGCCCGAGCGCGTCGAGGCAGCGCTGGCGAGGCTGCGGGGCGAGGCGCGGGCCGGCCGCGCCTTCGCGGCACCGGGGGATGTCGCGACCGCGGACGGCGTGTCCGCGCTCGTCCAGGGGCTGCCGGTCGTGGATATCCTGGTCAACAACACCGGGATCTTCGAGCCGAAGCCGTTCTTCGAGATCCCGGATGCCGACTGGCAGCGCTTCTTCGACGTCAACGTGATGAGCGGCGTGCGCCTATCCCGGGCCTACACGCCCGGCATGGCGGAGCGCGGCTGGGGCCGGGTGATCTTCATCTCCAGCGAGTCCGGCATCAACACGCCGACCGAGATGGTCCATTACGGGATGACCAAGACCGCGCAGCTCGCGATTTCCCGCGGGCTCGCCCAGACGGTGGCCGGCAGCGGCGTGACGGTCAACAGCGTCCTGCCCGGCCCGACCCTGTCGGAGGGCGTCGCGGAGTTCATGACGCAGATGGCCGGCGGCGCGACCGACGCCGACCTCGAGGCCATGGGCCGCCAGTTCGTCGCGGAGCATCGGCCTTCCTCGCTGATCCGGCGCCTCGCGCGGGTGGAGGAGGTGGCGAGCCTCGTCGCCTATCTCTGCAGCCCGGCCGCGAGCGCCACCACCGGCGCAGCTCTGCGGGTCGACGGCGGTGTCCTGCAGGGTCTCGCCTAGGATCTGGCACGGCCCGGCCCCGCCCTCAGGCCGGTCCGGGCATCACCCGCCGGTCTCGGAAGCGGTGGCACGGTCGACCAACCCGCGGGCGCGACACCGCGATGGCCCGGCGAGAGCGCGCGAGGAAGCCCGGGTCCAGACCCGTGGGATCCAGACCTGTGGACGCGCCCCGCTCCGCGAATCGCCCGAGCCCGCCGGGTTGACCGGCGGCTCTGGATACCGAGCTTTCGCCCGCGGCGCGCCGCGTCATGTCGGCCGGTCGTCCGGCCCGACTGGAGCGTCGCGGAGGCACCTAGAGCCGTCGGCCCAGACGAGACGCCGGACTTGGCTCTAGGTCGTGATCAGGCCTTCAGGTGGGCGGCGAGATGCTTGTTCATCTCGAACATGGAGCACTTGTCCTTGCCGAAGACCTTCTTGAGCTTGTCGTCGGCAACGATCTCGCGCTTGTTCTGCGGGTTCTGAAGATTGTTCTTCTTGATGTAGTCCCAAACCTTGCTGACCACCTCGCCGCGGGGCAGCGGGCTGGTGCCGACGATGGCGCCGAGCTCGGCCGACGGCTTCAGCGGCTGCTGCAGAGCGTTGGGCTTGGTGCCGGCCGACTTGGCGGCAGCCGGCTTCGCAGCCTTCGCCGGGGCGGCCTTCTCCGCAGTCTTGGTGGTCTTGGCCGCCTTCGGCGCAGCCTTCTCGGTCTTTGTGGCCATAAACTTCCTCCGGTTCTCGGGCCGCAGGCCGGGGCATGATCGCCCCACGGCCGAGCCAGCATAGCAGCAACTAAGCGGTGCCGCCGCCGTTCCAAGGGGAAATTGCCTTTGCAGCCCCCTCATCCACAAGGCACGCACGAGAATCCCCTGTGGGATCGCCCGATCGACGCCGTGGTGAAGATTATTCGGCCCGATGCCGGGCGCGAAACCTGCTCTTAACAATCCTGCGCGCGAAGTACAGACATGTTCGCCCCGGCCCTCACGCTCGCGCTCCTGCTCGCCACCGGACTGGTCACCGGTCTCGGGCTGGTGATCCGCGCGGAGACGACGGCCTCCGGCACCGCGCCGGGGCGCGGACTGATCTGAGCGACCCGGGATTGCCGCGCCGGTCCGCCGGGTGCATCAGCCCGACCGCATGACCGACCCGATCACCCTCGCGAGCCTGGAAGGGACTGCCCACGTCGTCCAGGTGGCGCTCAGCCCCGTCTTCCTGCTGTCGGGCATCGCGACGCTCCTCAACGTCTTCGGGGCCCGCCTCGCGCGCGTGGCGGACCAGGCCGACCACGTCTCCGGATTGCTGGCGGGGGCCGGCGACGCCGAGCGCGTCCGCCTCGGGCAGCGCCTGGACCGCCTCCATCGGCGCTCCCTCGCGCTCGACGCCGCGGTGTTCCTGGCCGCGCTCGGCGGCGTGGCGACCTGCGGCTCGGTGCTGACGCTGTTCGTGGGCGCGCTGCGCGACAGCACGGTCGCGACCCTGCTGTTCGGCCTGTTCGGCGCGGCGATCCTGTGCACGCTGTGCGCCCTCGTGGCCTTCGGCTTCGAGATGCTGCTGGCGAACCGCTCGGTCCGCGACCGGATCAACCAGCGGCGGGCGAGCGCGGGCATGCCGCCCGACCGCTGAGCGCTCGGTGCGGGTCCGGACCCCGCGCCCCGCCGGCGGAACCGGTCCCGACCGGCGCGCTTAGTGAGCCGAGGGACCGCCGTGCGGGCACGAGCCCGCGCGCGAACCGGGAGAGATCATGCCGACGGACCTGCCCAACGAGCGCACCCTGAGAAAGCCCGGCACGCTGGAGCTCGACCCCGCCGCCGGCGAAGGCGTCGCCATCGACGAGACGCCGCGGCTGATCGCGTCCAACAGGGTCGAGGGCACCGCCGTCTACGACCGCAGCGGCCGCCACCTCGGCGCCATCCACAATTTCATGGTGGACAAGATCTCCGGACAGGTCGCCTACGCGGTTCTGGCCTTCGGGGGCTTCCTCGGGCTCGGCGAGACCCACCACCCGCTGCCCTGGAAGGCGCTGAGCTACAGCACCGAACTCGGCGGCTACGTGGTCGATCTCGAGCCCGGCGTGCTCGCGGAGGCGCCGAGCCAGGCGGCCGGTTAGGCCCGGCTCGTCGAAGCGGGCTGTCGGGCGCGGATCATCCCGCGTCGCGGCGCGCGGACGCCCCGCTGCGGAGCGGTGCGGGCCCCAGGACGTGCCGGCTCAGAACTTCCCGCCGAGGCCGACGCTGCCGCCCGGCGACAGCATCGGGCCCATCGAGCCGCTGCCGCCGCTGCCGCCGACGGCCGCGTTGCCGCCGTCGAGATCCTCGCGCCGGATGCGGCGCTCGCCGCTGTCGGCCGTCCGCGTGGCGCCGCCGGCGGTCTTGGGAATCGCGAGCTGCCTCGTCGGCGCCGTCTGGAGAGGCTGACCGTCGGCATCGACCGCGGCGTTGCGCGGCTCGCGGTTCGGCAGCGAACCGCGCAGCGACGGCGGCAGCCCGACCTCCGTCGCCGGCATCACGCCTCCGCCTCCGCCGAGCGCCTGACAGCCGGCCACGAGACCGGACAGGGCAGCACCGAGCGCGAGGCCGCGCGCTGCCGCGCATCGCGACGTGGTGAGGGTCGACATCGTGTAGTCCTCGACAGTGGCCACGGTGCCATCCGCGGCTCGCGTGGGTTTATGCGCGGTTGTCTACGCTGGGGATGCGGCGAAAACCAGACAGCGCCGCGGGACGCCGGGGGATGACGCCGCCCCCTCGGGCCGTGCGGGCGCCCCGCGCGGCCCGAGCCTTGCTGCGAGGCCGCCGCGGTCCATAACTTCGCCCAGGTCCTGCGGCACGACGCCATCCGCGGGCGGGATCCTGCCGGCGGCGGACCCGGAACCGGCCGAATGCGGTCGTGGACGCGCCGGCACGCCGGCGCGGCCCGGCCTTTCCTCAGAGGACGAAGCGTGTTCAGAACCAACCGGATGATCGCGGCCGTGACGCTCGCCCTCTGGGCGTCGGGGGCCGCGGCGCAGGCCCAGGTGAGCGGCAGCGAGGGTCCTGCCGGTCAGGCCGCGCCGCAGAGTCCGGCCGCGCCGCCATCCGCACCGCCGGCCCAGACGCCTGCCCAGACCCCGGGCCAGACGCCGGCCCCGGTACCGGCCCCGACGCCACCGCCCGCGGCGACCCCGGCCGCCCCGCCCGCCAGCCCGCCGGCTGCCGCGGGCGCGCCGCCCTCCGCGGCCCAGGCCCAGCAGCAGGGGACACCCGCCACCGTCCTCGACACGCAGGATTACGAGAGCCTGCTCGGCCGCAGCGTGCGCAGCGCCGGCGGCGACGAGCTCGGGCGCGTCATCGACATCATCATCGACAAGGAGGGCCATCCCCGCGCCGCCATCATCGATTTCGGCGGCTTCCTCGGTGTGGGAACCCGCAAGATCGCCGTGGACTGGCGCGCCCTGCGCTTCACGCCGGACGGCGGGAAGGAGCGCAAGCTGTCGGTCGCGCTGACCCGCAATCAGGTCCGCGTCTCCCCGGAATACAAGGCCGGCGAGCCGATCGTGGTCCTGGGCCCCGCCAGCCCGGCCGCGCCCGCGGCCGAGGGCGAGCAGGCGGCCGCGCCGACGGCGGGCTCCGCGACGCCGCCGCAGTCGGCCCCGGCCCCGGCCGCGCCGGCGCCCGGCAACGCGGCCTCGGGCGCCGCGGCGCCTGCCGCCGCGACCCCGCCGACCCCCGCCGCGCCTGTGCCCGCGCCCGCGCCCGCCCCGCCCCCGGAGAAGGCACCGGATAAGTGACGGTGGCCCGGTTGAAGGTCAGAACCGCCGCCGCCCCCCGCGAGCGCGACGTGCCCCGGCAGGACATCCGCTCCCGTCCGACCCGCCTGAAGGATCAGGCGGCCGAGGCCGCGCGCGCGCCGGCAGGCTCGGCGGTCCACGGCGAACGCGCGATCTCGTCGGCGAGCCGCTACGGCCTCGACGCCTTCGCGTTCTTCGTCGCGAACCTGCAGACCGGGTTCGGGCCGTTCCTGGCGGTCTACTTCTCCCAGGCCAAGTGGACCCAGTCCGACATCGGCTTCGCCCTGACGGTGGGCAGCCTCGTGGCGCTCCTCGGCCAGGTGCCGGGGGGCGCCTTCGTCGACGTCGTGCGCTCGAAGCGCTTCGCCGCCGCCGTGGCGGTCATCGGGATCGCCGGCAGCGCCTTCGCGCTGGCGGTCTGGCCGAGCTTCCTGATCGTGCTCCTGGCGATGGCGCTCCACTCGGCCGCGAGCTGCGTGCTGACGCCGGCCATCGCGGCGATCAGCATCGGCCTGGTCGGGCGCGCCCGGGCCGGCGAGCGCCTCGGCCGGAACGCGAGCTTCGCCGCCCTGGGCAACGCCCTCGGCGCGGCCGGCATGGGCGCCATCGGCTACTACCTGTCGAACGGCGCCGTCTTCTACCTCACCGCCGCCCTCGGGATCCCGACGGTGATCGCGCTGGCGCGCATCCGCGCCCAGGACATCGATCCGGGCGTGTTCAAGGAGCCGGCCCCGGCCCAGGCGGCGCCGGCCTCGACGGCGCCCGCGTCCGGCCAGGACGGCATCCGCGCGCTCCTGACCAACCGCGGCCTCCTGTGCTTCGCGGCCTGCATGGTGCTGTTCTTCCTCGCCAACGCCGCGATGCTGCCCCTCGTCGGCAGCGTCCTGACCCTGCGGGCGAGCGAGACCGCGACCGCGCTGGTGGCGGCCTGCATCATGGTCCCGCAAGCCGTCCTCGCGGTCAGCGCCCCGGCGGTCGGCCGGGCCGCCGAGCGTTTCGGCCGCTACCCGGTGCTGCTGTTCGGCTTCGGCGCCCTCCCGGTCCGCGGCCTGCTGCTCGCCTACACGACCAACCCCTACGGCCTCGTCGCCATCCAGGTGCTCGACGGGATCTCGGCCTCGGTGCTGGGCGTGATGGTGCCGCTGATCGTGTCGGACCTCACCCGCGGCACCGGCCGCTTCAACCTCGCCCTCGGTGCGGTCGGGACCGCCATGGGCATCGGTGCGGCCCTCTCGACCTCGCTCGCCGGCATCATGGCCGACCATCTCGGCAGCCACAGCGCCTTCCTGGGGCTCGCGGTCGTCGGCTTCGCGGCCTTCATGCTGGTGGCGCTGATCATGCCGGAGACGCGCCAGCCGGAGCGCGCGGCCTGACCCGGCGCGGCATCGGATTCGCTTGGGTGTTTCCAAGCCGCTCAAGCGGCGTTCAGGTTCTGCGGATAAAAGCGCGGCGAAGGTGCGAGCCGGTGAAACATATGGCAACGCTCTCGCGTTGGCGCTGCGGGTCAGACTGCGCCCGCGCTGCACTCCGCCTCAGCCCGTAAGCCAAAGCCGCGCGAATACGGAATGGTCACCGCGATGGAAGAGCTGCACCGATACGCCGACAGGCCCTTCGCCTTCGTCGGACGGTATCTCCGGCGCCGCTGGCTGCCGCACCTGGTCATCCTGATCTCGGTGCTCGGCGCCGTCGGCTTCTCGGTCTCCACCGACTACGCCCTGAAGGGCGTGGTCGACGCGCTGACGAAGGGTCCCGGCCCCGACAACACCGTGATCTGGGGCGCCCTGGCGGTCCTGATCGCCTTCATCGCCGCCGACAACATGCTCTGGCGCGTGGCCGCGCTGACCGGCGCCTTCACCTTCGTGGGCATCACGGGCGACATCCGGCGCGACCTGTTCCGGCACCTGACCGGCCACTCCCCGACCTTCTTCTCCGACCGCCAGCCGGGCACCCTGGCGTCGCGGATCACGGCGACCTCGAACGCGATCTTCACGGTCGAGAACATGTTCGTGTTCAACGTGATGCCGCCGACGGTCGCGGCCTTCGGGTCGATCGCCTACATCGCCACCGTCAACCTCACCATGGCGGGCATCCTGGCGGGTGTGTTCGCCGCCGTCGTCGTGCTGATGTTCAAGATGGCCGCGGCCGGCAAGCCGCTGCACCACGACTTCGCCGCCAAGGCCGCCTCCGTCGACGGCGAGATGGTCGACCTCGTCGGCAACATGTCGCTCGTGCGCGCCTTCTCGGCGTTCAAGCGCGAGGGCCAGCGCTTCGAGGGCACCGTCGCCACCGAGATGCGCGCCCGCCGCTCGTCCCTGCTCTACCTCGAGAAGCTGCGCATCGTGCACGCGGTGCTCACCGTGCTCGCCGTGTTCGGCCTGCTCTACTGGGCGATCCAGATGTGGGAGGCCGGCCAGGCGACGAACGGTCAGGTGGTCCTCGTCTGCACGCTCGGCATCCGCATCCTCGCCGCGACCCGCGACCTCGCGGTGGCGCTGGTCGACGCGACCCAGCACACCGCCCGCCTCTCCGAGGCGCTGCACACCCTGCTCCAGCCCCACGACCTCGTGGACCATCCGGAGGCGCAGCCGCTCAGCGGCCAGGGCGCCAAGATCGAGTTCGAGCACGTCGCGTTCAGCTATCCGGACGGGCGCCCCGTCTTCACCGACTTCGACCTCGTCATCGAGCCCGGCCAGCGCGTCGGCCTCGTGGGCAGGTCGGGCGGCGGCAAGTCGACCCTGTTCTCGCTGATCCAGCGCTTCTACGACGTGCAGAGCGGCGCGATCCGCATCAACGGCCAGAACATCGAGCGCGTCACGCAGGAATCCCTGCGCGAGGCCATCACGGTCGTGCCGCAGGACGTCTCGATGTTCCACCGCTCCCTGCGTGAGAACATCCGCTACGGCCGGCCCGAGGCGACCGACGAGGAGGTCTGGCAGGCGGCCGAGGCGGCGCACTGCACCGACTTCATCAAGGCCCTGCCGGAAGGCTTCGACACGATCGTGGGCGATCGCGGCGTGAAGCTCTCGGGCGGCCAGCGCCAGCGCATCGCCATCGCCCGGGCGATCCTGAAGAACTCGCCGATCCTGCTGCTCGACGAGGCGACCTCGGCGCTCGACGCCGAATCGGAGCAGGCGATCCGTCACGCCCTCGCCAACCTGATGAAGGGCCGGACCGTCATCGCGATCGCGCACCGTCTCTCGACGCTGCAGGATTTCGACCGGATCGTCGTGCTCGACGGCGGCCGCATCGCGCAGGACGGCTCGCCCGACAAGCTGACCCATCTCGACGGCTTCTTCCGGGAGCTGATGAAGAAGGAATCCATGGCGATGGCGCTCGCCGCCGCGTGATGATCCTTCTCGCCGAGCGGACGCACCGCAGCCGTCTTTGCGAGCGCAGCGAAGCAATCCAGTGAGGCACGCGATGCCCGAGCGTGGCGCATCCCTGGGTCGCTTCGCTGCGCTCGCGATGACGGTGCGGATCGAGTGACGGCCCGGCGGCCGGCGCTCGTCGGCTGATCGTCGCACGGGCACGGCCGCTCCGGTTCCCACGCCCGCCCGGCACTGCTAGATCACCCCGCGGCCGGACTGGACCTTGCATCGCCTGAGACGTCGCGAACCGGCCCGGTTCCGACGCAACGCGACGCCCGAGCCCGACCGTGCCCGACCTTGCCCACGTCATCCGGGAGATCTCCGAGGAGATGGCCCAGCGCCCCGACCGGGGCGCGGTCGCGGACTACATCCCGGAGCTCGCCCGGGTCGATCCCGGCCATTTCGGCCTGGCGGTGATCGACGCCGAGGGGCAGGTCTTCACCGGCGGCGACAGCGAGACGCCGTTCTCGATCCAGAGCGTGTCGAAGGTGTTCACGCTCACCCTCGCCCTCGGCATGGTCGGCGACCGCCTCTGGAAACGGGTCGGCCGCGAGCCCTCGGGCAACCCGTTCAATTCCATCGTGCAGCTGGAGCGGGAGCGCGGCGTGCCGCGCAATCCCTTCATCAACGCGGGCGCGATCGCGGTCACCGACGTGATCCTCTCGGGCCACGAGCCCCGCGAGGCGCTGGGCGAGATCCTGCGCTTCATGCAGTTCCTGGCCCAGGATTCCAGCATCACCATCGACGAGACGGTGGCGGCTTCGGAGAAGCGCACGGGCTTCCGCAACACCGCGCTGGCCAACTACATGAAGTCGTTCGGCGTCCTCGACAATCCGGTCGACTACACGCTCGGCGTCTACTTCCACCACTGCGCCATCGCGATGAACTGCCGCCAGCTCGCGCGGGCCGGACGGTTCCTGGCGCATAACGGCGTCAACCCGTCGACCGGGCACTCGGTGGTCTCGGCCGAGCGCGCGCGCCGCATCAACGCGATCATGCTGACCTGCGGCCACTACGACGGGTCGGGCGAGTTCGCCTACCGCGTCGGCCTGCCGGGCAAGAGCGGGGTCGGCGGCAGCATCCTGGCGATCGCGCCCGGCAAGGCGTCCATCGCCGTCTGGTCGCCCGGCCTCGACGCGGCGGGCAATTCCCATCTCGGCCGCATCGCCCTGGAGCGGCTGACGCAGCGCATGGGCTGGTCCGTCTTCGGCGCCTGAGGGGAGCGCCGCGCCCCGCGTCGCACCCTCTTGCGCGGCGCCCGCTTCCGCGGCACTGCGCCGGCAGGGCGCCGCGGCGCCGAAACGGGGCGCACCGGCATGGCGACGCGTACGGCAGTCCGGGCTGCCGAGGAAGGTCTCGATCCCGGCGCCATCCTGGCCCGCCTCGACCGGCTTCCGGCGACGCCGACGGTCTGGCGCCTCGTGGTGCTGCTCGGCCTCGGCTTCTTCTTCGAGCTCTACGACCTGCTGTTCACCGGCTACGTCGCGCCGGGGCTCGTCAAGGCCGGGATCCTCACGCCGACGACCCCGGGCCTGTTCGGCGCCAGCGGCGTCGCGAGCTTCGTGGCGGCCCTCTTCACCGGCCTGTTCATCGGCACCATCGCCTGCGGCTGGCTCGCCGACCGGTTCGGCCGGCGGGCGATCTTCACGTGGTCGCTGCTGTCCTACACCGCCGCCAACGTGGTGATGGCCTGCCAGAGCGACGCCTTCGGCCTCAATCTCTGGCGCCTGATCGCGGGGATCGGCCTCGGCCTGGAGATGGTGACGATCGGCAGCTACCTGTCCGAGTTGGTGCCGAAGGCGATCCGGGGCCGGGCCTTCGCCCTGTGCCAGGGCATCGGCTTCACCGCCGTGCCGGTCGTGGCGTTCCTGTCCTACCTGCTGATCCCGGCGGCGCCCCTCGGCATCGACGGGTGGCGCTGGGTGGTGCTGATCGGCGCCTCGGCGGCGATCGTGGTCTGGTGGATGCGGGCGGGCCTGCCGGAGAGCCCGCGCTGGCTCGTCGAGCACGGCCGTCTGGCGGAGGCCGAGGCGGTCCTGCGGCGGCTGGAGGCGCGGATCGCGGCCGAGCATGGGCGCCCGCTTCCCGCACCGGCCGCGCCGGAGCCGGTGCAGCCGCGCGGCGCGTTCCGCGACATGTGGGTCCAGCCCTACCGGCGCCGCGCCCTGATGATGGCGGGGTTCAACGTCTTCCAGACGGTCGGCTTCTACGGCTTCGCCAACTGGGTGCCGACCCTCCTGGTGGCCCAGGGCATCACGGTGACGTCGAGCCTCGCCTACACGGCGCTGATCGCGCTGGCCGCCCCGGTCGGGCCCCTGATCGGCCTCGCCATCGCCGACCGGTTCGAGCGCAAGCACGTCATCGTGGCCGCCGCCCTCCTCTACATCGCCTGCGGCCTGGCCTTCGCGCAGACGCGGGACGTCACCGTCATCGTGGCGCTCGGCATCGGCCTGACGCTGGCCTCGAACGTGATGTCGTACAGCTTCCACGCCTATCAGGCCGAGCTGTTCCCCACGGGCATCCGGGCCCGGGCGGTCGGCTTCGTCTATTCCTGGAGCCGCTTCTCGGCGATCTTCACCGGCTTCGTCATCGCGTTCGTGCTGCGGGAGGCCGGGACGCCGGGCGTGTTCCTGTTCATCTCGGCGGCGATGCTGGCCGCGGGCCTGCTCGTCGGGCTGCTGGGTCCCCGGACGCGGGACGTCGCGCTGGAGAAGATCGCGGGGTGAGGCCCGTGAGGAGCACCGCTCCCGGCAAGCCGAATCCGTGCTAACCTCGGGCATGGTCGCTCAGCCGAGATCCCGGATGACGGTCGACGAGTTTCTCGCCTGGGCCGAGGGGCAGCCGGGGCGCTTCGAGCTGGTCGACGGCGAGGTGTTCGCGATGTCACCGGAGCGCGTTCGGCATGCCGAGGTCAAGGCGGCCACCTATCTGGCGCTCCGGTCCGCACTGAAGCAAGCGGGGAGCGCCTGCTACGCGCTGCCGGATGGCATCAGCGTTCGCGTCGATCGGGATACGGTCTTCGAGCCCGACGCCCTCGTTTACTGCGGGATGCGCGCTGACCCCGATGCGACCGAGATCACCGATCCCGTCATCGTCGTCGAGGTTCAGTCGCCGGGCACACGCGCGGTCGACTCGGGCCTGAAGCTGACCCGCTACTTCGGTCTGGAGAGCGTCATCCACTATCTGATCGTGGATCCGGTGAAGCGTCTCGTCATCCATCACCGCCGCGCGCAGGGCGGCCTGATCGAGACCCGCATCGCGACCCGGGAGACGCTGGACCTGACGCCCCCCGGCCTGCGCCTGCCCGTGCCCGAGCTGTTCGCCGACCTCGCGCCCGCCGACGACGGCGCTTGATCCGATCCGAGGCGGATGCCACAGCGGCGCGAACGCGAATCAGGACGCCCGGATGACTGCACCCCTCGATCTCCTCGTGCTCGGCAACGCGATCGTCGACGTGATCGCCCGCACGGACGACGCCTTCCTGTCGGCGCAGGGCGTCACCAAGGGCGCGATGCAGCTCATCGACGAGCCGCGGGCCGAGGCGCTGTTCCAGGCGATGGGACCGGCGACGATCGTGTCGGGCGGCTCGGGCGCCAACACCGCGGTCGGCGCGGCGCTCCTCGGGGCCAAGACCGGCTTCGTGGGCAAGGTCCGGAACGACGAGCTCGGCGGCCTGTTCAGCCACGACCTCAAGGCGACCGGCGTCGACTTCGCCGTCCCGGCCGCCGCCGAGGGGCCGGCCACCGCCCGGTGCTTCGTGCTCGTGACGCCGGACGGCGAGCGCACGATGAACACCTATCTCGGCGCCTGCCAGGGCCTGTCGCCCGACGACGTCGACAAGGCGCTCGTGAGCTCGGCCCGCGTCGTCTATCTCGAGGGCTACCTGTGGGATCCGCCGGCCGCCAAGGACGCGTTCCGCAAGGCCGCGCAGCTCGCCCATCAGGCGGGCAACGCCGTCGCGCTGACCCTCTCGGACGCGTTCTGCGTGGGCCGCTACCGCGACGAGTTCCTCGGCCTCGTGCGGGACGGCAGCATCGACATCCTGTTCGCCAACATGGCCGAGCTGCAGAGCCTCTACGAGACCGAGGATCCAGATGCCGCCGTGGCGGCCCTGCGCGACGAGCGCAACGCCCGCGGCCGGCACCTGCTCGGCCTCGTCACGCGCTCGGCCGACGGCGCCCTGGTGGTCCAGGGCGGCGAGGTCCGGGCCGTCGAGGCGAGCCCGGTCCAGACGGTGGTCGACACGACCGGCGCGGGCGACCTGTTCGCCGCCGGCTTCCTGGCCGGGCACGCCCGCGGGCTCGACAACGTCGCCAGCGCCCGCCTGGGCACGCTCGCGGCCGCCGAGGTCATCCAGCATATCGGCGCCCGCCCGCAGGCGGACCTGGTCGGCCTGGCCAAGGCGCGCGGGCTCCTCTGAGCCGGCGCGCCGGGCGCGCGGCCGGAGGTCCGCGTTTGCGCCGATCCCGTGCGCTCAGGCCGCGCGGACGGTCGCGAGGAAGCGCGTCACCTCGTCCCTGAGGTGGCCGGACCGGTTCGACAGCTCCGAGGCTGCCGTGAGAACCCGATCGGCCGCCGCTCCGGTCCCCTTCGCCGCGTCGGCGACGCCCGTGATGGTGCTGGTGACGTCCGCTGCCCCCTGGGCGGCCTGGGAGACGTTGCGGACGATCTCCTGCGTCGCGGCGCCCTGCTGCTCCACGGCGCTGGCGATCCGCGTCGCCACCGCGCTGAGTTCCTGAACCCGACCGCCGATGCGTCCGATCGCCGTGACGGCGTCGCCGGTAGAAGACTGGATCCGGGCGACGTGGCCGCCGATCTCGTCGGTTGCCCGCGCGGTCTGAGCGGCCAGTTCCTTGACCTCCGCGGCCACGACGGCGAAGCCGCGGCCCGCCGCGCCGGCCCGCGCCGCCTCGATCGTGGCGTTCAGCGCGAGGAGATTCGTCTGCTCGGCGATGGTCGAGATCAGGGTCACGACATGACCGATCTGGATCGCCGCCCCGTTCAGATCCTGAACCAAGTGAGCGGTCGCCTCCGCGTCCGCGACCGCCGACTGTGTCAGTTCCGTCGAACCCGCGACCTGGCGGCCGATCTCCTGGACAGAGGCGCCGAGTTCCTCGGCCGCCGCCGCCGCGACGCTGACGGTGCTGGCGGCGCGTTCGGCCGCGCTCGCCACCCGGATGGAGCGATCGGCTGTGTCGGCGGCCGCCTCGTTCATGGCCGAGGCCGTGTCCTGCAGCGCGGCGACGGCGGCCGAGACCGTGCCGATGATGCCGCCGACCGTGCCCTCGAAGGCGTCGGCGATCCGGTGCATGCCGCTCCGCCGCTCCGCCTCGGCCGTGGCGCGGGCCTGTGCGGCGTCGTGCTCGAGTGTGCGCGCCCGGATCAGGCCGTCCTTGAAGACCTGGACGGACGCCGCCATGACGCCGATCTCGTCCCCGCGCTCGGAACCGCCGACGGCCGCGTCGAGGTCGTCGGCCGCGAGCCGGCCCATGGTTCCGGCCAGGGACCGGATCGGGCGGGCGACCCGGTGCCAGACCCACCAGACCGCCGCGCCGGTCATGAGCAACCCGATGACCGCGAGCGCGACGGTGACGGACCACGCCGTCCGGAACGCGTCCTCGGAGCGCTGGACCGAGACGTTCGTGCCCTCGGCGGTGACCTGGGCGAGATCCGCCAGGGCATCGAAGGCGGCCACGAGCGGCGGGCGGGCGGGCGCGATGGCGTCGCGGGCCGCGTTCCGGTCGCCGCGCCTGAGCGGAGCGAGGATCGCCTCCTGGGCGACGCGATAGACCTTCCACCGCCCCTCGAACGCGTCTCAGAGCGCGCGTTCCCGGGGCGTCGTCGCGCGCGCGCGGTAGCTCCGGAAGGCCTCGGGGATGGACCGATCCATCTCGACGAACTCGGCATCGAGGTCCCGGTTCTCACCGTCGTCGACGGCGACCACCTTGCGGATCGTCGTCGTGTGGTACCGCAGCATCAAGAATCGAATCGTATGGAGATCGTTGTCCTTGCGCACCCAGACGTCGCGGGTCTCCACAGCGGCGGCGTTGATGGCCTGTATCTGCATCAAGCCGACGGCCGAGCTTGCCAGGAAAAGCAGAAAGCCGACGATCGAGGGCAGTATCAGCTTTGATACGATACTTCTTCGCAGTCTCATCTCGGGCACCACAGAGGACGACACCGTCGCGTCGGGATGCATGAAGATGAAAGACAGATTTTTCCGCAACCTATACTGCGGCAGCGATCTGCGCCGCAGATCGGCGCGGAACGCATAGCGCGTCGCCCGCCGACGCCGCGCCGCGGGTCGCGCGCCGATCCGGGCTGAGGCGGGCGGCCGCGCCCCGGGTCAGGGCCGCAGGAGAACCTTGCCCACCGCCGCGCGGCGGGTCAGGAGGCCGAAGGCCTCCGGGTACTCCGCCAGCGGGTAGACGCCGTGGACCTGCGCGGTGAGCCTGCCCGCGGCGACCCAGTCGAGGAGCCGGCGCTGATCGGCCCGGTGCGCCTCCGGCTCCCGGTCCAGGAAGGCGCCCCAGTGGACGCCCTGCACGTCGAGTTCCTTGAGGAGCATCAGGTTCAGCGGCAGCCGCGGGAT
Organism: Methylobacterium sp. Leaf361; assembly: GCF_001424445.1. Lineage (NCBI taxonomy): Bacteria > Pseudomonadati > Pseudomonadota > Alphaproteobacteria > Hyphomicrobiales > Methylobacteriaceae > Methylobacterium > Methylobacterium sp. Leaf361. The sequence continues at coordinate 60,582 of NZ_LMPY01000016.1, read as the reverse complement.
GGCGCCGGCGGCGAAGCCGATCACGAGGAAGCGCCCGCGCCAGCCGAGCGCCCGCAGGGCCGGCTCCGCGTAGGCGTCGCCGACCGCGTCGTAGACCACGTCGATCCCGCCGCCCGAGATCCGGCGCAGCTCGTCCTTGAGCGTCGCCGGGTCGTAGACGACGCCCGCCTCGGCGCCGTGGGCGCGGGCGACCGATAGCTTCTCCTCCGAGGAGGCGCAGGCGATCACCCGGGCGCCCATCAGCCGGCCGAGCTCGACGGCGGCGAGGCCGACGCCCCCGGAGGCGCCGAGGACCGCCAGCCACTCGCCGGGCCGCAGGCGCGCGCGGTTCGCCAGGGCGTGCAGCGAGGTGCCGTAGGTGATGGTCAGCCCGGCCGCCTGCTCGTCCGGCACGCCGTCCGGCACCGGTGTGAGCCGGGCGGCGTCGAGGGCGATCAGCTCCGCGCAGCAGCCGTGCCCGGCATGGACGATCACCCGCTCGCCCACGGACACGCCCGCGGCGCCCTCGCCCAGCGCCTCGACCACGCCGACCCCCTCGCCGCCCGGCGAGAACGGCAGGGTCGGCTTCACCTGGTAGCGCCCGGCGGTGATCAGCGTGTCGAAGAAGTTCAGGGCCGCCAGCCGCATCCGCACCAGCGCCTGCCCGGGGCCCGGCACCGGGTCGGGGCGCTCGACGATCTCCAGATGGTCCGGCCCGTCGAGCCTCGTGCACAGCAGCGCCCGCATGGCGTCCCTCCTCCCCGGCGTGTCCCGGCCGATCAGGCCCGAACCGACCGTGCGGTCAAGCCGTTCCGATCATCTCGCGGATGCGGGCGCCCAGCACCTCCACCACGAATGGCTTGGTGATGACCTGCATCCCGGCCTCGAGGGGCCCGTTGCCGAAGACCGCGCTCTCGGCGTAGCCGGTGACGAACAGGACCTTGAGGCCCGGCCGCGTGAGCCGCCCGGCCTCGGCCATCTGGCGCCCGTTCATGCCCCCCGGCAATCCGATGTCGGACACCAGCAGGTCGATGCGCACGTCGGATTGCAGCACTTTGAGGCCGGCCGCGCTGTCGGCGGCCTCGATCGCCGTGTAGCCGAGATCCTCCAGCACCTCGGTGACCAGCATGCGCACGGTCGGCTCGTCGTCGACCACCAGCACGGTCTCGCCCGGCGCGGCCCGCGGCGGCGCGCCGACGGCGGCGTGCGCGTCCTCCTCGGCGACCGCGCCGCGGTGGCGGGGCAGGTACAGGCAGACCGTCGTGCCCCTGCCGACCTCCGAGTGGATCCGCACCTGGCCGCCCGATTGCTGCGCGAAGCCGTAGATCATCGACAGGCCGAGGCCGGTGCCCTGCCCCAGGGGCTTCGTGGTGAAGAACGGCTCGAACACCTTGCCGACGATCTCCGGCGCCATGCCGCTGCCGGTGTCGGTGACGCACAGCGACAGGTACTGGCCCGGCGGCATGTCGTGGCGCCGGGCGGCGCGCTCGTCGAGCCACGCATTGGCGGTCTCGATCGTGATGCGGCCGCCCTCCGGCATCGCGTCCCGGGCGTTGATGCACAGGTTGAGGAGCGCGTTCTCGAGCTGCGGCGGGTCGACCAGGGCCGGCCAGAGGCCGGGCGGCGCCACGACCTCGACCACCACGGCGGGGCCCACGGTGCGGCGGATCAGCTCCTCCATGCCGGCCACCAGCCGGTTCACGTCGGTGGGCTTCGGGTCGAGGGTCTGGCGACGCGAGAAGGCGAGCAGCCGGTGGGTCAGCGCCGCGGCCCGTTTCGAGGCCCCCTGCGCGGCGTTGATGTAGCGGTCGACGTCCATGACGCGGCCCTGGCCGAGCCGGGTCTGGATCAGCTCCAGCGAGCCGGAGATGCCGGCGAGCAGGTTGTTGAAGTCGTGGGCGATGCCGCCGGTCAGCTGGCCGACCGCCTCCATCTTCTGCGACTGGCGCAGGGCCTCCTCGGCGGCGGCCAGGGCGTCGGCGCGCTCGCGCTCCGCGGTGAAGTCGCGGCCGACGGCGTTGATGACGCCCTCCCCCGGCCGGGCCGCCCAGCTGATCCAGCGATAGCCGCCGTCCCGGTGGCGGTAGCGGTTGTCGAAGCGCGCGAGGCTCGACCCCGCGGAGAGCTGGCGCGCGCCCTCGACGGTGCGGTCGAGATCGTCCGGGTGGACGAAGGCGATGAGCTTCGTTCCGATCAGCTCGTCCGCGCGCCAGCCCAGCACCTCGGTCCAGGCCGGGTTCACCGCGGTGATGGTCCCGTCGAACAGGCAGCGCAGCATCATGTCGGACGAGAGCGTCCACAGGGCGTTGCGGTCGGCCGTGCGCTCCTCGACCTGGTGCGCCAGGGTCGCGTTCAGGTCGCGCAGCTCCGCGAGCGCCGCCTCGAGCCGGCCCTGGCTCTCCTTGAGGGCGGCGTCCGCCAGGACCCGGCCGGTGGTCTCGTTGGTGAGGATGAACAGGCCGGCGACCCGGCCCTCGGCGTCGAGAACCCGCGAGTACGAGAAGGTCCACCACGTCTCCCGGGCGCCGCGGTCGGTGTCGAGCTGCCACGGCAGATCGACGAAGCGCTCCGGACGGCCCGCCATGGCGGCGTCGATGATCGGTTTGGCCTGATCCCAGGCATCGGCCCAGACCACGTCGAACCGCTCGCCCATCGCCCAGGGCAGCCGCGGACCGAGCAGCGGGAAGTAGGTGTCGTTGAAGAAGAAGTGGAGGTCCGGCCCCCAGGCCAGGATCATCGATTCCGGCGAGTTGAGGACGAGCGACAGGGCCGCGCGGAACTCCGCCGGCCATGTCTCCGGAAGCCCCAGGGGATGACCCGACCAGTCGCGCGCGCGGATCATCCGCGCGGCCTCGCCGCCGCCGGAGAGGAAGGGGAAGGGGTCGGTCACGGGCTCTGAGCAATGCAGGTCATGGGCGTACGGCGTATGACCGTCTTCGGCGGCATCTCCAAGCTGCCCGGTCGCGGTTCGACGACGTCGTCTCAGCGCGCCGCCGTCCTCGCGAGCGGAGCGAAGCGACCCAGGGCTACGGGACGTCGGCAAGCGCGGCGCCGACGGGATCGCCTCGCTCCGCTCGCGAAGACGGCCGGCTGAGCCTCGGTCCGACCCGTCAATGCGCCTCCTGCCAGTTGCCCGCCGCGTTGGCCTCGACCACCAGCGGCACCTTCAGGGTCAGGGCCGGCGCCGGCGCCTCCTCCATGACGCCGCGGATGATCGGGATCGTCCGCTCCACCTCGTCCTCGGCCGCCTCGAACACCAGCTCGTCGTGCACCTGCAGCAGCATGCGCGCCCTGAGCTTCTTCGCGGCGAGGGCCGCCTCCATCCGCGTCATGGCCCGCCGGATGATGTCGGCGGCCGAGCCCTGGATCGGCGCGTTGATCGCCTGCCGCTCGACGCTGGCGCGCTCGGAGGGGTTGTTGGAGCGGATCTGCGGGTAGTGGCACACGCGGCCGAACAGGGTGGTGACGTAGCCCTTGTCGCGGCAGCTCTTCTTGGTGGTCTCGATGTAGTCCCGGATGCCCGGGAACTGCTCGAAGTACTGCTTGATGAACGCCGAGGCCTCCTCGCGGCCGATGCCGAGCCGGTCGGCGAGGCCGAAGGCCGAGATGCCGTAGATGATGCCGAAGTTGATGGTCTTCGCCCGACGCCGCAGGTCGGGCGTCATCGCCTTGAGCGGCACGCCGAACATCGCCGAGGCGGTCGCCGCGTGGATGTCGATCCCGTCCTCGAACGCCTTCCGGAGTTCCGGGATGTCGGCCATGTGGGCCAGCAGCCGCAGCTCGATCTGCGAGTAGTCGGCCGAGATCAGCCGGTTGCCGGGCGCCGCCACGAAGGCGCGGCGGATCCGGCGACCCTCCTCGGTGCGGATCGGGATGTTCTGCAGGTTCGGCTCGGAGGAGGACAGCCGCCCCGTGGTGGTCGCCGCCAGCGAGAACGAGGTGTGGACCCGCGCCGTCTCGCGGTCGGCATGGGCCTGGAGCGCGTCCGTGTAGGTGGATTTCAGCTTCGAGAGCTGCCGCCATTCCAGGATCTTCTTAGGCAACTCGTGGCCCGCCTGGGCCAGCTCCTCCAGCAAGGTCGCGGGCGTGGCCCACTGGCCCGACGGCGTCTTCTTGGCCCCCGGCAGACCCATCTTCCCGAACAGAATGTCGCCGATCTGCTTCGGCGAGCCGACCGAGAATTTCTCCCCGGCATCCTCCTGGATCTCCTCCTCCAGGCGGACGAGGATCTGCGAGAAATCCCCGGACAGGCGGCTCAGCATCTCCCGGTCGACGCGGATGCCGCGCTGCTCCATCCGGGCGATCACCGGCAGCAGGGGCCGCTCCAGGGTCTCGTAGACGGCGACCCGGTGCTCGGCCACGAGGCGCGGCTTCATCATCCGCCACAGGCGCAGGGTCACGTCGGCGTCCTCGGCCGCGTAGGCGGTGGCCTTGTCGATGGCGACGCGGTCGAACGTCACCTTGTTGCGGCCGGTGCCGGCCACGTCCGAGAAGGTGATCGGCTGGTGGCCGAGGTGCCGGCGGGCCAGCTCGTCCATGCCGTGGCCGCCCTTGCCGGCGTCGAGCACGTACGAGATCAGCATCGTGTCGTCGAACGGCGCGACCTCGATGCCGTAGCGGGCGAGCACCACCCAGTCGTACTTGAGGTTCTGGCCGACCTTCAGGACGCCGGGGTGCTCGAGGAGCGGCTTCAGCCGGGCGACGGCCTCCTTCAGGGGGATCTGGCCCGGCACCGGCTCGACCACGTCGGAGGGCGCGGCGCCCTCGCCGAACAGGTCGGTGGCGTCCGCCTGCACCTTGGCGGCCTGGACGTGGGCCAGCGGGATGTAGCAGGCCCGGCCGGTGGCGACCGCCAGCGAGACGCCGACGAGGCCGGCCCTGTGGGCATCGAGCGAGTCGGTCTCGGTGTCGACCGCGATCACGCCAGCCTCCTCGGCCTCGGCGATCCAGGCGTCGAGCTGCTCCAGGGACGAGACCGTCTCGTAGGCGGCGGTGTCGAACGGCGCCACGGATTCCGCGGCCCGGGCCGCCACCACGTTGCCGGGTGTCGCCTCGACGGGCGCCCGGGGCTTGGCGGGCGCGTCCGGCAGGTCGAGATCGGCGAAGGGATCGATCTCGCCGCCCTCCGGCGGGGCGGCGCCCGGCGGTCGCTCGGCCCCGGCGGCCGCGGTCTCGGGATCCGGCGGCACGGAATCGCCGAAGAACGGCACCGCGTCGCTGCCCCCGGCGGCGTTGCCGTAGCCGTGCGGCCGGGCGCCCGGCAGGAGGCGCGGATCGGGCTTCACCGCCTCGGGATCGACGTGCAGCATCTGGGCGATGCGGCGCGTCAGCGTGTTGAACTCCATCGCCTTCAGGAAGCCGACCAGCTTCTCGGGATTGGGCTGGGGCACGCCGAGGTCGTCCAGCGGCACCGGGACGGGCACGTCCTCCATCAGCGCCACGAGCCTGCGCGACAGCTTGGCCTGATCGACGTTGGCGAGCAGCGTCTCCCGCCGCTTGGGCTGCTTGATCTCGCCTGCCCGCTCCAGCAGGGCCTCGAGGCTGCCGAACTCCTTGATCAGCGCCGCGGCCGTCTTCAGGCCGATGCCGGGCACGCCCGGCACGTTGTCGGAGGTGTCGCCGATGAGCGCCAGCGCGTCGCCGATCTGGTTCGGCTGCAGGCCCTCCCACTTGGCGACGATCGCCTCGACGTCGAGGTTGCGCTCGGGCCGGTAGCCGGGCTTGCCCTTGGCACCCGACTCGAAATCGTAGAACCGCACCTGCGGCCCGACGAGCTGCATCAGGTCCTTATCGGACGAGACGATGATGACGCCCGCGCCCCGCGCCTCGGCCTGGCGGGTGTAGGTGGCGATGAGATCGTCGGCCTCGTAGCGCTCCAGCTCCACCGCGTGCAGGCCGAAGGCGCGCACCGCGTCGCGCATCAGCGGCATCTGGCGCTTCAGGTCGTCGGGCGCGTCCGGGCGGTGGCCCTTGTAGTCGGGGAACATCTCCTTGCGGAACGAGCCCTCCGACTTGTCGAAGACGATCCCGAGATGGCTCGGCATGGTGCCGGCGGCGCCGTCCTGCAGGAACTGCGCGATCTTGGTGCAGAACAGCCGCACGGCGCCGGTGGGCAGCCCGTCGGAGGGGCGCGAATTGTACTTCTGGTCCTGGTTGATCGACTGGAAATAGGCCCGGAAGATGAAGGACGAGCCGTCGACCAGGATCACCTGATCGCCGGGTCCGACGGGCTTGGTCTCGGGGCTCGAGTCGGGCTTCGAGTCGGTCATGGGCTCAGGCGGCTCGGGGCGATCAGGAGTCGGGCGCGCGGGCGATTTCGGCGCGGCAGGCCGCGACGAGAACGGGCAATTCGTGGTGGACGGTGAGCCAGACGATGTCCAGCGTCACCCGATGATAGCTGTGGCGATAAAAGTTCCCCGCATCCGCGATCTGACGCCACGGCACGGCGGGATATCGGGCTCTCGTCTCGGCGCTCAATCGGCGGCTCGCCTCCGAGATGATCTTCAGGCAGCGCACGACCGCGAATTGGGTGCGTTCGTCTGCCTCGAACGTCTCGAGCGTGAATCCCGCCACGAAGCGGGCAACGCGCTCCGCGTTGGCGATCATGTCGGCGCAGGCGGCCCGCTCGCGTTCAGAAGGCGGAAATGGCATCGCGCTCCGCGTGCGTGCGAACCCGATCCTTCAGGGCCGCCCGATCCGCCACGTCGACCCGGATCGGAAAGAGATCATCGATGAAGTGGCACAGGCCGACATAGCCGAAGAGACCGCCCACGACGGACACATCGATCTCGATCATCACGTCGAGATCGCTGTCGGCCCGCGCCTCCCCCCGGGCAACCGAACCGAACAAGGCCGCGTGCAGCACGCCGCGGCGGCGCAGTTCGGCCTCGTTGGCGCGCAGGATGTCGAGGGCGGCGAGCTTGTCCATGGCGGCGGGACAGGAGGGAATCGGCGGCCGCCAGCATAGCAGAAGCGCGGCAGAGGAGGATCAGGCCGCCAGCTCGCGCCCGAGCGCCTCCACCCGGCGCAGGTCGTCCACGAAGGCCGCGTAGGCCTCCGCCTTCGCCTCGTCCGGCAGCCGGAGCAGGTAGGACGGGTGGACCGTGATGAAGCCCTGGAATCGGTTGTCGTGCCGGTCGAAGCGGAACGGGCCGCGCGCCCGGGTGATCGGGATCGCCTTGCCGGTCAGCGCCAGCACGGCGGTCGCGCCGAGCGCCACGACGAGCTTCGGGCCGACGAATTCGAGCTCCCGGTCGAGCCACCACCGGTAGTGGCTGACCTCGCCGGCTGTCGGCTTCTGGTGGATGCGGCGCTTGCCGCGCTCCTCGAACTTGAAGTGCTTGACCGCGTTCGTCAGGTAGCTCGCGCCCCGGTCGATCCCGGCCTCCGCCATGGCGCGGGAGAGCAGCTGGCCGGCGGGCCCGACGAAGGGCCGGCCCTGCCGGTCCTCCTGGTCGCCGGGCTGCTCGCCCACGAAGGCCACCGTCGCCCCGACCGACCCCTCGCCGAGCACGGCCTGGGTGGCCCCCGACACCAGCGGCTCGGTCCGGCGGATGATCGCGTTCAGCTCTTCGAGGCTCTTGGGATCCTGGTCGGCCATGGCGGCGACGGCCCGGGCGGGTTCGCGGCGTGTGGGCAAGGTCGGCTCCCTCTCGATCATGGCTTCGGTTCGCCCGGCCGCCGCCCGGACCAGGGCCGGGATCGCGGCCGTCTCGGGCATGTTGTGCCAGTACTTCTTGGGCATCTCCGCCCGCATCGCCTTCAGGTTGGTGCGGGCCGGGTTGAAGGTGCTCTCGTAATAGGTCTGCCAGCCGGCCTCGAAGCCGTCGCCCTCCGGAAGTTGGGCACGGTCGCCGGGCGGCCCGAAAGTCAGGGTCTCGGTGTCCCAGTGGGCCGAGCCCTCGGGCGTCAGGATCGACCAGCGCATCCCGCGGAAGCGGTCGACGAAGAACGGCGCCGCCGCCTCGAGGATGTGGTGGTCCGGCTCGAACCACGCGACGTAGCGCTCGCCGTCCGGTCCCTCCGCCCGACGGAATCGCAGGAAGGCGTGCATCTTGTGGAGGTCGCGCCCGATCGCCTTCGCCATCCGGTGCAGGCGGTGGACCAGCGGGTCGCTGCCGACCTCCATCAGGTGCCGCTCGCCGCGGCAGACCCGCCAGATCAGCGCGTAGAGCAGGCCGTAGCGCTCCGGATCGCGGTGGGGAATGACCTGCGGGATCAGGCCGGCGACGGCCTTCGGCAGGACGAGCGGCGTGCCGCTCGCTGGCTCGGCGTCGCTGCCGAACAGGCCGGGCGCGTCCGACACCGACCACGTCACGGCTTCGGGGGCGACGCCCCGCGCGACGAGGCTCCGGGCGGCGTTGCGGAAACCGTCGAGATCGGCGCCGGGGCGCAGCGCGACGGCGCGCGGCGACAGCGAGTCCTCTCTCTCCAGGGAGGGAGAAGGACTCGGCGCGTGCCCCGCCCCCATCAGAACAGGCTCAGCTGCGCCGCGGGCTCGACCAGCCGCGTCCGCAGGTCGAGCCGGTCGGTCAACCCGACCGGCCGATGGTCGGCAGCCACCAGGAACGGCCGCGCCCGCTTCAATCCGGAGGTCAGCCGGGCGACGTCGTCGAGGCGCAGGGTCGCGTGGCGGCGCGCCCTGACGATCTTGTCGACCGCCCGCGCCCCGAGCCCCGGCACCCGCAGCAGCCATTCCCGGTCCGCCCGGTTCACGTCCACCGGGAACTTGTCCCGGTGCTTCAGCGCCCAGGCGAGCTTCGGGTCGATGTCGAGGGCGAGCATCCCACCTTCCGACGCGTCGGCCACCTCGTCGGGGGTGAACTCGTAATACCGGAGCAGCCAGTCGGCCTGGTACAGGCGGTGCTCGCGCTGGAGCGGCGGCGGCTTCGGCGGCAGGATCGCTGAGCCGTCCGGGATCGGACTGTAGGCAGAGTAGTAGACCCGCTTCAGGCCGACGCTGCCGTAGAGGAGCGCGCTCTTGCGGATCAGCGCCTCGTCGGTGGTGGTGTCCGCCCCGACTATCACCTGCGTCGAGTGGCCGGCCGGCGAGAAGCGGCGCTTCTCGGCCCTGGCCTGCACGATCCGCTCGCCGATCTGCGCCATGGCGCCCTGGATCGCGGCGCCGTCCTTCTCGGGAGCGAGGCGCTCCAGGCTCGCCTCGGTGGGCAGCTCGACGTTGATCGAGAGCCGGTCGGCGTAGAGGCCGGCCTCCTCGATCAGCCAGGGGCTCGCCTCCGGGATCGACTTGAGATGGATGTAGCCGGCGAAACCGTGGTCGCGCCGGAGCGACTTCGCCACGCGGGTCAGCAGCTCCATCGTGTGGTCGGGCGACTTGATGATGCCGGAGGAGAGGAACAGCCCCTCGATGTAGTTGCGCCGGTAGAAGTTCAGGGTGAGGTTCACGACCTCTTCCACGGTGAACTTCGCCCGCCGCACGTTCGAGGAGCGCCGGTTCACGCAGTAGGCGCAGTCGAACAGGCACCAGTTCGTCAGCAGGATCTTGAGGAGCGAGACGCACCGCCCGTCCGGCGTGTAGGCGTGGCAGATCCCGGCCCCGGTGGTCGACCCGAGCCCGTCCTTGCCGGCCGCCCGCTTCGGCGCGGCCGAGGAGGCGCAGGAGGCGTCGTACTTGGCGGCGTCCGCGAGGATGCGCAGCTTCTTGGCCAGGGTCTCGTCCATCGAACAGACAATGAACAACGCGGCCGAAGGTGCAAGGCCGGCGCGGCGTTCACCCCGGGCCGCGATGCCGCACCCGTCACGCGGGCGCGTCGGGCTCGCCGGATTCGTCGGGCTCCCGGTCGACCACACGGCGGGCGAGGCCGTAGGCGAAGCCGGCCCGGGCCAGGGCGGCGAGGTCCCGGTCGCGGTGCGTCGCCCGCTGGTCCGGGCGGCGATACGGTCCCAGGCGTCGCCGCTTGGCGTAGGCCTGGGCGGCCTGCTCCTCGATCGCGTCCGCCTCCCCGTCCGGCAGGGCGTCGCGCTCCGCCAGCATGGCGGCCTCCACGACGTCGCGCGGGACCCCCTTGGCGGCGAGCTTGGCCGAGACGCCGCGGGTCGAGGTGCCGCGACGCCGCAGGGTGGCGAGCCGGGTGTCGGCGAAGCGCGCGTCGTCCACGAGGCCGGCCGACACCGCCCGCGCGACGGTCGCCGTCACGAGGTCGGCGAAGCGTTCGGGATCCTCGCCCCGGGCCCGCGCGCGCTTCTGGACGCGGCGCGCGAGCGTCCGGCGCAGCATCTCGGTCGAGGCGCTGTAGCGCTCCAGATAGTGGAGCGCCGCACGCTCCAGCCAGGCCGGGCTCACGGGGCCGGGCGGCTTGATCTCGCGGTCGCGACCTTCTGGCGCGGATCCTGCAACGAATGGAGATTTCACCGGTTCTTCACGATCTCGACAGGTTTGCGTTCCATGACTCGGGTATGGAACGCGCGCAACGCGACAGGCTCGGCCATGGCCCGAACCACCGTTCTTCGCCCGGCACTCCGCAGGGCCGATGGCGCCTGCGGCTGCACGACGCGGCGGCCGTACTGATGCGGCGCGAGTGGCTCCTGGTCCTCGTGGCCCTGGGGCTCGCCGCGGCCGCGGCCGCGATCGTCTACCTGTCGCGCCCGAACACCCTGACGGTGGCGGTCGGCCCCCAGGACGGGCCCGAGGCCGCGCTGATCGAGGCCTATGCCGGCGCCCTCGACCGGGCGCGGGAGGACGTCCGTCTCAAGGTGGTGCGCTACGGCGACGTGCGCGACAGCGCCCTGGCACTCCAGCGCAACAAGGCCGACCTCGCGGTGGTGCGGCCGGACGTGTTTCTGCCCGAGAACGGGCTGACCCTGGCGATCCTGCACGACGAGGCCCTGGTCATCGCGGCGCCGGAGGCGGCCGATCTCGACGACGTGCCGGCCCTGGCGCGCAAGCGGCTCGGCATCGTGGTCCGCCACAGCGCCGACCTGTCGTTCCTCACGAACCTCCTCTCCTTCTACGACCTCGTGCCGGACATCGTGGGCGAGGACGCGCCGGAGGCCGGCCACGCCGCCGAGGCGGAGCCCGGCCACGTGGTCGTGGTGCCGCTGAAGGTCGGCGACGTCACGGCCGCGCTCACCGAGAAGCGGGTCGACGCGGTGGCGGTGATCGCGAGCCCGGCCTCCAAGCCGGCGGCCGCGGTCGTCCGCGCCGTCGAGCTGGGCGCGCCGGACCGCAAGATCGGCTTCGTCTCGATCCCGGACGGCGATGCGATCCTGCAGCGCTTCCCCGAGCTGCAGTCGGTGACGATCCCGGCCGGCACCTTCGGCGGCCGCCCGAAGCGGCCCGACGAGGAGGTCAAGACCGTCGGCGCCTCCTATCGCCTGATGGCCCGCGGCACGGTGAGCCGCGTCGCGGTCGCCTCGGCGACGCAGCACCTGTTCGAGTGGCGCTCGCGGCTCGCCTCGACCGCGCCGGTGGCCAAGCTGATGAAGGCGCCGGACTTCGACACGACGGTGGCGGCGACCTCGGCGCGCCTGCCGAACCACCCCGGCGCCGTCGACTATTTCGAGCGCGAGCAGCAGACCTTCCTCGACCGCTACGAGGATTACATCTACCTGTTCGCCTTCTTCGGCGGCACGATCGGCTCCGGCTTCGCGTGGCTCGGCCAGCGCCTCGCCCGCAAGCGCCGGGAGCGGGTCGACTTCGTCCTCGACCGGCTCCTCGACATCATGCGCGAGGTGCGCGCGGCGACCAGCGCCGCCGAACTCGACGCGATCGCGATCGAGACCGACGGGCTGGTGGCGGACGTGGTCTGCTACGCCCGCGAGCGCAGCATCGACGCGCGGACGGTCAGCGCGCTGATCCTGGCGGTCGACGGCGTCCACGCGGCCATCGCCGACGCGCGGCGGCAGACGAGCGATACCGAGCCGCGCGCGGCGACCCGCAACCGCACGGCCCGGCTGCTCGCCCTCGATCTGCCGGCCGCGGAGTAGCGGCGGGCGCCGCATGGCTGGCGGCTTAGGGATATCATGCTAACGGGAACCATGTTCGATCCCGTCGCCGCCCTCGACACGGTTCTCGAGAACCTCGACCGCGAGGCCCGCGAGCCCACGAAGCTCCGGGCCGCGCTGGTGCCGCAGCTGCGCCGGGTGATCGAGGAGGGCCACCGGGCCGCCGAGGCGCAGCTCCTCGAGGACCGCAACGGGCTGCTGTGCGCGCAGACCCTGTCGAATCTCACCGACGCGGTGGTCCGGGCGATCCACGACGCCGTGGTCTGGCGGCTCTATCCCAACGACAACCCGTCGACCGGCGAGCAGCTCGCGGTGGTCGCCACCGGCGGCTACGGCCGGGGCACGATGGCGCCGGGATCGGACATCGATCTGCTGTTCCTGCTGCCCTACAAGCAGACCGCGTGGTCCGAGAGCGTCGTCGAGGGAATGCTCTACGTCCTGTGGGACCTGAAACTGAAGGTCGGCCACGCCACCCGCTCGGTCGAGGAGTGCCTGCGCGAGGCGCGGGCCGACATGACGATCCGGACGGCCCTCCTGGAGGCGCGGTACCTGTTCGGCACCCGGGTGCTCTACGAGGAGCTCGTGACGCGCTTCGACGCCGAGCTGGTGGTCGGGTCCGCCGCCGAGTTCGTCGAGGCGAAGCTGCGCGAGCGCGACCTGCGCGTCTCCAAGGCCGGCACCTCGCGCTACCTCGTCGAGCCCAACGTCAAGGACGGCAAGGGCGGCCTGCGCGACCTCAACACGCTGTTCTGGATCGCCAAGTACACCTACCGGGTCCGCGACCAGATCGAGCTCGTCAGCGCCGGCCTGTTCACCCCGGAAGAGTACGCGCTGTTCGAGCGCTGCGAGGAGTTCCTGTGGCGGGTGCGCTGCCACATGCACTTCGCCACGAAGCGCGCCGAGGAGCGCCTGTCCTTCGGTCTGCAGCCGCGGATCGCCGAGCGCTTCGGCTACGAGGCCCGGGGCGGCCTCTCCGGCGTCGAGCGCTTCATGAAGGCCTATTTCCGCATCGCCAAGGATGTGGGCGATCTCACCGCCATCGTCTGCGCGGAGCTGGAGGCGCGCCACGCCAAGCGCACGCCGGTTCTCGACCGCTGGATCGGCCGGTTCCGCGACCGGTTCCGGGCGACCGCCATGGAGGCGGAGGATTTCTGGATCGACCACGGCCGGGTGAACCTGCGCGCGGAGGACGCCTTCGAGCGCGACCCGGTCAACCTCATCCGGCTGTTCTGGCTCGCCGACCGGCACAACCTCGCGATCCATCCGGACGCGAAGCGGCTGGCCAACCGGTCCCTGCGCCTCGTCAACCCGTCGCTGCGCGTGGACCCCGAGGCGAACCGGCTGTTCGTCGAGATCCTGACCTCGCGGAACGCGCCGGAGGAGGCGCTGCGCGAGATGAACGAGGCGGGCGTGCTCGGCCGCTTCATCCCGGATTTCGGCCGCATCGTCGCGATGATGCAGTTCAACATGTACCACCACTTCACGGTGGACGAGCACCTGCTGCGCACGGTCGGCGTGCTGGCGGACATCGAATCGGGCCGGGCCCAGGAGACCTACCCGCTGGTCTCGCGCCTCGTGCACTCGATCCACAACCGCACCGCGCTCTACGTGGCGATCCTGCTGCACGACATCGCCAAGGGCCGCCCGGAGGACCACTCGATCGCCGGCGCCGCCATCGCCGAGAAGCTCTGCCCGCGCTTCGGCCTGAACCAAGCCGAGACCGAGACGGTGCGCTGGCTCGTGGAGCACCACCTGCTGATGTCGATGACCGCGCAGAGCCGCGACCTCTCGGATGCCAAGACGATCGAGCGCTTCGCCGCGAGCGTGCAGAGCCTGGAGCGGCTGAAGCTCCTGACCATCCTGACGGTGGCCGACATCACCGCCGTCGGCCCCGGCGTCTGGACCGCCTGGAAGGGCACCCTGGTCCGCACCCTGTACGACGAGACCGAGGTCTACCTCTCGGGCGGCCATTCCGAGATCGCCCGCACCGACCGGGTGCGCCTCGTGCAGATGGGCCTGCGGGAACAGCTGCCCGGCTGGGGCTCGGAGGAGTTCGACGCCTACGCGGCCCGCCACAGCCAGGCCTACTGGCTCAAGGTCGACGGCACGCGCCAGCTCAAGAACGCGATCTTCCTGCGCGACGTCGTGCGCGACGGGCGGACCAGCGCGACCGACGTCGCCCTCGATCCCGTCCGGGGCGTGACCGAGATCACGGTCTATTCGCCGGACCATCCCCGCCTGCTCGCCATCGTCACCGGCGCCTGCGCGGCGGCCGGCAGCAACATCGTCGACGCGCAGATCTTCACCACCACGGACGGGTTCGCCCTCGACACGATCTTCATCTCGCGCGCCTTCGAGCGGGACGACGACGAGCTGCGTCGGACCAAGCGCATCACCGCGGCGATCGAGCGGGCGCTGAAGGGCGAGATCAAGATCGCCGACCTCGTGGCCGACAAGCACCCGCCGACCAGCACCCGCGCTAAGACCTTCCCGGTGCCGCCGGACGTCATCATCGACAACGCCTTGTCGAGCCGGGAGACCGTGGTGGAGATCACTGGCCTCGACCGGCCGGGCCTGCTCTACGAGCTCACCACGGCCTTCAGCCGGCTGTCGCTCAACATCACGTCGGCGCATGTGGCGACGTTCGGCGAGCGCGCCGTGGACGTCTTCTACGTCACCGACCTCACCGGCACGCGGGTGACGCAGCCCGACCGGCAGGCCGCGATCCGGGCCGCCGTGATGGACGTGTTCGCCCACGACGTCGCGACGCTCAAGGCCGAGGGTCTGGAGGCGCTGGTGGCGGCGCCGCCGCCGCGCGAGGCGTGAGCGTACGGGTTGATTTCGCGGCCCCGTGGCCAGATATCAGCGCCGATTCCACCATCCCTCACCGATTCCCGCCCACGACTGAAACGTGATGACGAGCAACGACATGCCCCAGGATGACCAGCGCCAGACCACGGTCGAAGCCGGTGCCGGCGCGGCCCAGGATCCCGCGCCCGCGGGTCAGGGCAGCGAGTCGGCCACCGTCGATCCGGTCGCGGAGGCCCTGGCCCTGCTGACCGCCGAGCGCGACGAGCTCAAGGACCGGACGCTGCGCACCCTCGCCGAGATGGAGAACCTGCGCCGCCGGACGGAGCGCGAGGTCGCCGACGCGCGCGCCTACGCGGTGACCAACTTCGCCCGGGACGTGCTCAACGTCGCCGACAACATCCGCCGCGCCCTCGACAGCGTTCCGGCCGACGCGAAGGCCACGGCCGACGGCGCCCTGAAGGGGCTGATCGACGGGATCGAGCTCACCGAGCGCGACCTCGGCAAGACCCTCGAGCGCCACGGCGTGAAGATCGTCGAGCCGCAGGGCCAGAAGTTCGACCCGAACCGCCATCAGGCGATGTTCGAGGTGCCGAACGCGGAGGTTCCGGCCGGCACCGTCGTGCAGGTCGTGCAGGCGGGCTACGTCATCGGCGAGCGCGTGCTGCGCCCGGCCCTGGTGGGCGTCGCCAAGGGCGGCCCGAAGGCAGCCGCCAACCCGGCCGACGCCGCCTGAGCGGTCCCGCGGTGCGCCCTACTGGCAGGGCAGCGCCGCGGCGAAATCCGAGATGAACTGCGCGGTCTGGCGGGTCTGGGCCGGCGCGGCCGGATCGCGGGCGACGAGCCCCGCCTCGACGCGGAGGCGGCCGTTGCAGGCGCAGGTCGGCAGCGTTCCCGCGGCCGGCTCGGGCGAGCACGCGTCGTGGTGCGCGCAGGCGAGATCCAGCGCGTCGATCGGCGGGTAGCCGGGCCCGCGGCTGCCGGGGCCGCAGAAATTCCCGTAGATCAGGATGGCGCCGCGCCCGTCGGGCCCGGGTGGCACGATCTCCTGCGCCCGCGCCGGGACGGTGCAGGCCGCGAGCGCGACGGCGAGCAGCATTGTCGTGAGGGAGGTCGAGCTGGGCATGCTCACGGCCGATCCTGTCGGAGAGAATCCGCGGTCCCGCGGGGCTGCACCCGCGCGGTATCCGGCCTCACCGACATCCCTCGGCCATGGACAGGCTCGCGCGGCCGACAGATTCGCGAAGCCGAATGCAGGGCATTGCGACCCAGCTTGACCGCTCCGTCAAGATATCGCCCAACGAATATTGCTCAGAATCGGTAATTCACACCGGCCCGAACCACCGCAAACCCGGAGTCCTGTTTGCCGGCACCATAAAGCGCCGGAACACTGGCGTTGTAGTACGTGGTGGCGGTCGTTCCGCGGCCGAGATGGAGGTAGAGCGCCTCCACCTTGGCGGAGAGCTTCTCGGTGAAAGCGTACTCGATGCCGCCGCCGGCCGCGTATCCGGTCCGGTCGGTCGACGGCAGGGTGTAGGGGTAGGCGCCCGCGTCGGTCGCGCGCGCCCCGCCGCCGTAAGCGAAACCGCCGGTCCCGTAGACGAGGACCCGGTCGAACGCGTAGCCGAGCCGGGCGCGGACCGTGCCGAAATAGTCGAGGCTCGGTCGGACACTGTAATACGGCGTGGTGCCGAGATAGGCGGCGTCCGCCTTAGCGAAGGCCGCGCCCTGGATGTCGGCCTCGACGCCGACGACGGCGCCGGAGCCCGGCGTGAATTGGTAATTGTAGCCGATCTGGCCGCCGCCGGCGAAGCCGCCTGACCGCCCGCCGCCCGTGACGGTGCCGTAGGTCGGGTCGGTGAAGCCGCCGCTCCCGGTCGGGAACGCGTAGCCCGCATTCACGCCGGCATAGATGCCCGTCCAGGTGAAGACCGGGAGCGACGGCAGTGGCGGCGGCGGCGCGCGGCGGGGCAGGTCGGCCGCCTGGGCGGCGAGGGCCAGGCAGCCGCATGCGGCGCCCGCGAGGGCTGCGGAGGTTCGTGCGTTCATGGAAATCTCGTTCGGCGCGCGGCGGAGCCGCGGGATCAGAGGGCCAGGAGGAGCAGCCCGACGACGGTCACGGACAGGATCAGGCAGAGGGCGAGATCGAGAATGGCCGCTCCACCGCAGGTCGGCGCGGTTCGTGCGCGGTCGATACCGGACAGGGCGATCAAGAGCGGACCTCGCGGTTCTCTTCCGTGCGTGCCGCGACCCTCACGGTTCTCGCGGCGCGTCGGGGCCCGACGGCGCCCGAGGGTGCCGCCGCCCCGCCTGAGGGGGTGGCGGGAGCGGCGGCCTGCGGCGCCCTCGGTGAACCGGCGCGGTGGACCGTTTCCGCGACGGCGACCCCGAGGACGGGCAGTGTGAGCGCGGCGACGACGCAGACGAGGCGTCGGAGCCGCGGAAGGGGATCACTCAGGCTTGCCCGTCGCGCCTGGGCGGTGGGAAGCGTGAGCGGCGGCAGGGGCCTCGCCACGAGCGTTCGCGTATCAGTCTTCATCGGCCGGCCCGCACTTCGTGGGAAATTTGACCACGAGCCGTTTTACGTGTGCAAAAATCCCACGTCAACGCGAAATCGAGGGACCAGCGTGCGCCTTCGCACGCGGTGGGATTGTGTCCCACAGCATGAGCCGTCACGATGCGGCCATGTCTGACACTGCCGATACACCGCGGGAGGGCGCCAGCCTGCACGCGCCGCTGGCGCGGCTGCTGCGTCCCCTCGTGCGCCTGCTCGTCGCCCGCGGCATCACCTTCCCGGCGCTCACCGACCTGCTGCGCGAGCTCTACGTGAACGTCGCCGAGTACGACTTCGCCCTCACCGGAAAGGAGCAGACCGACAGCCGTGTCTCCCTGCTCACCGGCATCCACCGCAAGGAGGTTCGGCGTCTGCGAGGCGCCGGTGCTCCGGTCAGCGCCGTCCCGGCGGTCGTCTCCCGCACCAGCCGGATCATCGCCCGCTGGATCGCCGACCCGGTCTTCACCGACGCGCAGGGCCAGCCCCTGAAACTTCCGCGCACGGCCGAGGGCGGCGCACCCTCGTTCGAGTCGCTGGTCGCGGGCGTGACGCGGGACCTGCGGCCGCGCGCCGTCCTCGACGAGTGGCTTGATCGCGGGCTGGCCTTCACCGATCTGCAGGACCGGATCGTGCTGGCCGAGGCCGCCTACGTACCGAGGGGCGACGGCGCCGAGGGGCCCCAGCTCTACTATTTCGGCCGCAACCTGCACGACCATATCGCGGCCGCCGTCGCCAACATCTTCGGAGACGCGCCGCGCTTCCTCGAGCGGGCGGTCCACTACGACGGGCTGTCCAAGGACCTCGCGACCCGGCTCGAGGCGCGCGCCCGCGAGATCGCCATGGAGGCCCTGCAGCAGGCCAACCGGGAAGCGCACGCGGCCTGCCAGACCGATCCCGGCGGCACGCATCGCTGGAACTTCGGCCTGTACGTCTACACCGAAGCGGCGCCGCCGGCGCGGCGAGCGGACGAGCGGTGAGAGGCCGGCCGGTGCGCGCCACGCTCAACCGCCGGTTCGTCCTGCGCCTGCTCGCGGGCGCCGCGACCGTGCTGCCCGGCACCGTCCGGTCGCAGGAATCCCCGCGCGATCAGGGCATCGGCGGGACCGGCATGATGCGGACCGACGCGCCGAAGAGCGGGCCCCTCGGCGAGGGCGACCGCGGCATCGGCGGCACCGGCGTGATCGGCACGATCCGACGCTTCGGCTCGATCGTCGTCAACGACCTGCGCATCGCCTATCCGCCCGAGGTGGAGGTGCATATCGACGGCACGGCCGCGAAGGCCGCCGACCTGAAGATCGGTCAGGTCGTCCACGTGGTGGCGCGGCCCGAGGGCGGCGGACTCGCCACCGGACGGATCGACGTCACGAGCGAAGTGGTCGGACTGGTGGAATCGGTCGCGCCTGGGCGGCTCGTAGTGCTCGGCCAGCGGGTCTCGACCACAGGTCTCGGCGGCGCGTGGCAGCCGGGCGCGCGGGTCGCAGTGAGCGGGCTGCGCCGGCCCGACGGCGTGATCGTGGCGAGCCTGATCGAGCCGCGGGACACCGGGCCCGACCGCGTCGCCGGCCCGGTGCGGCGGGTCGCGGGCGGCCTCGGGATCGGCGGCCTCCGCCTCGCGGGCGCCGACGCCCTGCCGCCGGGCCGGCGCGCGCTGGTGACGGGCCGTGCGGCGAACGGCGTGCTCACCGTGACCAACGCCGCGCAGGTCGGCCTGCCCTTCCCGCCGGGTCTGAAACAGGTCTCGATCGAGGCCTATATCGGCCGGGATAGCGGCAGGCTCGACGTCGGCGCGGGCTACGCCGTCGCGGGCCGCCCCGGCGCGCAGGTTCCGCGCACCGGGAGCGTGCGGGCGGTGCTGACCGCGGCTATCGCGCGGGACGGGGACCTGACGGTGGAGCGGCTGCGGATCGAGGACCGCATCGCGCCCGAGCCGCAGCGGCCGGACGCCCCGCGGTTCGAGCGGGAGCGCGACCGGCTCGACCTCCGCAACCTCCCCGACGAGGCGCCCGGCCGCTTCGGCGCCGAGCCCGGAGGCCGCCAGGGCGGCCTGGGCGGCATCGGCGAACCGCGCGGCCCCGCGATCGACACCCGGCCGGGGGGCGCGGTCGTCCCCGGATCGGAGGGCACCGGCGGATTCGGAGCGCCGCGCGGCGGCTTCGGCGGCACGCCGCCGGCAGGCCCCGGGGCGTTCCCGGGCGGCCCCGGGGGCTTCGGCGGTCCGCCCGGGGGCCCCGGCCCGGGCCCGGGCGGGGGCGGTTTCGGCGGCGGCGGTTTCGGCGGCCCTGGCGGCGGTCGACGCTAGCGCCGCCCCCCGGCCACGTCGGGACAGTGACGATCGCCGAGCCCGTCTTGAGCGAGGCGCGGTTCCCCTCTCCCGCGCGGGAGCGGGGCAAGTCGCGGCTGTCTCGACCGGAGGCACCTTTCCTCCGGACCGTCGCACTACGAAAGGGAACGGCCCTGGGGCAGACCGCACGGAGCACCGGAGGCGCGGGACTTCAGGCCTCCGCCTCCCGGTCGAGCAGCGCGCGCTTGCGCGCGACGCCCCAGCGATAGCCCGACAGGGCACCGTCCGAGCGCACGACGCGGTGGCAGGGGATGGCCACCGCGACCGGGTTCGCCCCGCAGGCCTGCGCGACCGCGCGCGTCGCCGTCGGCAGGCCGATCGCCCGGGCGATCTCCGCGTAGGTCGCGGTGGATCCCACCGGGATCTTGCGCAGCGCCGTCCAGACCCGCTGCTGGAACGCCGTCCCGCGGATGTCGAGGGGCAGGTCGAGGCCGGTGCCCGGCGCCTCCACGAGCCCGATGACCCGCGCCATCCAGCCCTCGAAGGCCGGGTCGCCGCCCTCGATCTCCGCGGCGGGGAAGCGGTCTTGGAGATCGTGCAGGAGCGGCTCGGGCGCGTCCCCGAGGAGGATCGCGCAGACGCCCGCCTCGGTGGCGGCGACGAGGATCGCGCCGAGGCTGCAGGCGCCGATGCCGAACCGGATGCGCAGGCCCGCGCCGCCCGTCCGGTAGGCGGCGGGCGCCATGCCGAGGCGCGGCGCGCCCGCCGCGTAGAACCGGCTCGCGGCACCGTAGCCGGCCTCGTACAGCGCCTCCGTCACCGAGGCGGCCCCGGGCAGCCGCCGCGCCACGGCGGCGGCGCGGTGGGCTGACGCGTAGGCTCTGGGGGTCACGCCGGTGGCGTCCTTGAACACCCGGTGGAAGTGGTAGGCGCTCAGGCCGGCGGCGCGGGCGAGCACGGCGAGGGACGGAACCGTCTCCGCCGTCTCGATCAGGCGGCAGGCGCGGGCGACCGCCTCGGCCCGGCGCTCGGCGAGGGCGGGCTCGTCCGGGCGGCAGCGGCGGCACGGCCGGAAGCCGGCAGCCTCGGCCTCGGCGCAGGTCCGGTGGAAGCTGACATTCTCGGGCCGCGCCGCGCGCGCGGCGCAGCTCGGGCGGCAGTACACGCCCGTGGTGCGGACCGCGTACACGAAGGTGCCGTCGGCCCGCGGGTCGCGGGCGGCGAGGGCGGCCCAGCGCTCGGCATCGCCGGGGGCTGTCACGGGAACGGGGCTCATGGCAGCCGTACTATGCGGCTTGGCGCGGGCGTTGAGGAGGGGCATGACGGGGCCTGCCGGGTGGTGGATGACGCGTGCGGCACTCTGCCGGTCCGCCGCCGCTCCGGCATCCCGCGCCTTGCGGCCGAATTCGACATCGGCGGCCGCCGAAACGGGCGACCCGCCTCACGAGTGCGCCATGGCTTCGAGCACGCCCGATCACATCCATGTCGGCCAGGACGGCTGGCTGTTCCTGAAGACGGGAACGAACGACGTGCTCGGCCAGTACGAGCGGCCGGAGGAGACGACCGAGCTGATCTGGCAGTGGCGCAGCCTCGTGACGACGCGGGAGCGGCGCCTGCGCGCCCAGGGGATCCTGTACCGCCACGTCGTCGCCCCGGAGAAGCTGATGATCTACGATCACCGGCTCGACGGGCTCACCATCCGGCCGGGCGCGTCGCCGGCCTACCGCCTCCTCCACAGCGAGCCGCCGGCGGGCCGCTTCCCGGGTCCGGTCGGGCTGTACGCGGCCTGGCGCCGGCGGAAGCGCTGGCGGCAGACCTGCGTCGATCTGGTGACGCCGATGCGGGCGCAGCGCGACGCGGCCGACCTCTACTGCCGGACCGACACCCACTGGTCCGCCGACGGCTGCTATCTCGCCTACGCGGAGATCTGCCGGGCGCTGGGCGCCGAGCCGCGGCAGGACCTGCGGGACCGGCCGTCCTTCGAGACCGACCACGACGGGGATCTGGGAAGCGCCTTCGATCCGCCCCGCCGGGCGCGCTCGCGCACCGTCCTGATGCAGCAGGACGCGGTCCGGACCTACGGCAGCCCGATCGTCGAGGCCCGGGAGAAGGCCGGCCTGCTGCACACGCTGCATGTCGGCGCGCACGTGATCTACGGGAACGCCAAGGCCACCGACCCGCGCCGGCTGGTCTTGTTCGGCGATTCCTTCTCGCACGTCATGCCGTACATGCTGACGATCATGCTGGCCGAGACGTTCCGCGAGGTGCACTTCGTCTGGAGCACCTCGCTGGACTGGCCGTATATCGAGCGCGTCCGGCCCGACATCGTGCTGACCGAGGTGGCCGAGCGCTTCATGGTGCAGCTGCCCGACGACACCTTCTCGGTGGAGCGCTACGCGCAGGACCGCTTCGGGGCCGAACTCGCGGCCGCGGGCGCCTGACGGGCGAGCCCGGAACTCCGGAGGGCGAACACGCCGCCACCCCCGACTTCGCCAGTCCGGGATTGCCGAGCGGGATCCGGAGCGCAAGCGCGCCCGGCATGGCTGCGACCGGAACTGTCCGTTCCCGGCTCGCCAGCCGTGCCCCTCACGCCTGCAGCTTGGCCACCAGCGCGTCCGACAGGGCGAAGTTCACGTAGACGTTCTGGACGTCGTCCTGATCCTCGATCACCTCGACGAGGCGGATGAGCTTCTCGCCGGTCTCGTCGTCGACGTTGATGGTGTTCTGCGCCTTCCAGATCAGGCCCGTGCGCGCGGGCTCGCCGAAGCGCGCCTCGAGGGCCTTGGTGACCTCGCCGTAGGAATCCTGGGCGCAGATGACCTCGTGTCCGTCCTCGCCAGAGCTGACGTCGTCGGCGCCGGCCTCGATCGCCGCCTCCAGCATCGTGTCGGCGTCGGCCACGGAGGCCGGGTAGGCGATCACGCCGACGCGGTCGAACATGAAGGCGACGGCCCCGGTCTCGGCGAGGCTGCCGCCGGACTTGGTGAAGGCCGAGCGCACGTCCGAGGCGGTGCGGTTGCGGTTGTCGGTCTGTGCCTCGACGATCAGCGCGGCGCCGCCGGGCCCGTAGCCCTCGTAGCGGATGTCCTCGTAGTTCTCGCCGTCGGCGCCGGCGGCCTTCTTGATGGCGCGCTCGATATTGTCCTTGGGCATGTTCTCGGCGCGGGCCGCCAGGATCGCGGCGCGCAGGCGCGGGTTCATCGCCGGGTCGGGCGTGCCGAGCTTGGCCGCCACCGTGATCTCGCGGGCGAGCTTGCCGAACACCTTCGAGCGGACCGCGTCCACCCGGCCCTTCCGGTGCATGATGTTCTTGAACTGCGAATGGCCTGCCATGACGGTTCGGACTTTTGTTCGTTGGCGCGGGCGGGCGTGCGGGACCCCGCCGTCGCGGCTGTGAGGTCGCGCCGTATATAGGCCGCCGCCTTCGGACGAAGCAACGCGGCCGCTGCCGGTCGGCGCGACACGGGCCGACACGGCCCCGCGGGCTTCGCAATCCCGTGACCGCGGAAAAAGTCGCCGTCTCGGGCGTTGGCGCTGGACTTCACGCGCAGCTGGGAACTCGATGTCGAGCCGGAACGGACGCAGCACGGTCATGGTCACGGGCGCGAGCGCCGGCGTCGGCCGGGCTGTCGCCCACGAATTCGCCCGGCACGGCTGGAACGTGGGGCTGATCGCGCGCGGCCCGGCGGGGCTGAGGGGCACGATCCGCGATGTCGAGCGGGCCGGCGGCCGGGCCCTGGCCTTTGCGGCCGACGTCGCCGACGCGGAGGCCGTCGCCCAGGCTGCCGACGCGCTGGCCGAGGCGTTCGGCGGCATCGACGTCTGGGTCAACAACGCGATGGTGACGGTCTACGCGCCCGTTCAGGAGACGAGCCCGGACGAGTTCCACCGCGCCACCGCGGTGACCTATCTGGGGCAGGTGCACGGCACGCTGGCGGCCCTCCGCCACATGGTCCCGCGCGACCGGGGCACGATCGTGCATGTCGGCTCGGCGCTCGCCTACCGGTCGATCCCGCTCCAGGCGAGCTACTGCGCCGCCAAGGCCGCCGTGCGGGGCTTCGTCGATTCCCTGCGCAGCGAGCTGCTCCACGACCGCAGCCGAGTCCGCCTGACGATGGTACAGCTTCCGGCCGTGAACACGCCGCAATTCGACTGGGCGCGCTCGCGGCTGCCGCGCAAGCTCGAGCCGGTGCCGCCGATCTACCAGCCGGAGGCCATCGCCCGGCACGTCTTCCGGGCGGCGCACGACGCGCCCCGGGAAATGTGGATCGGGGCCTCGGCCTGGAAGGCGATCATCGGAAACATGCTGATCCCGGGCTGGATCGACGGCTACCTCGCCCGGCATGGCTATCGCGGGGAGATGACCGGCGTGCAGGCGCAGAAGAACCGACCCGACAACCTCTACGACCCGGTGGACACCGATCCCGGCGCCCACGGCCGCTTCGACTCCCGCGCGACCAGCGACGTCGCGGCGGCCGACCCGCGCTGGGTCAAGCTCGGGATCGCGGCCGCGCTCGGCCTCGTGGCCGGCACGATGCTGTTCGCCACCGAGGCGCACGGGCGGGCGGACGCCCGCGCCGATCGCCGGCCGGGCCGACGCTAGGACACGGGCCAACGCGGGTTTCAAGGAGGATCCGATGCCGGGCACGAACCGTCGCGATCAGGTGCGGGCCGCGCTCGCCGGAGGGGCCGTCCTGGGTCTCGGCGGCCGCGCCCGCGCCACCGCACCCTTCGGCGGAGCGCAGGCGCCGGGCTTCTACCGGACACGTATCGGCAGTTGCGAGGTCACGATCCTCAACGACGGGGCGCGCAGCTTCCCGATGCCGGACCGCTTCGTGCGCAACGTTCCCCGGGACGAGGCGCTCGGCGCCGCGCGGGCGGCCTACATGCCCCCCGGCCAAGTGACGGTGCCGTTCAACCCGACGCTGATCAACACGGGCGCGAAGCTCGTCCTGATCGATACCGGCAACGGCTCGGTGCCGGGCGCGCCCGTCGGCCGCCTCGCGGCGAACCTCGCGGCGGCCGGGATCAGGCCCGAGGACATCGACCTCGTCCTGCTCTCGCACCTCCATCCCGACCACACGAACGGCCTCAAGCGGGCGGACGGGTCCCTCGCCTTCGCGAACGCCGAGATCCGGGCCGCCGCACCCGACTGGGCGTTCTGGATGAGCGACGCCAACATGGCCCGCGCCGCCGACCCGGTGACGCAGGGCTACTTCGCCAACACCCGCCGGGTGCTCGGCGACCTGACGGACCGGATCGGCAGCTTCGCGTGGGACGAGGAGATCGTACCCGGGATCACCGCCCTCGCCGCCCCCGGACACACGCCGGGCCACACGGCCTTCGCGGTCGCCTCGGGCGCGGACCGTCTGTTGATTCAGTCCGATGTGACCAACATCCCGGCCTTCTTCCTGCAGCACCCGGACTGGCACGTGATGTACGATCACGACGCCGATCAGGCGCAGGCGACGCGCCACCGCTTCTACGACATGGCCGCGTCCGAGAGGGCCCTCGTGGTCGGCTACCACTTCCCCTTCCCGTCGCTCGGCCACGTGGAACGGGACGGACCGGGCTACCGGCTCGTGCCCATCGCCTGGGCTGGCACGCTCTGACCGTCCCGGGATTCGTGCCACCGGATCAGGGAGGCCAGATCCACGACCCCGCCCGGCCATTCGACGCCCGCGAGATGCCGGTGCGGCCGGTCCGGCTCGCCGAGATCCGAGACGGCCGAGAAGGCGCCGTCGAGCCGGTGGCTCTCGGTGTAGCGGCTCCGGGTCGCCAGGACCGGCAGCCCGGCGGCCCGGGCCGAGCTGATGCCGGCGGCCGAATCCTCGAAGGCCACCGCCTCGGAGGCCGGGATCTCCAGGCCGGCGAGCGCCAGCAGGAACACGTCGGGGGCGGGCTTCTTGCGGCTCGCCTCGTCGCCGGCCGCGATCACGTCGAAGGGCGCTGCGTCCGGCGGGAAATTGGCGGCGAGGAGCCGGTCGACGTTCGGGCGGCTCGTCGTGGTGGCCACCGCGAGCCGGATTCCCGCGGCCCGGGCCTCGGCGATCAGCCGGGCGATCCCGGGGCGCAGCGGCAGGCCGTTCCGCGCGACGAGGTCGCCGTAGGCGCGCGTCTTGATGGCGTGGATCTCCGGCGCGCGGGCGTGGAGTGCGGCGGCTTCCGCCGGGTGCTCGGTGTCGATGTAGTGGGCGAGCCGCTCCTTCCCGCCCATGACGGCCAGCAGGTCGGCGTAGAGCGCCTCGTCCCACCGCCAGGGCAGGCCGAGCTCCGCGAAGGCGCGGTTGAACGCCTGCCGGTGCAGGTCCTCGGTCTCGGCGAGGGTCCCGTCGACGTCGAAGATCAGCGCCTTCAGCACGACAGGTCGCGACCGGAGGCGCCCTCCGCGCCCTCGCGGATCGCCGCGATGCGCTCGGCGTAGGCGTCCGGGCCGCCGCTGAACACCGCGTTGCCGGCCACGAACGTGTCGGCGCCGGCGCGGCTCGCGACCTTGACCGTCTCGGGGTCGATCCCGCCGTCGACCTGGATGCGGATGTCCCGGCCCGCCACCATGGCGCGCACCCGCGCCACCGATTCCATGGCGCCCTTGATGAAGCTCTGGCCGCCGAAGCCGGGATTGACGGTCATCACCAGCACGAGATCCACGAGGTCGAGCACCGGCTCGACCATGGCGGCCGGCGTGCCCGGGTTGATCGCCACGCCGGCGCGCTTGCCGAGGTCGCGGATGGTCTGGAGCGAGCGGTGGATGTGCGGCCCGGCCTCGGCATGGACCGTGATGCCGTCGGCCCCCGCCTGCGCGAAGGCCGCGAGGTACGGATCGGCCGGCGCGATCATCAGGTGCACGTCGAAGTACTTCTGCGTGTGCGGCCGGAGCGCTTTCACCACCGGCGGCCCGAAGGTGATGTTGGGCACGAAATGCCCGTCCATCACGTCGAGATGGATCCAGTCGGCCCCGGCCGCGTCCACGGCGCGGGTCTCCTCGGCCAGCTTCGAGAAGTCGGCGGACAGGATCGACGGGGCGATGACGGGTGCGAGCATGGGAGGCTTTCGGGGTCGGCTCAGGCCAGCCGGCGGCGGCGCTCGACGAGCTGCATGATCATCGGCGTCAGGATCAGCTGCATCGCCAAGTCGAGCTTGCCGCCGGGGATCACGATGGAGTTGGCCCGGCTCATGAAACTGTCGTGAATCATGGAGACGAGATACGAGAAGTCGATCCCCTTCGGGTCCTTGAAGCGGATCACGACCATCGATTCGTCGGCGGTGGGAATCCAGCGGGCGATGAACGGGTTCGACGTGTCGACCGTCGGCACCCGCTGGAAGTTGATGTCGGTGAACGAGAATTGCGGGCAGATAGTCTGCACGTAGTCGGGCATGCGCCGCAGGATCACGTCGGTCACCGCCTCGGTGGAGTAGCCGCGGAACGAGCGGTCCCGGTGCAGCTTCTGGATCCATTCGAGGTTGATCACCGGCACGACGCCGATCTTCAGGTCGGCGTAGCGGGCGATGTCGACGTCCTGGTCGGCCACGCAGCCGTGCAGGCCCTCGTAGAACAGGAGGTCGGAATCGGGCGGGAACGTCTCCCAATCCGAGAAGCTGCCCTCCGGGATGCCGTAGGCCTGCGCGTCGTGCTGGTCGTGGGCGTAGTGACGGGTCCGGCCGGTGCCGGACTCGGCGTAGCTGCGGAACACCGCCTCCAGCTCCGGCAGGAGGTTGGCCCGCGGCGCGAAGTGGGACAGCGTCGGCTCGTTCGCCATCATCGCCCGCATCGTGTCGCGGTCGAAGGCGTGGAAGCCGTCACCCTCGATGAAGACCGCCCGCACGTCCTCGCGGCGGAAGATCTGCTCGAAGGTGTTGCGCACCGAGGTGGTCCCGGCCCCGGAGGAGCCGGTCACCGAGATGATGGGGTGCCGCGCCGACATGCCTTTACGACTTCACGGTGCGGCTATGACCGCATCAGGCCGCGCTGGCCGAAGAGCGGCGAGCGGCCGGCATCGGGCTTGCCGCCGGCATAGTAGGTGGCGACGCACGCCACTTCCTCGGTGGAGCCGCAGACCAGCGGCGCCCGCTCGTGGATCCCGGTGGCCACGAGGTCGAGGATCCGCGTCTGGCCGTCGGTCGCCGCGCCGCCGGCCTGCTCAACCAGCATGGCCACGGGCGCGACCTCGTAGAGCAGCCGCAGGCGGCCGCGGGCGTAGTTCTTCCGGGCGTCGCCCGGGTAGAGGAACACGCCGCCGCGGGTCAGCACGCGCTGGATGTCGGCCACCAGCGAGGCGAGCCAGCGCATATTGTAGTCCTTGTCGCGCGGCCCCTCGGTGCCGCGCTGGCAATCCTCGATATAGGCCTTCACCGGCGCGTCCCAGTGCCGAGCGTTGGAGGCGTTGATGGCGAATTCCTTGGTGGAGGCCGGCACCGACATCGCCGGGTTCGTCAGCTTGAACCGGCCCTCGGCGCGGTCGAGCACGTAGGACTGGGTGCCGTCGCCCAGCGTCAGGATCAGCGCCGTGGCCGGGCCGTAGGTGACGAAGCCCGCGGCGATCTGCGTCGAGCCGGGGGTGGTGAACGAGGCCAGCGGGTTCGCCGGATCCTTGATCGACGGCCGGATGCCGAAGATCATGCCGACGGCCATGTTCACGCCGATGTTGGAGGAGCCGTCGAGGGGGTCGATGGCGACGGCGAGCGGGGCGTCCAGGTTCAGACGCATCACCTCCTCGGCCTCCTCGGAGGCGACCTCGGCGACCGGCGCGCCCCGCAGCGCCGCGGTCACGCTCTCGTGAGCGATGACATCGAGGGCCTTCTGGACGTCGCCGTCGCTGTTGTGATCGCCGGCCGCCGCGAGGTCGCCACCGAGCGCGCCGCGCCCGATCCGCTCGCTGATCTCCACCGCCGACCGCGCCACGGCCGCGACCACCGCGGCGGCGTCCTTCAGCGCCGGATTGGCGTCCACGGCCTGCGCCAGGCAGGTCTCGAGGGGCGTCCCGATCGCCGCTGAAATTGCCATCGGCCTACTCCTCCTGCTCGGATCCCGTCCGCGGGGATCGCGCGTTCCGCGCCGGCTCTGTAGCGGCCGCTTGGCTGCCAAGATAGCGGTCTCTGTCTCCGGATCGACAGGAACCCGCGGCGGGGCCTTCAAGATTTCTGTGCGATCTTGTGCCATAGGACGAAAAAAACGAGATGTCCGCCATGCGCAACCTCTCCCTCAAGCAGCTTCAGGCGGTCGCTGCCGTGGCCCGCCTCGGCACCATGACCCGGGCTGCGCAGGAGCTGAACGTCACCTCGGCCGCCCTCTACGCGCGCATCCGCCAGCTGGAGGAGGAGGCCGGGCTGCTGCTGTTCGACCGGACGCCGGGGGGCCTCAAGCCGACGGATGCCGGCCGCGAGATGCTCTGGGCGATCGACAGCATCAACACGGTGCTGGAGACCTGCACCGACCGCCTGCGCACCCTGCGCGGCGCGGAGGGCGGCCGCGTGGCGCTCGGGGTCGTCTCCACCGCCAAGTACTTCGCCCCGCAGGTGATCGCGGGCTTCGTCAAGAAGCATCCCGGCGTCGAGATCAGCCTGTCGGTGCGCAACCGCGGCCAGACCGTGGAGGCGCTGCGCGGCTACGAGATCGACTTCGCCCTGATGGGCCGCCCGCCGCGGGACTTCCCGATCGAGGCCGCCACCTTCGGGCCGCACCCGATCGTGCTGATCGCGCCGCCCGGCCACCCGCTGGCGGGCCGGACCGACCTGAACCGCGAGGACCTCGCGGACCAGCCGTTCTTCCTCCGCGAAGAGGGCTCGGGCACCCGCATGGTCTTCGAGGAGTTCATGAGCGGCGTCCTGGTCAAGCGGGCGCCCCTGGACATCGACACCGGGTCGAACGAGACCATCAAGCAGGCGGTGATGGCCGGGCTCGGGATCGCGCTGCTCTCGGTGCATTCCGTGGCGGCCGAGCTGGAGAGCGGGCGCCTCGTCCTCCTCAACGTCAGGGGCCTGCCGATCCGGCGCGACTGGTACGCGGTCCGGCGCGCCGACAAGGTGCTGGGTCCGGCCGCCTCGGCGGTCTGGTCCTACCTGATGTCGGAGGGCGCGCGCTGCCTGCCGGGCGTCGCCCAGAGCGGTCTGGTGCTGGCCGGAGCCAAGGCGTGAGCGCCGCTGCCGGCGTCGTCGTGGCCGGGGCCGGGCAGGCCGGCTTCCAGCTCGCCGCGTCCCTGCGGGAGGGCGGGTTCCGCGACCCGATCACCCTGGTGGGCGACGAGACCGCCCTGCCCTACCAGCGGCCGCCCCTCTCGAAGGCCTACCTCGCCGGGAAGACCGACCGGGAGGGCCTGTTCCTGCGCCCGCCCGGCTTCTTCGCCGAGCACGCCATCGCGCACCGCCCGGGGCTCCGCGCCGTCGCGGTCGACCGGGACGCGCGCCGCCTGCAGCTCTCGGACGGCACCGCCCTCCCCTACGACCACCTCGTGCTCGCCACCGGCGCGCGCAACCGCCCCCTGCCGGTCCCGGGCGTCGAACTCGCGGGCGTGCGCCAGCTGCGCGGTCTCGCCGATGCCGACGTCCTGAAGGCGGCGGTCGCCGAGGCCCGGGCGGTCGTCGTCATCGGGGCCGGCTTCATCGGGCTCGAATTCGCCGCCGTCGCGGCCGCGCGCGGCCTCCCGGTGACGGTGATCGAGGCGGCCGAGCGGCCCATGGCCCGGGCGGTCTCGTCCGAGATGGGCGAATTCTTCCGCCGCGCCCACGCCGCGATGGGCGTGCGCTTCGCCTTCGGGGCCGGCGTGACGGCGATCGTCGGGCGGGACGGCCGCGCCACCGGCGTCGCCCTGGCGGACGGCAGCGAACGCGCGGCCGACCTGGTCCTCGTGGGGATCGGCGTCCTGCCGAACCGGGAGCTCGCCGCGGAGGCCGGCCTCCCGGCCGAGGACGGCGTGCGGGTCGACGCGTTCCTGGCGACGCCCGACCCGGCCATCTCGGCGATCGGCGACTGCGCCCGATTCCCGATCCCCTTCGCCCACGGGCTGACGCCGGACGGGACGGTGCGGATCGAGTCCGTGCAGAACGCCATCGACCAGGGCCGCTGCCTCGCGGCCCGCCTCACCGGCAAGCCCGCCGCCTACGGAGCGCTGCCGTGGTTCTGGAGCGACCAGGGTCCGCACAAGCTGCAGATCGCGGGCCTGTCGGGACCCGGCGATGCCGGCGTCGTCCGCGGGACCGGCGACGCCTTCTCGGTCTTCCGCTTCCGCGAGGGGCAGCTGAGCGCGGTGGAATCCGTCGACCGCGCGGGCGACCACATGATCGCGCGCCGCCTGCTCGCGGCCGGGACGCCGCTGACGCCCGACCAGGCGGAAGATCTAGGCTTCGACCTCAAGGCGCTGGCGATGGGGCGGGTCTGAGAGCTGCTACGCGTCATCGCGAGCGTAGCGAAGCGACCCAGAGCAGCGCGACATCGGGAGGCGTGGCGCGACACTGGATTGCTTCGCTGCGCTTGCAAGGACGACCTCGCGCGGTTCAGACTAACTCTCGGAAAACCATGGAACGGCTGGACGCCGCTTTGAATCGTCCGAGCACCATGCCCTTTCCCGGGCGCATGGAGCACCAGCGGAATGCGACCCGGGATCCAGCGCGAAACGTCGCGAAGCGTCGATATGCGGTGCCGCTTTCGCGGCGCTTCGTGTGCTGGTTCCCGGATCGCCTTCCACTGCGTTGCGGGCGTCCGGGAAAAGGCGCGCTCAGCCGGTAAACGGGACTGGTCCCGGCTTCTGCCGCAGGGCGATGGCGGTGGCGATCCCGAGCGCCAGGATGGTGACGGCGCATCCGAGCAGCGCCCCGAGCTGCCCGAACCGGAGCAGCGCCTGCCCGATCACCGCGACGCCGAGCGCCTGGCCGCAGAAGAACGAGAAGGCGTGGAGTGCCACCGCGGAGGCGCGGGCCTTGGGCGCGACCTCGGTGACCTGCGTCTGGTAGGTGTTGTGCAGCATGTAGAAGCCGAGGCCCATGGCGGTGAGCGCGGCGCAGTCGACCTGCCAGGAGCCCGCGAGCCCGACCACGGTGAGCGACGCGCCGCAGATCAGGCCGCCGCCGATCAGCATCCGCGGCAGGCCGAGCAGCCGGACGAGCAGCCCGACCAGGGCCGAGTAGAGCAGGCCGCCGACCGCGAACCCCGCCAGCACCAGCCCGGCCTCGCGCGGGCCGCCCTCCCCCCGCGCCTCGATCAGCGGGGCGAGGTGCGGGAACACGCCGAAGATCGCGATGGCCTCGATGAACACCGCCGAGAACAGCACCCGCGCCCGGGGATTGCCCAGGATCGTGCGGTAGCGCGTCACCGCCTCGCCGAAGGCGGGGCGGCGGGCCGGGGCCCGGCCGGCCCGGTCGAAGCCGAAGACGGTCGCCGCGCAGGCCAGGGCCGCCACCGCGGCGGTGACCGCGAAGACGCCGCGCCAGCCGATCGCCGCCTCGATCAGGCCCGCGAAGGTCGAGCCCGAGAGCTGGCCGAGGATCACGGCCACGAGGAAGCGCCCGATCGCCACCTGGCGACCCTCCATCGGCACGCGGTCGCCCAGGAGGGCCAGCGAGAGCGGGATGCAGCCGCCCGCGGCAGCCCCCGCGAGCATGCGCAGGCCGAACAGGCTGCCGATGTCCGGCGCGACGCTGCACAGGGTCAGCGCGACGGCGAGCACCGCGAGGCAGGTGCTCATCACCCGCTCCTTGCCGAGCGCGTCGCCGATCGGGCCGAGCACCGGCTGGATGAACGCGTAGGGCAGCGCGAAGGCGGTGGAGAGGAGCGCCACCGTGTGGGCGTCGCTCGCGAGATCCCGGGCGAGCACGCCGACGAGGGGCTCGACCGAGCGGAGCGCGAAGGTGCTGCCGAACCCCGCGCAGGCCAGCACGACGATCAGGCGCGGTATCGACGTGGCCGGCGCCGCGGCGACGGCCGCGCTGGACGGGAGAGCCGGCTCTGTGCTGTCGGTCATGGCACGCTTCGCGACGCGGGCGGGATCAGACCCGCGGCATCGCATCTCCCTCGCCGGAGCGGAACCCCGCCGCGCGACAGATCAGTGCGCGTAGAACGCGGGATCCGGATTGTCGGTCGGGTGCGCGAAGGCCCAGCGCAGGGCCGACGACAGCGGCACGTTGTAGGTCAGGCCGCGCGGCGGCACGGGCTTCAGGAACCAGCGGTCGTAGAGCGCCGTGATCTCGGGGCTCCGGTAGAGATCGGCCGTCGCCCGGTCGACCACCGCCTTGAAGGCCGGGTCGTCCTTGCGCAGCATGATCCCGTAGGGCTCCGGATTGGACAGGGTCTCCTCGCTGACCACGTAGGCGGCGGGCTCCTTGGACTGGGCCGCGACCACGCTGAGCTGCACGTCGTCCATGACGAAGGCCGAGGCCCGGCCGGTCTCGACCATGAGGAACCCCTCCGGGACGTCCTTGGCGGCGATCACCGTGATGCCGAGCTTGCGCTCGTTGTTGGCCTTGATCAGCATCAGGATATTGGTCGAGCCGGCGACCGACGAGACCGTCTTGCCGCGCAGGTCGTCCAGGCTGGCGATGTTCTGGTCCTTCCGGGACACGAAGCGGGTCGCCGTGAGGAAGTGCGTGTTGGTGAAGTCCACCTGCTTCTTGCGCTCGGCGTTGTTGGTGGTCGTCCCGCACTCCAGATCGATCGTGCCGTTGGTCATCAGCGGGATGCGGGACGAGGAGTTGACGAACTCCATCCCGACCTCGAGGCCCGGCATCTTCAGTTCGCGCTTCACCGCGTCGGCGATCTTCAGGCAGATGTCGACCGCGAAGCCGACGACCTTCTGGTTCTGGTCCAGGTAGCTGAACGGCGTGGCGGTATCGCGCACGCCGAGGACCAGCCTGTTGCTGTCGTGGATCTTCCTGAGGGTGCCGGTGAGCTCGGCGGCCCGCGCGGCGCCCGCGGGGGCGCCGAGGCCGAGGAGGAGCGCGGCGATGAGGGGAGCGAGCAGACGCATGGGCCGACGGGTTCCGGTCGCGCGAGGGGCCGCCCGCGGGGTGCGCCGGCGGCGGGAGACCGGACCGCGCGCCGGGGCCGGCCCCCGGCGCGAGCCCCAGCAAGAGTCCGGCCGCGGTCAGGTCGACGCCGCCGCCTGGTGCGCCTCGGCGAGCTGCGCGTCCGCGGCCGCGACCTTCCGCGAGGCCGGGCGGGACCGGATGCGCTCCACGTAGGCCGCCAGCACCGGGTCGGGCGCGACGAGGCCGAAGCCCGTCGTCCAGCCGAGGGCGCCGCCCCACAGCACGTCGGCGGCGCTGAAGCGCGCGCCGAGCAGGTACGGGCCGGGCGTCAGGGCCTCCTTCACCCGGGCGATGACGCTGTCGTAATCGGCGTAGGCCGACATGGCGCGCGGGCCCGGCTCCCGCTTCAGGTACCGGTCGACCACCGCGGGCTCGAAGCAGGAGCCGTAGAACACCATCCAGCGCAGGTAGGTGGCCCGGTCGGGCTCGGTCGGTGCCGGGGCGAGCCCCGCCTCGGGGAACAGGTCGGCCAGGTAGAGGTAGACGGCCGCCTGCTCGGTCACCACGGCGTCGCCGTGGCGGATCGCCGGCACCTTCGCCATCGGGTTCACGGCGCGATAGGCGTCCTGGAGGTGCTCGCCGGCGCGCATGTTGAGCGCGTGCAGCCGGTACGGGACCCCGAGTTCCTCGAGCAGCACGCGGACGCCCGACGAGCGGGTATTGGGCGAATGATAGAACTCGATGTCAGGCATACTGGCCATTCCGCCCCGTCCGAGGATTGTCGATTCGTTGGCGTCCACGCTCTTACCCGCGGACCGACGGGTCAACCGCGGACCGGAGGCCACTTCTCCAGGGACCGGAATCGCGGCAGGAACGTTGGGCGATTGTGCGTTGCCGCGCGTTGGGCCTCCGACCGGCACGACGCGAGCCGGGGGTTACGAGTTCTGATGGCGAAGATTCTGCTGGTCGAGGACCACGAAGAGATCTGGGACTTCCTCTCGCGCCGCCTCAAGCGGCGCGGCTACGAGGTGATGCTCGCGCATGACGGCGAGGCCGGCGTCCGGCAGGCGCGCTCGGGCCAGCCCGACGTGATCCTCCTCGACATGAACCTGCCGGTCCTCGACGGCTGGTCGGTCGCCCGGACGCTGAAATCCGGCACCGACACCCGGGCGATCCCGATCATCGCGCTCACGGCCCACGCCATGTCGGGCGACCGCGACAAGGCCATCCAGGCCGGCTGCGACGACTATCACCCGAAGCCCGTCGATTTCTCGAAGCTGCTCAGCCAGATCAGCGCCGCCCTCGGCGAGACCGCGCAGGCGAGCTGACCCGGCAGCGGACGCGCGACCTGTGGCCCCGAGACCTGATGTGAGTGGAGCGTGTCCGTGAGCGAGGATCCCGTCACTGCCCAGCGCCTGCGGCAGGGCCTGCCGGTCTTCGTGGCGCTGGCATCGATCCTCCTCGTGGTCGCCACGATGGCGGCCCTCTATCTGGGGCGCGAGATCCTCGTGCCGGTGACGCTGGCGATCCTCCTGAGCTTCGTCCTCGTGCCGGCGGTGCGGATGCTGCGGCGGCTGCGCGTCCCCCGCGCGCCCGCGGTCCTGCTGGTGGTGGTGATCGTCTTCGGCGCCCTGTTCGGCATCGGCAGCCTGATCGCCAGCGAGGCGTCCCAGCTCGCCTCCGACCTGCCGCGCTACACCCAGGTGATGCGCACGAAGATCAAGGATCTGCGCGGGGCGACGGCCGGGACCGGCACGCTGTCGCGGATCGTCGACATGGTGCAGGATCTCAGCGCCACCCTGCAGCCGCCGCCGGCCGCGGAGGTCCGCGGCGAGCCGGGATCGCGCACGCACCCGCTCACGGTCGAGCTCACCCCCGCCCGCGCCAGCGTCGTCGACACGCTCCAGACCTTCGCGGGCCCGATCCTGCACCCGCTGGCGACGACCGGCCTGATCCTGATCTTCACGATCTTCATCCTGCTCCAGCGCGAGGACCTGCGGAACCGGGCGATCCGGCTCGCCGGCGGCTCGGGCGACCTGCGGCGCACGACGGCGGCGATCGACGACGCCACGAGCCGGCTGAGCCGGTTCTTCCTGGCCCAGCTCGCCCTCAACATCGCCTTCGGGCTGGTGATCGGCATCGGCCTCTGGCTGATCGGCGTGCCGAGCCCGACCCTCTTCGGCGTGCTCGCCGCGATCCTGCGGTTCGTGCCCTATATCGGCGCGGCGATCAGCGCCCTGCTGCCGCTGATCCTCGCGGCCGCCGTCGATCCCGGCTGGAGCATGGTGATCGCCACCGCGGCCCTGTTCCTCGTGGTCGAGCCGATCTGCGGCCACGTGATCGAACCGCTGCTCTACGGGCACTCGACCGGCCTCTCGCCGGTCGCCGTCATCCTGGCCGCGACGATCTGGACGTTCCTGTGGGGCCCGATCGGCCTCGTGCTGGCCACGCCCCTCACCGTCTGCCTCGTGGTGCTCGGCCGGCACGTGGAGCGGCTCTGGTACCTCGACGTGCTGCTCGGCGATCAGCCCGCCCTGTCGCCGCCCGAGATCTTCTACCAGCGCATGCTGGCCGGCGACCCGGTCGAGGCGATCGATCAGGGCTGGCAGTTCCTGAAGGAGCGCGCCCTCGTCACCTACTACGACGAGGTCGCCCTCGCGGGCCTCCTGCTGGCGCAGGAGGATCTGTCTCGCGGCACCCTGGATCGGGAACGGCAGGCGGAGGTCGGTGCCGCGATCGGGACGGTGGTGGACCGCCTCGGCACGGCGCCGGTCGGGCGCCGCGCCCGGCGGGGATCCGGCCGCGGCCCCGACACCGAGACCGCGGCCGCACTCGCCGCCGTCGGGCCCGACCGGCAGGTGGCCGGCATCGTCCTCGAGCGCGAGGATCTCGCGCCCAACTGGCGCGGCGAGACGCCGGTCCTGTGCGTGTCGAGCCGCGGTCCGTTCGACGAGGCGGCGACGCTGATGCTGAGCCAGATCCTCGCGCGCCACGGGCTGGCCTCGCAGATCCTGTCCATGGCGGCGATCCGCGCCGGCGAGCGGCCGGAGAACCCGGACGGCCTCGCGCTGATCTGCTTCTCCTACCTGGAGCCGGTCAGCCTGTCGCAGATCCGGTTCACCGTCCGGCAGGCCCGGGCCGCGGTGCCGGGTGTCCGCATCCTGGTCGGCTTCTGGCGCGAGCGCGATCCCGCGACCCTGGAGCGCCTGCGCCGGGCGACCTCGGCGGACTTCCTGGTGACGTCGCTGAACGAGGCGCTGTCGGCGGTGCTGGGCGCCTGCCGCGAGACCGCGCCGCCCCGGCTCGTCCAGGCCCCCGTGGGCGCGCCCTCCGAGGCCGCGCGGCCGGCCGCGGCATGAGCCCTTCGCGCGACACCGCCGCTGGGGATACAAGGTCGACTTCGGCCGTCCGGCCGCTAGTCTCGCGCACGCCTCGCGTGATCGACCGGGCGCAGAGGTCTTTCCCGGCCAGGAAGGTGACGACCGCCTCGCATGTCTGAGACGCCAGAAACACCGCCCTCCGGGCCGAGTCCCCCGATCCGGGACGGCGCCCCGAGCGACATCACCGATCGCAAGAGCGACATCTTCTTCGCGGCCGTCGAGACGACGCGGATGCCGATGATCGTCACCGATCCGCGCCAGCCCGACAACCCGATCATCTTCGCCAACCGGGCGTTCCTGGCGATGACCGGCTACACGCCGGAAGAGCTGATCGGGCGCAACTGCCGCTTCCTCCAGGGGCCCGACACCGACCGCGAGAGCGTCGCGCAGGTCCGCGCGGCGATCGCCGAGAAGCGCGAGTTCGCCACCGAGATCCTGAACTACCGCAAGAACGGCTCGACCTTCTGGAACGCCCTGTTCGTCTCGCCGGTCTACAATGCCGACGGCGAGCTCGTGTACTACTTCGGCTCGCAGCTCGACGTCTCGCGCCGCCGCGACGCCGAGGAGGCGCTGGGCCAGGCCCAGAAGATGGAGGCGCTCGGCCAGCTCACCGGCGGCATCGCGCACGATTTCAACAACCTGCTGCAGGTGATCGTCGGCTACGTCGACATCCTGGCGGCCGGACTGGAGAAGCCCGACGCCGACCGCGCGCGGCTCGGCCGCGCCACCGAGAACATCCGGCAGGCGGCCGAGCGCGCCACGACGCTGACGCAGCAATTGCTGGCCTTCGCCCGCAAGCAGCGGCTGGACGGCCGCGCGGTCAATCTCAACACCCTGATCGAGGGGATGGGCGAGATGGTCGCCCGCTCGGTGGGCGAGGCCGTGAAGGTCGAACTCGACCTCGCGCCCGATCTCTGGAACTGCCGCGTCGACCCGACCCAGGCCGAGGTCGCGATCCTGAACGTGCTGATCAACGCCCGCGACGCGATGCCGGAGGGCGGCACCGTCCGGATCTCCACCGAGAACAGCGAGATCGCCGCGCGCGGCCGGGAGATCGGGCCGCTGCGCGACGGCCGCTACGTCAGCATCGCCATCAAGGACAGCGGCACCGGCATCCCGCCCGCCGTGCTCGCCCGGGTGATGGACCCGTTCTTCACCACCAAGGAGGAGGGCAAGGGTACGGGTCTCGGCCTGTCGATGGTCTACGGTTTCGCCAAGCAGTCGGGCGGCGCCGCGCAGATCGAGTCGGCGGTGGGGTCCGGCACGACGGTGCGCCTGTCGTTCCCCGCGACCGACGGCGACGTCAACGCCCCCGCGAAGGTCTCGCTGCGGGCCGTGGACCGCCAAGGCACCGAGACGATCCTGATCGTCGACGACCGCGAGGACGTGGCCGAGCTCGCCCGCACCATCCTGCGGGACTTCGGCTACACGACGCTGGTCGCGAGCAATGCCCGCGAGGCGCTGGAGATCCTGGACTCGAGCGGGAAGGTCGATCTGCTCTTCACCGACCTGATCATGCCGGGGGGCATGAACGGTGTGCTCCTGGCCCGCGAGGCCCGGCGCCGCCAGCCCAAGCTCAAGGTGCTGCTCGCCACGGGCTACGCGGAGGCGAGCCTGGAGCGAACCGATATCGGCGGCTCGGAGTTTGATCTCCTGAACAAGCCCTACCGGCGCACGGAGCTGGTCCGCCGCGTGCGCGCGATCCTCGACGGTCCGACCGGGTTGGGCTGAGCTTCGGGAGACGGCCCATGTCCCAGGGCGACAAGTCGAAATACACCGACAAGCAGAAGCGCAAGGCCGAGCACATCGCCGACTCGTACGAGTCCCGCGGCGTGCCGGAGAAGGAGGCGGAAGCCCGGGCCTGGGCCACCGTCAACAAGGACGACGGCGGCGGCAAGAAGCCGGGCGGATCGGGCCGCGGCAAGGCCACCGGCCATCCGGCCGCCCACAAGGGCGGCGCGTCCGGCGGCAAGGCCTCGGCCGGACGCACGGCCGCGGAGCGCTCCGCCTTCGCCAAGAAGGCCGCCGCGACCCGCAAGGCCAACGCCGCCGCGCGGGCCTGACCGCCCGTCGCGAGCCGGGCCTCCGGCCTCCGTGCCGGTGCGGGGTCGATCTCAGTCCCGCCGCTCGGCGAGCTTGACCAGCGCGTGCAGCAGCCGGTTCGCCGGCGTCGGGATCCCGTGCGCCGCGCCCCGGCGCACGATGGTGCCGTTGAGGTGGTCGATCTCGCTCGGCCGGCCGCGGGCCAGGTCCTGGGCGGTGGACGAGCGCTGTTCGGCCATGGCGGCGCTGAGCGCCATCACGTCGTCGAGGATGCCGGGCGACACGGACACGCCCTCGGCCTCCGCGACGCGCGCGCATTCCTGGACGACGTCCGCGATGACCGCGACCACGCCCTCGCCCTCCACCAGGCGGCCGTAGGGCAGCTGCGTCAGGGCCGACAGGGCGTTGTAGGCGCAGTTGATGATCAGCTTCGCCCAGAGCGCGTCGACGGCCGTCTCCGAGACGGTGGTCGGGATGCCGGCCGCCGCGAACGCGGCGGCGACGTGCCCGCTCGTCTCGGACGCGCCGAGGATCAGGTCGCCGCGCCCGTTGTGCCGGACGTGGCCGGGGCCGGCCATCGCGGTGGCGACGTAGACCGCCACCGGCACGACCGGCCGGCCCAGCACGGCGGSGAGCCGCTCGGCGTTGTCGACGCCGTTCTGGAGGCTGAGGACCGTGGCGGCCGGATCGAGGTGGGGGGCGATCATCGCGCCCGCCGCCTCGGTGTCGCCCGACTTCACGCAGACCAGCACGAGGTCGGCGCCCGACACGCCCGCCCCCGTATCGGTCGCCCGGACGGGCACGGAGGCCGTCCCGGCCGCGCTCTCCAGCACGAGACCGTCCTTCTCGACCGCCTCGACCAGGGCGGGACGGCCGATCAGCGTCACCGCGTGGCCGGCCCGCGCCAGGAGGAACCCGTAGTAGCAGCCGACCGCGCCGGCCCCCACGACGGCGACGGTCATGGCGGAGCTCACGGCGGGGCTCACGGCGCCACCGCCGCGGCGCGCTCGGGATGGAAGGGCGCCGCGCCCGCCTCAGCCGCGCGGACATGCTCCAGCAGCGCCTGGGCCGGGTGCCGCAGCCGCACACCGTCGACCAGCTTGGCCTGGGAGCGGCAGGAATAGCCGTCCGCCAGCAGGGTGCAGCCGGGCGCCTCGGCGACGTGGCTGGCCCAGCTCAGGCCGTAGATCGCCTCGGAGCTGGCGCGGTGGCGCGCCTCGTGACCGTAGGTCCCCGCCATGCCGCAGCAGCCGGCGGCCGGCACCTCGAGCCGCAGGCCGAGATGGGCGAACACGGCCTGCCAGTCCCGCACCGCGCCCGGCGCGTTGGTGCGCTCGGTGCAGTGGGGCAGCAGCCGCATCGTGCGCCCGCCCGGCCCCGGCGCGATCCGGTCGAGCCGGGCGGCGAGCCATTCCTGCAGGAGGTGGACCTTCGGGAGATCGCCGCCCAGCGCCTGCGCGTACTCGGACCGGTAGGTCAGCGTCATCGACGGGTCGATCCCGACCAGGGGCACGCCGTGCCCGGCGAGGTCGCGCAGCATCGCGGCGTTCGAGCGGGCGACGGCGGCGAACCGCGCCAGGAAGCCGTGCACGTGCAGCGGCTTGCCGTTCGGCCGGTAGGGCACCAGCCAGGGCCGGAAGCCGAGGGCGGCGAGGAGGTCGCAGCTGTCGGTCACGACTTCCGCGTCGAAGTGGCTGGTGAAGGCGTCCTGCACCACCAGCACGGACCGCGCGCGCTCCTGCGGGTCCAGCCGGGCCAGGGCGTCCGGGGTCGCGACGGCGACGCCGCGTTCCGCCAGTTGCGCCGCGAGCGCGACGGGCGACAGGGCCGGGATCGCCACCAGCCCGGCCCGGGCCAGGATCAGCCGGGCCAGCGGGTTGGCCAGGACCGCGTTGAAGAGGCGCGGCGCCCGCGCCGCCAGCGGCAGCAGCGGCTCCAGCGCCGCCACGAGATGGTCCTTCAGCGGCCGCGCGTAGCGCGTGTGGTAGAGCGCCAGGAACTTCGCCCGGAAGGTCGGCACGTCGACCTTGATCGGGCAGGACCCCGTGCAGGACTTGCAGGCGAGGCAGCCGTCCATCGCCTCCTTGACGGCGTGGGAGAAGTCGTCGGCCTCGGACCGGCCGCGGAGGCGGCTCCGCAGGGTCGCCGCCACGTCGGAGAGCCACCCGGCGCGCTGCCGCGCCAGCTCGGCGGCCGGGTCGACCCCGGCCTCCGCCGCGCGGCGCAGCCACTCGCGCATCAGCGAGGCGCGGCCCTTGGGCGAGTGTCGCCGCTCCCGCGTCGCCTTCCAGGACGGGCACATGGCCTCGTCCGCGTCGAAGCTGAAGCAGGCGCCGTTGCCGTTGCAGTGGAGCGCTTCGTCGAAATCCTCCCGGACCGGCGCCGGGATGGCGCGGTCCCGCTCGCCCCGGCGCGGGACGCCGTCGATCCGGGTCAGGCCCGCGCCCCTGGCGGAGGCGATCTTGCCCGGGTTCATCCGGTCGTCCGGGTCGAAGGCGCGCTTGACCGCCTCCAGCGCGGGCATCAGCGGCCCGAACGTCGCCGGCACGAATTCCGACCGGAAGCCCTTGCCGTGCTCGCCCCAGAGCAGGCCGCCGTACTTGGCGGTGAGCGCGACCACCCCCTCCGTGACCTCGCGGATCAGGCCGTTCTGCGCCGGGTCCTTGAGGTCGATGGCCGGCCGCACGTGCAGCACGCCGGCATCGACGTGGCCGAACATGCCGTAGCGCAGCCCCTTGCCGTCGAGGAGCGCGCGGAACTCCGCGATGTAGTCGGCGAGCCGCTCCGGCGGGACCGCCGTGTCCTCGACGAACGGGATCGGGCGCGCGTCGCCCTTGGCGGCGCCGAGCAGGCCCACCGCCTTCTTGCGCATGGTCCAGAGCCGCTCGATCGCGTCGCCCCGGGCGATGGTGAAGCCAAGGCGCCTCGTGTCGGTGCCGCGCTCGGCCTCCAGCGTCCCGGTGAGCCGCGCGAGGGCCGCCTCCACGGTCGCGGCGTCGTCGCCGACGAACTCCACGAGGTTGATGCCGTCCACCGGCCGCCCGGCCGGATCGTCGGGGAAGAAGGCCCGCACCTCGGCCCAGATCGGGTCCTTGCGGGCCAGCGCCAGGACCGTGGAGTCGATCGTCTCAACGGAGGCGGCGCCGAACGGCAGCAGCGCCTGCGCGTCGCGCAGCGCCGCGTCGAAGTCGATGTACGAGAGCGCGACCAGCACGGCGGCCTTGGGGATCGGCAGCACGTTCAGCCGCGCCTCGGCGATCAGCGCCAGCGTGCCCTCGGAGCCGCAGATCACGCTCTTGAGGTCGAACCGGCCGCCCGCGTCGCGCAGATGCGCGAGGTCGTAGCCGGTGAGGCAGCGGTTGAGCTTGGGGAAGCGCTCGGCGATGAGCGCGGCGTTCTCGGCGACGACGGCGTCGACGGTGCGGTGGATGGCGCCGACGCGGTCGTCGCGGCCCTTGGCGGCGTCGAGCCCGGCCGGGTCCAACGGCTCGGCGGTCCAGACCGTGCCGTCGGTGAGCACGCAGGTCAGCGCGAGGACGTGGTCCCGGGTCTTGCCGTAGAGGCACGAGCCCTGCCCGCAGGCATCGGTCGAGATCATCCCGCCGATCGTGGCGCGGTTCGAGGTGGAGAGCTCCGGCGCGAAGAACAGGCCGTGCTTGGCGAGTTCCCGGTTGAGCTGGTCCTTCACCACCCCCGGCTCGACCCGGACGACGCGGTTCGCGACGTCGATCTCCAGGATGCGGTTCATGTGCCGCGATGTGTCGACTACGAGGCCGTGGCCCAGCGACTGGCCGTTGGTTCCGGTCGCCCCGCCCCGGGGCCGGATCACGATCTCGGCGAAGCGCGGATCCGCGAGGAGCTTGGCGACGCGCACGAGGTCGTCGCGGGTGCGCGGAAAGGCCACGGCCCCCGGCGCCACTTGGTAGATCGAGTTGTCGGTGGAGAAGACCGTGCGGTCGGCGTCCGAGAGCGTCAGGTCGCCCTCGAAGCCGCGCAGGCGCAGCTCGGCGCAGGCCGCGGCGTAGAGCGGCACGGCCTCGGTGTGGCGGGTCAGGACCGGGATCATCCGCGCCTTCTACACCCGGCGGATCGCGGGAGACCATCGGCGACGGGACGGGGCGCGCTGGCATCCGGCTTGCCACGCACCCGCGACCTCCTGCGACCTCCCGCAATCTCCGGAACGGATGCCCATGAACGCGAGCCTCGAACGGGTCAGGGATGCCCTGGCCGAGCTGATCAAGGCCGCCCTCCTCTCGGACGACGGCCTGAGCGACGCCTGCCGCGCGGCCGGCCGCGCCAGGCTCGCCGCCCTCGCGGGCGATCCGCCCGAGCCCGAGAGCCTGCGGATGGACGGCGCCTGGACGCTCGCCGTCCAGGCGGCGGAGAGCCCGGAGCTCGCGCCGCTGGAGGGACGGGTGAACCTGACCCTGCCGCGCGCCTGCCCCTTCACCCTGGACGAGTTCCTCGCACCCGGCCTCGACGTGGATCAGGCTGTGGCCCGCATCCGCAAGAGCGCCTCGACCGGCTGATCGCGCCTGTTGAGGAGTGCCGGCACGGCGTTGCCGCGCGCGGGCCGGACACCCATGTTAGCGTCACAGGACCGACGCCTCGGTCCCGCGCCCGCACGCGGGTCCCGTCTATCGCAGAACTCTCCGGCACCCCCCTTTTGGCACGACGCACCACCGCCCCGGCGGCCGAGCCCGCCGCTCCGCAGCCCTTCCCCACCCGTGAGCAGATCCTCGCCTTCGTGGCCGAGTCGAAGGAGCGCGTCGGCAAGCGGGAGATCGCCAAGGCCTTCGGCATCAAGGGGGCCGCCAAGATCGACCTGAAGCGCGTCCTCAAGGAGATCGAGGAGGACGGCGCCCTCGACCGCGGCCGCGACGGCCTCGCCCCGGCGGGCCATCTGCCGCCGGTCGTGCTGGCCGACATCCGCTCCCGCGACCGCCACGGCGATTTCCTGGCGGTCCCGGTGGAGTGGACCGGCACCGGCAAGCCGCCCGCCATCGTGCTGACGCAGCCCCGCGGCCCCCGGAAGGGCAACCGTCCGGCCCCGGGCATCGGCGACCGCGCCCTGATCCGGGTCGAGCGCGACGCGGAGGGCGGCTACACCGGCCGGGTCGTCAAGGTCATCGGGAAGAACAAGGCCGAGATCATCGGTGTCTACCGGGCCGGCGCGCAGGGCGGCCGGATCGTGCCCGTCGAGAAGCGCGCGCAGGGCCGCGAGATCCTGATCCCGCCCGGCGAGGAGGGGCAGGCCCGCGACGGCGACCTCGTCAGCGTCTCGCTGGAGCGCGAGACCCGGTTCGGCCTGCCGAAGGGGCGTGTGCGGGAGCGGCTCGGCTCACTCGGCTCCGAGAAGGCGGTGAGCCTGATCGCCCTGCACCTGCACAACATCCCGCACGTCTTCGCCGACGCGACCCTGGCGGAGGCGGATTCCGCCGAGCCCGCCACCCTGAAGGGCCGCGAGGACTGGCGCGACCGGCCCCTCCTGACCATCGACCCGCCGGACGCCAAGGACCACGACGACGCCGTCATGGCCGAGGCCGATCCCGACCCGGCCAACCCCGGCGGCTTCATCCTCACCGTCGCCATCGCGGACGTGGCCGCCTATGTCCGGCCGGGCTCCAGCCTCGACCGCGAGGCGCTGGAACGGGGCAACTCGGTCTACTTCCCCGACCGGGTCGTGCCGATGCTGCCCGAGCGGATCTCGAACGACCTCTGCTCGCTCCGCGAGGGCGAGGACCGGCCGGCGCTGGCGGTGCGGATGGTCATCGCCGCCGACGGCGAGAAGCGCCGCCACGCCTTCCACCGGGTGATGATGCGCTCCCGCGCCAAGCTCGCCTACGCGCAGGCGCAGGCCGCCATCGACGGGCGGC
The DNA here is from genome assembly GCF_001424445.1 of Methylobacterium sp. Leaf361. Classification (NCBI taxonomy): domain Bacteria; kingdom Pseudomonadati; phylum Pseudomonadota; class Alphaproteobacteria; order Hyphomicrobiales; family Methylobacteriaceae; genus Methylobacterium; species Methylobacterium sp. Leaf361. The sequence goes on along the minus strand of NZ_LMPY01000016.1, from coordinate 15,744 downwards.
CGGACGACGCGACCGGGCCGCTCTTGGAGACGGCGCTCCGCCCCCTCTGGGCCGCCTACGCGGCCCTGCGGGCGGCCCGCGACCGCCGGGGGCCCCTGGCCCTCGACCTGCCCGAGCGCAAGGTCCTCCTGAGCCCCGAGGGCGCGGTCGACCGGGTGATCGTGCCGGAGCGCCTCGACGCCCACCGGCTGATCGAGGAATTCATGATCCAGGCGAACGTCGCCGCCGCCGAGACCCTGGAGCAGGCGCGCCAGCCGCTGATCTACCGCGTCCACGACGAGCCCGCCCTGGAGAAGATGCGGGCGCTCGGCGAGGTCCTGGCCTCGGTGGGCATCAAGCTGCCCAAGGAAGGGGCGCTGCGCCCCGCCCTGTTCAACCGGATCCTCGCCACGGCGGCCGAGACGGAGCACGGGGTCTTCCTCAACGAGGTGATCCTGCGCAGCCAGGCCCAGGCCGTCTACGCGCCCGAGAATCTCGGGCATTTCGGCCTGAACCTGCGCCGCTACGCGCACTTCACCTCGCCGATCCGGCGCTACGCCGACCTGATCGTGCACCGCGCGCTGATCACCGCCTGCCGGCTCGGCTCGGACGGGCTCGCGAGCGAAATCTCCCTCGGCGAGCTGGCGCAGATCGGCGAGCAGATCTCGGCGGCCGAGCGCCGCGCCATGGCGGCGGAGCGCGAGACGATCGACCGGCTCATCGCCCACCACCTCGCCGACCAGGTCGGCGCGACCTTCGCGGGCCAGATCGCCGGCGTCACCCGGGCCGGCCTGTTCATCAAGCTCGACGAGACCGGCGCGGACGGCTTCGTGCCGGTCTCGCAGCTCGGCGCCGATTATTTCCGCCACGAGGAGGGCCGCCACGCCCTGGTGGGCGAGCGCACCGGCGAGACGTTCCGCCTCGGTGACAGGGTCGAGGTGCGGCTCGTGGAGGCCGCGCCGGTGGCCGGGGCGCTGCGCTTCGAGCTGCTCAGCGAGGGCCGGACCCGCTCCGGCGCCCGGTCCGCAGGGCCGGGGAAGAAGTCCGGCGGGCGGCCCTTCAAGGCCGCGCCGCCCGGCCGTCCCCCCGGCATCCGCAACACCGGGGCGCGCCACCGCGGCTCGCGCCGCTGACCCGGGCGGTGTACAGCCGGGGCATGGCCGCCGACGCGATTCCCGAGCGCACCCGCCTGATCCCCGCGATGGCCCGCGGCTTCGTCGGCCGCTGCCCGCATTGCGGCCAGGGCCGGATCTTCGGCCGCTTCCTCAAGGTGCGGCCGGAATGCGACGTCTGCGGCCTGGAGCTGCACCACCACCGGGCCGACGACCTGCCGCCCTACGTGGTGATCTTCATCGTCGCCCACATCGTCGGCTATCTGATCCTGGAGACCGAGAGCGCCTACGACGTGCCGCTCTGGGTCGAGATGGGCGTGTGGCCGGTCTTCACCCTCGTCTTCGCGCTGGCCCTGCTCCAGCCCGTGAAGGGCGCCGTCGTCGGGCTGCAATACGCCCTTGGCATGCACGGCTTCGCCACGCTACCGCGGAGCCGCCCCGCCCCGGGGCTTGAGGAGACGCGCCTTGCCGGAGCCGCAGCGGGAGCCCCCGATCGTCACAGCTCCTGAGCGGAAGCCCGCCGCGGCGCGCCTGCGGCCGCGCGACGCCGCGACCATGATCGTGATCGACCGGCGCGGACGGGGCGGCCCGAAGGTCCTGATGGGTCGGCGCAACCCCAACCTCGCCTTCATGCCGGGCAAGTTCGTCTTCCCGGGCGGCCGGATCGAACTCGGCGACCGCCACATGCCGGTGGCCGGGGCGCTCCCCGACTACGCCGAGGCGGCGCTGACCCGGCAGGTGTCCCGGCCCCCGCACCATCTCGGCCGGGCGCTGGCGCTCGCCGCGATCCGCGAGACCTACGAGGAGACCGGTCTGCTCCTCGGCACGACCGAGCACGGTGCGCCCGAGGACGTCCCTGCGGGCTGGGAGGGGTTCGCCCGGCACGGCGTCCTGCCAGACCTCGAGGCGCTGCACCTCGTCGCCCGCGCGATCACCCCACCGAAGCGCGTGCGCCGCTTCGACACGCGCTTCTTCACCGTCGACCGCCGGATGGTGGCGGCCGAGGAGCCGGGGCGGGTTCAGGCCGATGGCGAGTTCACCGAACTCGCCTGGGTGCAGCTCGACGCGGCCCGTAAGCTCGACCTCCCCTTCATCACCCGCGCGATCCTCGACGAGCTGGAGGCGCAGATCGCCGTCGATTTCGCGCCCTACCGGATGATCCCCTTCCATTACGAGCGCTACGGGCGGCGCGAACGGGTGGCCTTGTGAGCGGTCCGGACGGATTGCAGGACGGGCGGCGGGGGATCAGTTCGGAGGACGTGGCGGCGATCTCGGCGGCCGTGACCTGCGTCACCGTCGTCGGCATCGGGCTCAGCCTGTCGATCCCGCTCCTCTCGATCGAGATGGAGCGGCGCGGCGCGTCGAGCACGCTGATCGGGCTCAACACCGCGGTGGCGGGCATCGCCAGCATCTGCACGGTGCCGTTCGTGCCGCGCCTCGCCGCGCGGGTCGGCGTCGCCCCGCTGCTCGGCCTGGCGCTCCTCGTCGGGGCGATCAGCCTCGCGCTGTTCCCGATGCTGCCGGGCATCGCCCTGTGGTTCCCCCTGCGCTTCGTCTTCTCGGCGACGCTCGGCGCGCTCTTCGTCCTCTCCGAGTACTGGATCAACGCCGCCGCCCCGCCGGAGCGGCGCGGCCTGGTGATGGGCATCTACGCCACCGTGCTGGCGGCGGGCTTCGCGGTCGGACCGCTGCTGCTGGCCCTGGTCGGGACCGAGGGGCTGGCGCCCTACGCGACGGGGGCCGCCCTCATGCTGGCCGGCGGCCTGCCCATCGCCCTAGCCCGCGGGCTGTCGCCGACGATCGAGACGGGCTCCGGCCGCGGCATCCTCGGCTACGTCCGGCTCGCCCCCGGCGCCCTGGCGGCGGCCCTGGCCTACGGGGCGGTGGAGACCGGCATCTTCGCCATCCTGCCGCTCTACGGCCTGCGCCTCGGCTACGACGCGCAAGGGGCGGCCGGCCTCGTCAGCCTGATCGCGCTGGGCAACGTGCTGTTCCAGATCCCGTTCGGCTGGCTCGCCGACCGCCTCGACCGGGGCGCGGTGCTCCTCGGCGCGGGCCTCGCGGGGGCGGCGGGCTCGGCCCTGATCCCCCTCGCGGCCGGCCATCCGGCGGCGTTCGGCGCGCTGCTCCTCGTCTGGGGCGGCATCGCCGGGACCCTCTACACGGTCGGCCTCGCGATGCTGGGCGACCGCACGCCGCCGAACGATCTCGCGGGCGCCAACGCGGCCTTCGTGGTGCTCTACAATGTCGGGCTGATGCTGGGGCCGCCGGTGATCGGCGGCGGGCTCGACCTCGTGCCGCCGAACGGGTTCGCGCTGGCGCTGCTCGCCCTGTTCCTGGCCTTCGCGGGCTGGCTCGCCGCGACGGAGGGCCGGCGCGTCCGCTCTTGACCTGCCGGGCCCGATCGGGCATTCACCCGCCCGTATTCGGCCGGGCCCTCCCGGCCATTTGCGTTTCGCTCACGCGGAATGCCGCACCCTGCAGGAGCGCCGCGCCATGGCCAAGGCCGTCACCGTCAAGATCAAGCTCGTCTCCACCGCCGACACGGGCTATTTCTACGTCACCAAGAAGAACTCCCGCACGCAGACCGAGAAGCTGACGATGCGCAAGTACGACCCGGTCGCGCGCAAGCACGTCGACTTCAAGGAAACCAAGATCAAGTAACTGGTCGACAGCTAAGTCGTTGATCTGATTGCGAAAGCCGCCCCTGAAAAGGGGCGGATTTTCTCGTTTGGGTCACAGCGGGATCACACATAGAGCGGGCTATGGCTGGCGAGAGCGTCGTGCCACCTCATCCCTCGCGCTCGGCTCGGACCTTCTTGGGCACCCAATCCAGTTCGGTCGCTACGTCGGCTTCGACCGTGATGCTGTCACCCAATCGGTGTGCGTTCTCTGCCAGCAAGCGCCGGGCGGCTACCAGGGGCGGCCTTCTTGCCTTCGCAGCGCTCTTCGATCGTATCGATCTCCTTAGCCTGCGTTCGGGCTTCATCCCATCGCCGTGGCCTCTCGATCGGGTAACCGTCCATGCGTTGTGGCATCTGCTCGCCGCAGATGCTGAGGTCTTCACCTGCCTTTTACCTCGCAGCCCTGAACCTACCGACAACCTGATCCCAGCCGACCAGGCCACCGCGAGCGTGCGGGCCATTCGAGTTCGAGAACGCCTCTGGCCGGTCGAATGGGAGTGGGCGCATGAGCATCCGACGACGCCTTATGCCTGCGTCAAGCGCGTGGATGGAATTGCATTGCGGGCATCGGCGTTGGACGGCGCCAGAACTGGCGCTGGTGCGGGCTCACTACCCCGACCGTAAAAAGCTGGCGGCCGTCTTGCCACATCGGACCTTCAACGCTTGCGCCGTGCAATGGTATCGCCGCTGGCCGACGGGTTCGATCCGGCCTTGGACAGCTGCCGAAATATCCAGATTGCGACGCCTCTATCCTGTGGCAGCTTGGAGTGAGGTGCGACAGGCATTTCCCAAACGTACTGGCGACGCCATTCGCGGCCAGGCATGCAAGTTGAGGCTTTACCGCCCGACATATCCGTTCAAACTGTCTGGCAACGTGATCGTCGACACCGTGAAGCTACGGGCACGTGCAGAAGGCCTATCAATGCGGTTCCTCGATCTTGAGGCTGCTTCAGGTCAGTATTTCCGCTCCACATCGCGGAGTGGGCACGTGAGAACAAGCGCGATCGAGAAGGCTTTGACGATCTTAGGCGGCCGACTGGAATTCGTATGGGAGGAATAGGCTGGGGCTGAGCCGCTCTGTCGGCGCCAACCATTTCACGCTCGGATTAGCAGCCCAGCATCACCGGCTGTCCCCAGCGTCACCTGCTTCTGGCTCACCGCGATCAGGAGACAGCCGCCTGCCTCTCAAGTGCTCAGCAGCATCCTGGGTGTCTTCCCCATCAAGCAAAGTGACGATGCGTTGGACAACGTCGAGGGCGAGCTCGGCGAGTTGCTCGAACTCTTCACGTGGAATCGCTTTGGCCGCGATCCGGCGGCTGGCGGGGAACGGGACGACGTTGCTCATGCTCAGCCCCAGGCCTTCACAGCTTCCATTAAGAGGGCTCGATTCCGGATCCCTCCCTCGCAGAGGAGCTCATCCTTGATGCGTAGGCTGAGAGATTCGTCGCGCTGCCAGTCGTCCTGCGGTTGGCGAAGGCGAACTTCATCAGCGATCCGGTCTCGGATGAGAGCTGCGCGGGTCGCTTCCTGCTCAGCCAATTTGCCCGCAGCATTCGGCGCCACGCCTTTGACCGGATCATGGTGCTCTGCGAACGGCTGACAGCCCACAGCGAGCCACTGATGGTGAACCGCTTCGAACACGTCGAAGAGGTTGCTGAGCTGCGTGATACCGAGGCCGCTCAGGTCCACGGCCCTGGCTTGAACCTGGGCCAGTGACGCAGGAGGCGCTGCGTGGGGTGTGGGCTCCCGTCGCAAAACGCGAGCTGCGGATGCCTCTACATCGGCCGCTCGCTCTCGCAGGGACGCACGCGGTGTTGCCTGCGGTTTCCTTGAGGTCGATTTGGTCATGCCCCCTCCCCTTCACGTCAGAGGAAGGTAGCCGAAGGCGAACACGCCTCCGGCGATGATGAGAGCGGCTGCGAGCGCCTCGCCCGCGAGATTCAGGAAGCGACGGGCGCGGATGTGCGCCGTGTATAGGGGAGCAGGAGTGACTTCATCCCACAGCTCGATGGCGTCAAGCATCGGCTCGTTCGGCAGGATGGATGATCTGAGCTCGCGCGGCAGCTCGCGGACCGTGTCGATAACGGCGGGCCTGCGGGTTGGAACTGGCTGGCTGAAATCGGGGATACGGGCGTACGTCATCGATCGGGCTCCCGGTGGGGCTCGTGGTGGTCGAGGTGGCGGTGAAAGAGGGCCCAGGCGGATCTGCCCGGCGCGGTCAGAGCTTCAGTGGGCAGCCATGTGGCGGGCGAGTTTGGCGGCGCCCCAGGCGGCCTTGAGAGCCACCGCCATGGCCTCGGCCCAAGAGCAGCCGAACCTTTCCTGATGGGCTCGAGCGGCCTTGGCAGCGGCCAGCATGATCGCAGACCGGTCGAACCTGCCGGCGATGACCAGAGAGCGGCGGCTGAGGCGGATCGTCAGGTTGATGCTGGCTCTGGCGGCAAGAAGTCCGGTCGCAATCACGCCGCGGTCATCGCGGACGTTGCGAAGAGCGGCGTTCCAAGAGATGCGGCGCTGGATGGACATCTGGCAAGCTCAGATTTGGTTCTGATACCTAGATGTGCCATGCTGAGCGCCATGTCAACGCTTTTCTAGGTGTGATACATAGATTGCCCAATCTGAGGGCTATATGCTTACCACTGGCAACCAGCTTAAGGCGGCGCGCGCGCTCATAGGCATGGAGCAATCCAAGCTCGCCGAGCTCGCTCGGTTAAACGTCAACACGATCCGCAACATGGAGGCCGCAGCGGCTGGGCCGATCGCTGGACGCTCGGTGAATGTCCAGGCCGTCCAGCGCGCTCTCGAGGCTGAGGGCCTTCAGTTCATACCCCAGGACAGCGGCGGCCCTGGCGTCAGGCTGCGAGACCCGTTGCCTTGATAGTGCACCCCTAATCGACCTGTTCCGATCCCCGCCGACCGATCAACACGACGACGCGGCCAGTCAGGTGGCTTTCGACCAGAGCAGGAAGCCGGTGGCGGCCAGCAGGAGCCACGCTGAGACGCGGGCGATCCCAGTTGAGGGCGCTTCCTCTTCAAGCCGATCGTGTGCAGCTTCAGCCAGGATCGCGGAGCACAGCGCGGTCTCGAGGCTCAGGACGGCAGCCAACCACGGCGACATGCTTGATCCTCACGAAAGAGGCCGGAGCCCGTAGGCCCCGGCCGAGTCGAGGAGGAAACGCCCGCCATGGGCGAAGTTGCGTCGTGCACGGTTCGGGCCACAGCCGCAGCTGCCAGTATCGAGCTACTCGGCGACCATGCGCGCCGCCCTAGGCCCACAATCCCGCCGCGATCGGCGCGCCTCCTGAGGGCCACGGGGAGGCGGCCGCTTAGTTCACGCCGTCCGGAGTGCCTGCATTGTTGAACACGATCCTGGCGCTTGTCGCCGTCCTCGCCGTTATGGCCGCCCATGCCCTCTACAGGCTCGTGCGGCTGCCCTTCCGGCTCGTGCGCGGCCTGTTTCGACACAAGGCCCCGCGGGCCCAGCTGACGGCGCGCTAACCCGCCTCCAGCATGATGCTGTCGAGCCGCGTCGCGTAACGGTCAGGCTCACCGCTGGTGAGATCCGGGGTTCCCCCGCCGTCTGTGATCGGATCAGGCGGCGGGGCCGAACCGACCGGCGTCAAGCAAGGGTCGCTGTGGTGCCTGCCGTGCGACAGCGAGTCGAGTGCAAGACGGTGCCTCAGTTCTTGAAGATCCGCACATCGCCCTCCGACAGCTCGTCGCGCTGGTCGGTGCACCACTGCTGTTCACCGACCTCTTTCACCTCGGCGTAGCGCCGCGCCAGCTCGTCCTTGAAAGCGGCGTTCGCCCGCTCCTGGCCGAGCACCTTGGTGGCCACGTCTCGCGCGGTCTGAGATATCCGCAGCGCGGTCGTGCCGTCGATCGCGTAGTGCTTGCCGCAGAACGTGATGATGGCCGACTGCGCGCTGGATGCGCGAAGCAGGGCCAAGGCTTGCTCTTCCTGGGTCTGCGCGTAGGCGGGTGCGGCATGCACGCCAACGGCGAGGGCCAAGACAACAGGGGCTCGGCAGCGCATAGCCAGGTCTCCGGCGGTCGCGCCGCCTTGCCTTAGTCAACGGGGCAACGACGCGGAGGATCGTGGGTTGCTTGGCTCCGGCGCGGACTCATCTGGTGCGGGGGCGCTTTCCGGAGCCGGCGGATCCGGTTCGAACTGCTGCCAGGCCTCGTGAATTGCCTTCCGCATCAGGCCGAGGTCGGCCCAACTGGCGGGGGCGAGCGATTTCACCTCGCTCCTGGGCGGCATCGTACTCATCTGGCAGCTGCGCGACGCGGAAGCGGCCGACCCCAGCGTGATCCGGCGGGCGCTGGATGAGCGCCTCAATGCCGGCCCGCAGCTCGATCAGCAGGCGATCGGCCGCCGTAGCTACTATGCCGCAGCCGCGGCATCATATTGGGATTGAGGAAACCGCCTGGCATTAACCTGTCGTTAACCATTCGCCCGACGGTAATCCAATCACTCAACAATTCAAAGTTGAGCGACGGCTGAGCTGTATCGGGATGACTGTCATCCGGATCACCGTGAATGCTCGCCGGGCATACAGGCCAGTCGAAGGCGGAGGCGGAAGAAAGAGATGGGGGCGACATTCTTGGCCGAAGCGGCTGTCAAGCCCCAGATCGAACGTCGACGCAATAATGCTCCCCAAATCCTTCTAGCAGTCTGTTGGATCGGCCTGTTCGCTTATTGTGCCGCCTACCTCACTGAAGATTTGCCGCTTCCGACCCAATCTGCCCAAGCCTTCGAGGAGCCGCTCATTGAACAGGTCGAGGGTTTCCCGCGGCAGGTAATCGGGATGGCGACGCCCGAGCCTCCTGCAACCTCCTCGATCTCAGCAACCGCAGAGGTGCCCGCCGTCGAGATCGAGCCGCCACAACCGATGCCCGAAGCCCATCTCCAGGCACCAGCAGTCGCGCCTCAACCGGCTTCAGTTGTGGCGGACTATGTTGGGATCTGGGGGCCTACGGCCGATGCCTGCGGCGCACGAGGGCGCCGCAAAGGCTATCTGCCAGCGACGATCACGCCCGATCGCGCCAAGGCGGGCGACACCGTCTGCAGCTTCCGTGACGCTCATCGGGCCGGAAATGCCTGGATCATGGCCGCCGACTGCGGAGATCACGATCGCCGCTGGTCCACCAAGGTCCGTCTCGTCGTCGACGGCGACCACCTGACGTGGACGAGTGCGTGGGGTTCCTCGGCATACGTCCGCTGCAACCGGCGCGCTGGCTGAGCGTCTGAAACGAAGGAGCCCCGGCCGATTAGGGGGCCGGGGCTCCTTCTTGCGCTCCACCCTATTCGGCAGCGGCGGCCTTCTTCGACTTCCGCGCCCTGGCCGGGTTCTCAGCCGGAGCGGCAGCGGCCTCGGCAGCCTTCTTCCGACCCCGGGGCTTGGGCGCATCGGCAACGGTCTCGGCGACGTCCGCCACCTTCGCAGCCGCCTTTCGCCTCTGACCGAGCCCGTTGCTCCGGGCGAACTCAGCGCGCATGGCCGAGTAGCTGGCGGCCGTGGACGGATAGTCCACCGGCAGCCCAAAGCGCTGGCGGTACTCTTCCATCGTCAGGCCGTTGCCGGTGAGGTGCCGCTTGAGGGTCTTGTAAGGCTTGCCGTCGATGAAGCTGATCAGCGCGTCCGGAGTGATCGACTTGCGGATCTGGGCCGAAGTCAGCTTCTCCGCCTTGGGCTCGGCTGAAGCAGAAGCACCGTTGAGACCGGCGATCGCAGCATGAACACTCGACAAAAGCGCCGGCAGCTCAGCCACCGGCACGGAGTTGTTCGCCACGTAGGCCGCAACGATCTCGGTCGTTAGCTCGACGAAGGGAGGTTGTTCCGCCATCGGGGTCGATGTGTTCTCGTCCATTTGCGCCTCCATGATGTGCGTGCGCGATAAACGAGATCAATTTAGGATTTCGTCAAGGGCTTTCGCGGCGAAACGGTTCAGTCGCGATAGATATCTACCGGTTTCGCGATTGATTTCTGGCCGATATCAAATTGTAATCAGTTGGGACTGAGAGGAGCCCCTGACCGCTCAGACAGGGTGGATCGGCTTTCGGCGATGGGACCGCACCAGCCGGCGTCGAGCAGGAGAAGCAAATGGTGAGCGCTGACTTCAACCCCGCTCCGGCGATCAAGCGGACTGAGCTCAGCCGATCGCCGGTTACCGGTCTCGATCATCTGGAGATCGTCACCCAACTGGTGGAGTTTCCGCCTGGCGTGACCTCGCCGCGCCACTATCACCACGGCGAAGAGACGTTCTACGTGCTGGAGGGCGGCATGGTGCTGGAGCCCGGTCGACCGCCGCTGGAGCGTTTCCCGGGCGAACACGGCGTCATTCCCAGAGGGCTCCATCACTCCGGCTACACCGTCGTCGGCGACCAGACCATCAAAGTCCTGTCGGTCTACGTCGTCGACAAGGGGAAGCCCCTGCAGGAGTCGGTCTCATAGCGAAAGGTTACTTGTGGAACATCCCGGGGGGCAATCTGGGGCGGATTTTCTGCTTTCAGGACCGAGCGTGTCGGATGGCCACCGGCTCGGTTCGAGCGTAGACCGGATCATGACGCAGCCGCCTCTCCGAACCCGCTTCGTCCTCGCGGCTCTCATGATTATACTGACCGCAGGCTTCGCGGATTGGGTGCTCCTGTCGCCTGATGACCCAGTCGAAGCCTTCCTGGACGTCGCCATAGCAGCCGGCTCGGCTACTGCGTCTCTGCTGCCTTTCATGCTCTCGTGATGCCCAACGCTTCAGCGCTCGTCAGCCTCCAACTCGCCTTGTGTCGGAACAGTCGTAGGCCAATCGCCCTCAGCGATCTGTGGACGCCCAACCGACGGTCAGAACCAAGCGCATGGTCTGTCGGTTGATTTGTAAGGCGCTGTTCCGAGCCAGAGCGCCTCCTGAGGTTCTGCAGGGAGAGGCGTGATGCCGAGGATCAGCGTGAAGCTCGCCGGTGATGGAACCCACACAGTCGTGCAGGACCATGATCCAGTGGCCAGCGGGATGAGCCTCGATGAGGCGGAGAACTTCGTGACCTTCCTGCGCGTCTCTGCCCGGGTGAGGCGGACGCACCGGCTGCCGGACGCGGTGCGCTGCAAGCGCTGACAGAACGCCGCGTGCAGCAGCGCCCTATCGCGCCGCACCCTATATCCGTTGCATCGCACAAGTGGGCCTTGCCCAGTGCTGCACGGAGCGTCCCATGTCGACCATGAAAGACCGCGCCGCCGCGCGCATCGTTCTCGTGCCTGAAACTGTTGCACCCGGCTATGCAGAGACGATGGCGCAGCTGCCACGGGCGCGGATTGCCAAGCGCCTGCCTTCGGCAGATCGTGACCTACCGGCGGTGGGCTCATTCGGCTGAGGCACATCGCCTGCCTCTGGAAAGGCCCCCCCACCGAGACCATGATGTGAGTCGGCGTCGGCCTCATAATCGGCCTGTTCATCGGCGGGTGGGTCGCAGACCGACAGCGGCCTCCAGTGGATTAAGCAGCGCCTCCGCCGTCTACATCCCGTGAACGCAACCACCTCGAACCGCCCGGCTCCGGCCGCGGCGGTTTTTTCGTGTTAACCGCCGCGCCGCGGCGTAGTGATCCGCTTGGCGACGTTCGCGGTTACGCCGGAATATCGGCGTTGGCCCTCACCTCAAGTCAGCGATCAGGCACTTCAGTTCCAGCGGAGTGAGCTGGCGCCACCAAGAAGCCAAGGCTTCCTCTACAACCCGATCGCCTTCCATGATCCTGATCAGGTAGTCGCTGCTGCCTACACGCCCGATGAACTGCGCCATCCACACCGCTTCCGCCGATGCAGCACCGATGTCTGCCGCTGGCCTGGCCAGAAGTGATGCAAGCGGGCAGTCGACGGCACAAACGCGAAAAGGTGCGGGATGCATGACGATCAGCATACGCAGGTAGTCGGGGATCCGCGAGTGCGCAAAGCTGACCTTCCTTCGCGTCGGGCCGGCCGTTTCTCCCGAGACACCTTCAGCCCCGCCCGGCACCGCCGCGCGGGGCTTTTTCGTGCTCGCCTCAACCAGTGGGATCTACCAGCATAAAGCGGCTCTCGGAACGATACCCCCAAAGCTTCTTTCCGCCGAACTCGACCTCAACCATTTTCGGGTTCGCTGGCAGATCTTCGGCTCGTAGAACTAGGCCGACGGCATCTTTGCTGATGCCCTCATGATCGGCGTCCGACTCGAACCGAAATTTGATCTTGTCGCTGGTCTTCATATCGCCACTCCAATTGCTTTCGACAATTTTCGCGGGACAGAGTTTTGAGGCCGGTGTCAACCCTGCCCCGTAAGCGGATCGGGGCGGGGCCGAGCGGGCGGCTAACGCAGCCGGCGTCTCGTTCAGTGCAGCGCCATCTGAGCCCCACCCGTGGCCTCGTTTGAACGCTGCGGTTTGTTTGAGACGTTCGAACCGGCCCTCGCCCTGGTGATTGAGCGTGCCGACATGTTGAAGGCGACGTTCAATGACGGCAGGCCACGCGCATCCTCGTAGGCCTTGAACCGGAAGCCGGCATGGACTGCTGCGACGATGAACGCTCCATTCGAGATATAGCCATGCCCGAGAGGCCGGCCATCAGGAAAGGTGCACGGCTGCCTCTCGGCGTCATGCTTTAGACCGTAGCTACCCGCGCGAGAATTGATCACTTTCATCGGTGTAAGCCGCGACACGAAGGCGAGAGCCAGTAGAAACTCCTCGACGCTGGTCTCGTCCATGAACTTGGTTCGGGCATCCTCGACGCGCTTTGCTCGAGCGGCCTGGGTCTCCCAAATCCCATTGACCCGCTTGGGACCACCGGCGCCAAATCCATTGGGGTTCAGCTGCGGCTCGGAGGCCAGCACTGCCTCCATCGCAGCCCGCGCCGCGGCATACTGGAAAAGGCGCGTATCGACCTCAAACCCGTGCCCGACCAAGTAGGCAGCGAAAACACACGCGTCGGCTTCGCGGACTAAAGCCTCAGAGGCGTCCGCGGTAGCGGCCCGCATGGTTGCGTAAGTGCGGAAGCCGAAGGCGCGCGCCAGCGCCTCACAGCGATGAGAAGACTTCACGTCCGGAAGGGTCTTGGTGAGGTCGGCCTTCATGGCGTCGACGGACGCGCGTGTGACGGCAACGTGCAGCTTGAACACGGCAGCATCTCCAGGTCGGGCTTCGCAGATCGCCGGTTAGCTGCATGCCCTAAGGGGATGCGAGACCGTCAGGAGGGTTCCGAAAGACGTTTGACCCGGCGACAGGTCACAGGTGCCTAACCCGCGCTCACTCTACCAAGCCGAACCGAGATCGCAAGATAGCGGCATGCGTTTGGCCGCGGTGCATGCAAAGGGGTACAGCTCCAGCCCTCATGTGGGCGGATCCGGGCCGGGCTGAGCGGGCAAGGTACCAGTCACCTCACAATATTGGGCTGCATTCGGGCTCTTGCCGAGGAAAGGCGCCTGCCATCGTTTCATCGGTGTCGAACACTGCGTCTCGCGGCCCCTCCTTGGCTTCCCCCGCTTTGCACGCATTCTGCGCGGAACCACCTGCCTTATGCCTGCATTATCCCATTAATGCAGGCATTCTGAGGCCGCGATGACCTTTACGTTCAAATCCAACAGAGCCAAGGGAGGCGTCGCTCGCGCTGCCTCGTTGACGCCAGAAGAGCGGAAAGCTCAGGCGAGAAATGCGGCCAAGGCCCGCTGGGATACCGAAGGGCTTCCGCTCGCTACGCACGTCGGCGTGCTAAAGGTCGGCGACGCTGAGATGGACTGCTATGTCCTCGAGAACGGCGAGCGGCTTCTCTCTACCCGCGGGGTCATGAAGGCACTGAAGCGGACATGGCGCGGAAGAAAGTACAGCGGTACCCAGCTCCCCGTGTTTCTGGAGGCCAAAAATCTCACCCCCTTTATTCGGGAAGATTACCAGTCGGTCCTCGCTCCTATCGAATTTCGAACAAATCGCGGCGGCCGTGGCGAAGGATACAAAGCCGAAATCTTGCCGGCAGTCTGTGAAATCTACTTGGATGCTCGGCAGGCTGGAAACGTCCTTACGCCCCCGCAGCTCATCGTTGCCCAGCAGTGTGAGATCCTTGTTCGAGCGTTCTCACGCCTCGGCATCATTGCACTAGTTGATGAGGCTACCGGGTACCAGGATCTGAGGCCCCGGGATGCTCTGCAGGCTTATCTTGAACAGATCATCCGCAAGGAATTGGCGGCTTGGGTAAAGCGCTTCCCGGATGAATTTTATAAACAGATCTATCGGTTGCGCGGCTGGAATTGGCCCGGCATGGGCAAAAACCGCTTCAGCGTTGTGGCGCACTACACGAAAGACATCGTGTACGAGCGTTTGGCACCCGGGGTCCTAGAAGAACTTGAGGCCCACAATCCGAAAGATGAAAGGGGGCGCCGCAAATCGAAGCATCATCAGTGGCTGACAGACGACGTTGGCCATCCGATGTTGTCGCAGCATCTGTTCGCAATTATGGCGCTTCAACGCGCCAGCGCTGATTGGGACAGCTTCATGCTCGCTCTCAATCAAGCCTTCCCGAAGCGTAACGAGACCCTGGAGCTCCCTTTCTTCTCGGCTGCAGGGTAGGTGGTACCCAAGCGGATTGTTAAGGCGCTGCCGGTACCCGCACCGGCATGTCAGCCAACCCCGCCGCCGACCTTCCGCCCGCCGTCGCCTCCTGGCGCGACCAGATCGAGCGCCTGTCCGAGCACGCCTCGCCGTGCCGGTATCTCCTGCCGGCGAAGTGGGCGGCGATGCGGTCGAACGCGCTGGCCTTCCTCGACCAGTTCGGCGCCGAGGCGCACCGGCTCGGCTGGACGGATCGGCAGCTGATCGCCTAAACATCACCGACAAGCCCGAGTGGTTCTGCCAGTCCGATGAGAAGTCCTTCTGGGCCGCGGATATAGCAGAGCCGATACGAATCCTCGTACTGGACTACTTCGCCGACAAGCTGCGCACCGTGCTTGCGGAGTCTTGCGAGTGTTTCGTCGATGTCGCTCACTGTGAACATAGCGCGCAGGTAACCGAGCGCGTTCACTGGTGCGTTTCGGTGATCGGCGACAACAGGTGGGGCGAGGAAACGCGAGAGCTCGAGCCGGCTGTGGCCGTCGGGAGTGACCATCATTGCGATCTCGACGCGCTGGTTACCCAGCCCAGTGATGCGTCCGGCCCATTCTCCTTCAACCAGGGCTCGCCCCTCAAACGTCAGCCCAAGCTCGGTAAAAAAGGAAATGGCTTCATCGAGGGATTCCACCACGACGCCGATATTGTCCATTCGCAGCAATTTGCTTTTGGCCATTAAATTACTCCTCACCTTCGTGATGGTGTAGCTGAGCGGTAGCAGTCCCGCTTGCGCCGCGTTGGCTGTCGCCGAACTGATTTTGCCGCCGACGAAGAGCGCGACTGAGCAGTCACCGGATCGGAACTGGCCGTCTCAGCCAAGGCCCCGGCGCGATCCCACCCTGCACGCCGTCCGCCCATCCACTGCCGGGGTCTTTGGCATCCTCGGGATTGCGTACCATTCGGACGGTGTGGCGCTGGCCGGATCGCATCTCGATCACGACCTCGGCCGCGCTCAGGATCGTGCTCACGCCGCGATCGTAGGCCCATAGCCAGTAGGGGTTCTGACGCTTCTTGTCCCGGCCAGCGAGGTCGACGGACTCGCGGAGAACAAGCCTGAGGCGGTACTTCCCGTCGAGCTGATCCTGCAGCATCTGGTGCACCACGCGGCCGGCGGCGATGTAGGCAGAGCCGCCGAGACTGTCCTCGTGGATTCGCGGGTGATACTCGTCCGTTGTGACCTCGCGCCACGGAGGCGGGGTCGACGGCGCCGCGGGCGGTTGTTCCTGGTGATGCTCGGCTATCCCTTGCCGCTCGGCGTGGCCTGCCCCCATGCGGTGGCCCAGGTTCGAAGTTAGTGCATCGTCGGTCGCGTGACGATGGCTGGGCGAGCGAGCGGCGCTGAAGTGCTCGGTTCCG
>NZ_LMPY01000015.1:0-89495 GCF_001424445.1 Methylobacterium sp. Leaf361 | reverse complement strand
GATCTGCTCCCACTGCGCGTCAGTCAGTTCAAAGCGTCGCATCAGGCCCACATGGGGCCGATCCCGCGGCCTGTGAACCCTTTGCAGAGACGCCCTAGTGCTGGCGGACCCGATGGCCGATGGCACGGCCACCCCCGTCCTCTCGGACATGGACGGCAAGGCGCACGGGGCCTACGGCCTGGAGGGACGACCTGAGCTCGTTTGGGTGCGTCCGGACGGGCACAACGCCTTTCGTGGCGAAGCCGACCGCGCCGACCGGTTGGCGGCCTACTGCCGAAAAGTTTTCGGCGCATTGTCGGATGCAGAGCCTCTTGCCATGCCAGTGGAAGCTGCCCTCGTCCCGTAAGTGGGCCCAGGCCGACCGGCACGCACCTCACCGGCAATCGACCGAACAACACCCGCCGGCGATCCACCGTGAGGCTGAGGTTCGGCGGCGCTTAGTGCCGACGTGGCTGCGTCGGGCGATCCGGCCCGGTGCCGTCAGACGACACCCGTGACATCGCATCGTGCCTGTCCGATCCTTAAGTCGAAAGGCGTCGACGCCTACTCCGAAGCCTGGATGTTCGGCGGCCCGAGATGCTGTAGGAAATCCGGCTTACCGAGGCTCACGCCGGCGCTGCGCAGGATCGCGTAGGCGGTGGTGACGTGAAAGAAGAAGTTCGGAAGGGCGAAACCGGTGAGATAGGCCTGCCCGCTGAAGCGGTAACCCATACCGTTCGGAAACTTCAGCTCCACCTCCCGCTCCGCGCCTGAGGCCAAAGCCGCCGGTTCTATGCCTTCAACGAAGGCAATCGTCCTGGCACAGCGCTCCTTGAGTTCGGCAAAGGTCGCCTCGACGTCCGGCATCGCAGGCGCCTCGATTCCGGCGATCCGCGCCACGGCGTTTTTCGCGCTGTCGGATGCCATCTGGTACTGGGCCGGCAAGGCCCGCATGTCCGGCGCAAGACGGCCGAGGAGC
The DNA here is from genome assembly GCF_001424445.1 of Methylobacterium sp. Leaf361. Classification (NCBI taxonomy): domain Bacteria; kingdom Pseudomonadati; phylum Pseudomonadota; class Alphaproteobacteria; order Hyphomicrobiales; family Methylobacteriaceae; genus Methylobacterium; species Methylobacterium sp. Leaf361. The sequence goes on along the minus strand of NZ_LMPY01000015.1, from coordinate 88,537 downwards.
AACTCAGCCTCCGGCTTCTCCGATGCCGCCTTGTCTAGCCACACGCTCATGTTGCGCAGCGAGTTGACAAAGACGGGGACGCTGACGGCATGGATGCTGATGCTCATCTGGGCTGGCTAATGCACCAGTCCACAAAGACACGGTGAGAAAGCGCACACCGCGTAGGGGTGGGTCGAACGAAATCGCCAGGCTCCCGGCGAACGTCCGGTGTCGAGAAGCGACGGGAGCGGTCCGGACGGCCTCTGAGGTCGAATGCGGCTCGCCCCTCCGCGTTTGCAGGCTGATGCCCTTCCCCCGGTCCGATCTCGACTGACGGATGCGATGTCCGACGCGGTCGTGGTTGGGACGCTACGCTTGCTCGGCCGCGGGTGACCCCGGCCCCTAGGCCGGCAGGAGCCCCGAGGTGCGGTAGCCCTCGATAAGGGCATCGAACTGCGAGATGTCCGAACGGCTCCGTGCGTAGAGTTGGGCTCCGGACACCGCGGCGAAGATCGCCCGCGCCCGCGCCTCCGCGTCCCCGGGCTTCACCGCCTTGGCCATCACCAGCACCTTGGCAAGCCAGGCGACGTTGACGTCGGCGAAGCGCTGAGCCTCCCGCTGCACGGCCTCCGGCAGGTTGGCGAACTCCGCCGACATGAAGCTGCACAGGCAGAGCCTGTTCCCGTCCTCCAGTGAGCGCCGGAAGGTGCCCGGGTAGAGCCGCAGACATTCCTTCGGGTCGCCGGTCGTCTCCAGCATGGCTTCGAGCTCGACCGCGATGTCCTCCCAGTAGCGCCGGGCCACGGCCGCGCCGAGGTCCGCCTTGCTGGCGAAGTGGTGGTAGATGCTCGCCGCCTTGATGCCGACCTCCGCGGCGAGGTCGCGGTAGCTCAACCCGCCGTAGCCATGCGCCTGCGCGGTCTTCCGTGCGGCGGCCAGGATCGTCTCCTTCGCGTTCGTGCTCACTCCTGCCCCCCACCCCCGAATCAAAAACCTACCAATCGTTAGTTAGGGGTTGACGGCCTGGAAATCCAGCCTTAGCTGTCTGCCTACCGAACGTTAGGCAGGGAAAACGGCCATGACCCAGGACATCATCTTCTCCGACGCGACCCGGCTCGCCGAATTGGTCCGCACGAAGCAACTCTCGCCCGTCGAGGTCGTAAAGGCGCACCTCGACCGCATCGAGGCGGTCGACCCGCAGGTCAACGCCATCGTCACCGTGGCGGAAGGTGCGCTCGCCGCCGCGAAGGAAGCCGAGGCGGCGGTCATGGAGGGTCGCGAACTCGGCCCGCTGCACGGCGTGCCCTTCACCGTGAAGGACTCCATCGACACCGCAGGGGTGCTGACCCAACGCGGCTCGCCGATCTTCAAGGGCCGCACCCCCGACGCCGACGCCACCAGCGTCGCCCGCATGAAGAAGGCTGGCGGCATCCTGCTCGCCAAGACCAACCTGCCGGAGTTCTCCTACTGGATCGAGAGCGACAACCTGCTCTCGGGACGCTCGAACAACCCCTGGGACCTCGACCGCACGCCCGGCGGGTCGAGCGGCGGCGAGTCGGCGGCCATCGCGGCGGGCATGTCGCCGCTCGGGCTGGGCACCGACCTCGCCATCTCGGTGCGCGGCCCGGCCGCCCAGACCGGCATCGTCTCCTTGAAGGCGACCCACGGGCGCGTGCCGATGACCGGCATCTGGCCGCGGGCGCCCCGCCGCTTCTGGCACGTCGGCCCGATGGCGCGCTCGATCCGCGACCTCGCGCTCGCCTTCTCGCAACTCGCCGGCCCCGACGGGCAGGACGCCTTCGCGACCAGCACCGTCCCGTTCGACGCCGGCGTGACGTCCGACCGGAGGCTCCGCGTCGGCTGGATGGTCGGGCCGGGTTTCGGGCCCATCGACACGGAGGTCGCCGCCACGGTGCGGGCCGCCGCCGAGGCCCTCACGGGCGAGGGCCACCACGCGGAGGAGGTGCGCATCCCGGCGCTGGAGCGCGACTTCGCCCTGGACGTGTTCAACAAGCTGCACGTCATGGAGATGAAGCCGGCCTTCCGCGAGGCGGTCGCCGGGCACGAGGACCAGATGTACAAGATGGCCAGGACGATGCTGTCGCTGCCCGATACCACGGTGGAGGACTACGTGGCGGCCGAGCAGGCGGCGGAGCGGCTGCGGGACGGCTACGCGGCCTACTTCCGGGACTTCGACGTGCTCCTGACCCCGGTGCTGCCGGTGCCCGCGCACAAGCACGGCATCAGCGAACTTGTGGTCAACGGCGAGACGGTCGACCTGACTTACCTGCAGGGGGCGACCGTGCCGCTGAACGTCACCGGCCTGCCGGGCCTGTCGATGCGGTTCGGGACGAGCCGCGAGGGCTTGCCGATCAACGTGCAACTGGTGGGCAGCTGGCAGGCGGAGACGACCCTCCTGCGCGCCGCCTCGGTGCTGGAGGCGGTGAGCCCAGTTCGGGGGCTACATCCGAGCATCTGACATCTGTGACTGGGGCCGAAGATTTGTTCGGCCCCGGACCGCTGTGACGGCAAAATCGTACGGCGGCCGACTATGACGTGACGAGCGGCATTGACCGAAGCGGGTTCGGGCACATTAGCTCCCCGACCCACGAAGCCGTGCTCGATGTCGAACCTGCACCGCGCACGAACATGCCTATGCTGAGCGCCCTTGTAGCAAGTTGCAGTCCTACTCGCGTGATCCGGGCCCGCTCGGCGGCGCAGGTTCGTCTCGCGGCGGGTGCCCGAACATGCCCTTGTAGGCGCGGCTGAAGGCTGCCTCCGACTCGTATCCGACGCGTAATGCGACCTCTCCGACACGCGCCTCGCGGGCGACCAGCATATCCCGGGCGAGCGTGAGCCGCCACTCGTTCTGGTAGCGTAGGGGCGAGCGCCCGACGAGCGCCGCGAACCGCTCGCAAAAGCTCGACCGGGACATGCCCGCCGCGTCCGCCAGGGCCTCGACGCCCCAGGGACGCGATGGACGCTCGTGCATGACCTTCAGCGCCCGGGCGATGCGGGCGTCCGAGAGTCCTCCCAGCCATCCGGTGGTGTGTCCGCGCCGCACCCAGGTCCGTAGGGTGCGGATGACGATGACGTCGATTATCCGCGAGATCATCAGGGCCGCGCCCGGCTCGTCATCGGTCACCTCGACCATCAGGAAGGGCACGATGCCCTCCAGCCACCCCGCCCCCTCGTCGCGCCGGACGTGGATGCGCCCGGGCAGGGCCGAGACCATGCCGCGCAGGGCGTGGGGATCGAACCAGAACCGACAGACGATCACCGAGGCGCGCGAGGCGGACGCCACCAGCCTAGCCCCTCCGAGCCCGCGGGGCAGGAGCACGAGATCGCCCGTGTCGATGACCGCACGCTCCGCACCGTCGCCCTCGACGTGGAGCGAACCCTCGGCGACCACGAGGACGTGAGCGGCCCCGGCCTCCAGGTCCAGGCTCGCCGACCGCTCGACCTCATGGGACCGGACGTGGTCCCCGGTGAGCCTGATCTGCGCCAGGACGAGGGAGAGGAGGTCGCCGGAGGCGACGCTTGGTCCACCGTCCGGAGGAACGGTCAAGTTTTCGAGCGATCCGGTCATGGGTGCCAACGGGGTCCGTTTGTAAAAGTGCCTACCGAAGCGAGGCATATCCCCCTGCAAAGACACCGCTTTCACGAGACCCGGCGGATCAGTCGCCGGCATTTTCCGCGTGACTGTTCGTCGCCCCGATCCTCCGCCTCGCCCCGCACCCGAAAGGAGCGTCTATGACGACCGTCCAAAAAACCGGCCGTGACACTTCGCACTGGCTGAGCTCCTATTACTTCCTCCGTGCCGGAATTTCCGTCGGCTGGGTCGCCGCCGCCTTCACCATCGGAAAGGCCATGCCGCCGGCCGCGGCGGCGCTCCTGGTCGCCTACCCCGCCTGGGACGCCGTCGCCAACGTCATCGACGCACGTCGCAGCGGCGGCTTGGCCGCCAATCCCAGCCAGGCGCTTAACGCGGCCACCAGCACCGTCGTCGCCGTCGGGGTGGCTGTCGCGCTCGGATCGGGCATGCACGCAGTGCTGGCGGTGTTCGGTGTCTGGGCGATCCTGTCCGGACTGTTGCAGCTCGCGACCGGCGTGCGGCGTTGGCAGGAGGGCGCCCAGTGGGCGATGGTGCTGAGTGGAGCCCAGTCAGCCCTCGCGGGCGGCCACTTCATCTTTCAGGCGAACGGTGCCTCGACGCCGGGGATCACGGACATCGCGCCCTACGCCGCGTTTGGCGCCGCCTACTTCCTGGTCTCGGCCGTATGGTTGACCGTGGCCCAGGCGCGGAAGGCGACGACGGAACGGACCGCATGAACCTTCGCGGCGCCGGCGGAACGCTCGAATCCCGCATCGACGCCGGCTGTCTGCCATGAGCCGGTCCTCGGCGAACGGGCCTCGGCGTTCCTCGACCACCTGAAGCTGGCGTTCCCGCAGGACACGCCGGAGGAACTCGCGGCCTACTTCGGCGCGTGAGGTGCGGACCGGCGCCTCAAGGCCTGCGCATCAACGAGGGTGCGGCGGGCGTCTGCGGTCGGCGGCCGGTGTTCCCGTAAGCAGCCGGCGTCCAGTGGCCGAGGTGGTCTACGCCACGAAGCGGACGACGCCGCCCTCGACACGCAGCGCCGCACCGCTGGTCGCGGATGCCTGTTCCGAGCAGGCGTAGACGATCATGTTGGCGACCTCCCGGGTCGTCGCGAACCGCCCGAGCAGGCTCGTTGGTCTCAGCGATGCCAGGAAGGCCTGCTCGGCTTCCTCCTGGGTGATGCCCTGGTCCCTCGCCTGCCGCGCCATGAGGTTGCCGAGGATCTCGGACCGGGTCGGGCCTGGCAGGACCGCGTTGACCGTGACGCCCGTGCCCGCGACCGCCTCGGCCAGCCCGCGCGACACGGCGAGCTGCGCGGTCTTGGTCATGCCGTAGTCGAGCATCTCCTTGGGGGTGTTGACCGCGGACTCGCTGCTGACGAACACGACCCGTCCCCAGCCCTTCCGCACCATCCGCGGCAGGTAGTGCCGGCTCGCGCGCACGCCGCTCATCACGTTGAGGTGGAACAGCCCCAGCCAGTCGGCTTCGGGGATGGCGGCGATGTCGTCGATGCCCGCGTAGGGGCGGAGATGGGCCGTGCCGACGTTGTTGACGAGGATATCGGCGTCGGGAGCCTGCGCAACGAGCGCCTCCACGCCTTCCATCGTCGAAAGGTCGGCGGCGACACCGGATACGTCGCTGCCGGGAACGGCGTCTCGGATCTGCCGCACCGCCTCGTCGACCCGCGCGCTGCCGCGACCGTTGACGACGACCGCGGCGCCGGCGCGCGCCAGCCCCTCGGCCGTCCCGCGGCCGATGCCGGCGGTGGACCCGGTAACGATGGCTTTTCTGCCGGTGAGATCGATATGCATGATGTCGGTTCCTCTGGCATTCGCCTGTCGGGAGGGAGCCGTACGCCGGCTCGGCGGGCCGCGGGGCGAACCTGACGAGCTCCTGGCGAGCGAGCGACGCCGAGCCAAGGCACCGTCGGAGCGGGTTGGACGTGGACTTGGTCGCCCGCCGTGCCGCCAGGGAGAGGCCGCCATGCCCCCTGCCAGTTCGCACCCTTCCGGTTGCAAGCTGGCAGGGCGCGAAGGCCCGATGTCAGAGCGTCACGCCGACGCTCGCCAGGAAGGTGTCCATCCGGTCGTCGACCTCGGCCTTCGTTTCCGCCCAGGTCGGGAACGACCGGAGCAAGTTGTCGTGCCAGGCGACGAGGTTCGGGAACTCCCCGAGCGGGAACCGTGCGCGGCCGACCTGGGAGAAGGGAGCCGCGACGTCGAGGTCGGCCAGGGTCAGGGCATCCCCGACCATGAACTCGCGGCCTTCCAGATGCTTGTCGAGCACCTTCGCCGCCGCACGGATCTTGCCCTCGGCGAAGGCGATGAGGTTCTCGTCCTTCGGCAGGTTCATGACGGTCTTCCCGACCCGCTCGTCGAAGATGGTGACGGTGAAGGTGCGCCACTGCTCGCCGGACCAGAACATCCACTGGAGTACCCGGGAGCGATCCTTCTCCGTGGTCCCGAGCAGCGGCGAGTTCACCTTGTTGGCAAGGTACAGGTTGATCGCCGCGGCCTCGTAGAGGACGAAGTCCCCGTCCACCAGGACCGGCGTCAGGCCGTGCGGGTTAAGGCGCGACTTGAACTCCTCGGTCTGGCTCTCGCCCTTGAACAGGTCGACCTTCACGCGCTCCAGTTCGATGCCCATGATCTTCGCGGCGGTGGTCACCCGCCGCAGGCTGCCCGAACCGGGGTCGCCGTAGATCTTCATCGTCATGGCTCTTCCTTCCGTCCCGGGCCCGTCGCAGCCCGTCGGGAAGAGATGTGGAGCATTCAACCGCAGAATGGCATTGACGGAAAAACCATACTATCTATTCTTATGCGGAATGGTGACGCGGATATCGCCGGTTGCTATCCAGGATCTTGTCAGCCACCTCGACAGCCACACGGTCGGGGTAGAAGGCCAAGTGGCCGGCAATTTCACCTACCGCGTCGAAGGGTGTCTCGTAGGTCCAGACGGCGTTCACCCCCGCGTCCCCGAGGGCGGGTATGCTGTAGTAGTTCGCCTCGCCCTTATACGGGCAGTAGGTCGTGTGCTCGGATCTCACCAACCGAGACATGTCGACATCGCCGCGAGGAATGTACTGGACAGGCGGATACGAAGCCTCGGTGAGGGTCAGGGCGTTGCGTGTCCATGCGATGCGCAGCACATCACTTCTGACGATGACCTTTGCCGGGCATTTGCTGATGGCAATAGGATGGTCTGCGCTGGGCTTCAGAATTTTACGATTGCTCATGGGATCTCCTCTCAGGCATTCTTTAAATCTGGCAAATAACCCTTCAATGCTCATGCAAATATAGCTGCTATTCTTTCGCGGAATGCAAACGATGGATAAGTTGGATGCGATGCGAACGTTCGTGCGCGTCGTCGAGAGCGGAAGCTTCTCGCAGGCGGCGCGGGATCTGAACGTCAGCCAGCCAACGGTCAGCAAGCAGCTCGCCGCACTTGAGGCACACCTCGGGACGCAGCTCCTGGCGAGGAACTCCCGCACCCTCGCCGTGACGCCTGCCGGGCAGGACTATTACGAAGACACCCTGCGCATCCTGCAGGACCTCGACTTCGCCGAGGAGAGGGTCGCTGCGGGACAGTCGGCCCCCTCTGGGCTGGTCCGCGTCACCCTCTCCCCGGCATTCGGGAGGATGCTCGTCATCCCCCGGCTGGCGGCATTCAGGGAAACCTTCCCCGACGTGTCGGTGGAGATGGAGGTCTCCGGGAGGCACGTCGACCTCATCGAGGAGGGAATGGATGTCGCGATCCGCATCGGTCGCCTCTCGGACTCCGCCCTCGTCGCGCGGCGCATCGGCGACATGCGGATGATCACCCTGGCGTCGGCAAGCTACCTTGCCCGGCACGGAACGCCGAGGACCCTGGACGAGCTCCCTCATCATCAGCGCATCGGCTACGTCTACCAGGGGAACATCGTCGGCTGGGGCTTCGACGTGGACGGCCGGCAGGTGACGGTCGACGGCGGCGGGGCGTTCCGCACGAACGACGCCGAGCACGTCCGCGGCGCGGTGCTCGCAGGCCTCGGCATCGCCCACCACGCGAGTTGGCTGTTCACCGACGTCCTGGCCTCCGGCGAGGTCGTCCGCATCCTGGACGATTATGCGCCGCCGGCCTTCCCGATCCACGCTGTCACCGCTGCCGGACGGCGCATGCCCTCCCGCGTGAGGCACTTCATCGAGTTCCTCGCGGCCATCTGCGCCGAGGAGCCGGAGTTGAGGGTGGGCGACGGGTAAGCCAGTCAACCCATCGTCCATGACATCGCTGCCGGTGAACATGCGCGATGCCCTTCAAGGGGCATCTGGTCCTGAAGCATGGTCAGGGACTGGCATGCCCCCTACCAACGATGCGTCCTCTTTCGCAGGTAGGAGATCTCCGCGGGCGTCGATGGCCGCGCCAACGCCGCGTTGCGCGACGGGAATCGCCCGTAAAGGCGGATCACCTCGGCGTGTTCGCGAGCGGCCTTCAGGGCCTCCGGGTCGCCGAGGGCTTCGTATCTGTCGACCGACAGCGCCTGCAGCGCGATGTCCTCGGCGTGGGCCAGGGGCAGGTAGAGAAACCGCAACTGCTCATGGCCGTATCGGCCTTCCCACCCGCGGTCGAGCGTGACCTGACCGGCTGGTTTTGGACTGGGCTGATTGAGAGGATCAGCCAGGACTGAAGGAGGCGGACATGCGGCGAGGTCAGAAGACGAACGCGGAGCAGGTTGTGCTGAAGCTGCGCCAGATCGAGGTGCAGACAGCCCAGGGTAAGAGTTTAGCCCTTGCATGTAGGGAGGCGGAGATCTCCGAGCAGAGCTACTACCGCTGGCGCAAGGAGTACGGTGGCCTCCAAGTCGATCAAGCCAAGAAGATGAAGGATTTGGAGCGTGAGAACGCTCGGTTGCGCCGGCTCGTCGCCGATCTCTCTTTGGAGAAGCAGGTGCTGGCGGACGTTGCCTCGGGAAACTTGTAGCCCCCGAGCGACGCCGGCAGGCGGTCGACGGGATCCGGGAGAAGTACGGCCTCTCGGAACGTCACGCCTGCCGGCTCGTCGGTCAGCACCGCGGCACGCAGCGCTACGTGCCGACGGTGCCGGCCGACGAGGATGAGCTGACCCGAGCCATCGTTGCCCTGGCCTCCGAGTACGGGCGCTATGGCTACCGTCGTGTCACCGCTGTGCTGCAAGCAGACGGCTGGCAGGTGGGCAAGGACCGGGTTCAGCGCATCTGGCGCCGCGAGGGGCTGAAGGTCCCCAGCCGACATAAACCCTGCAGCCGCCTATGGCTGAACGACGGCTCATGTGTGCGGCTGCGCCCGCTCCACCGCAATCACGTCTGGAGCTTCGACTTCGTGCAGGCGCAGACCCACGACGGCCGCAGCTTGCGCATCCTGACGCTCCTCGACGAGCACAGCCGAGCCTGCTTGGCGTTGAAGGTGGCGCGCCGCATCAACAGCGTCGGCGTGATCGAGGCGCTGGCCGACGCGATGTGTCTGCACGGCATCCCGGAGCACATCCGCTGCGATAATGGCCCTGAGATGATCTCGAAGGCGTTGCGCAAGTGGGTCGCCAAGACCGGCTCGCAGATCCAGTACATCGCGCCAGGATCCCCGTGGGAGAACGGGTACTGCGAGAGCTTCAACGGCAAGCTTCGTGACGAGTGCCTACGCCAAGAGATCTTCTACTCGCTGAAGGAGGCGCAGATCGTGATTGGTCTATGGCAAACCACCTACAACCGCGTCGTAATTACCCAGGCCTGTGATGGCGGGGTTCATGCGCCGATGGTTTTGAGGATGGTGCCGAATGAATTGGCGCCGGTCAGGCGGGCGGTATCGACGACGGTGCGGATGGCGGCCTCGCCCTCAGCCGCCCACATGGCGCGGTAGCCGTTGGTCACCTTCCGCTGCACGACGGCCGGACGCAGCAGCCGCTCGGAGCCGTTATTGGTCGGCTCGACCTTTCCAGGATAGGCGAGGAACACCANGTAGCCGTTGGTCACCTTCCGCTGCACGACGGCCGGACGCAGCAGCCGCTCGGAGCCGTTATTGGTCGGCTCGACCTTTCCAGGATAGGCGAGGAACACCAGGAGCTGATCGCGCGCACGGCTGATCTTGGCCTGGAGCTCGCGGGTCAGGTCACAGCGGCTCGGCGTAGCCAGGATGGCGCCGAGTTGCCGATCCAGGCTTCGGCGCTTGGCCGAGAGCGTCGAGGCAGCCAAGTCGGTGACGCGCTCGGCCAGGGCGAACACCCTCTGTAGCCAGAGTTGCAGGCGCCAGGGGACGGGATCGTCGCTGACCTCGACGACGTAGGCGACATCGCGGGCCAGATGCGCCAGGCAGGTCTGGTGCTCATCCGCGTGGCCCTGTTGGGCGGTGTAGCGGTCCGAGATCCACACCCCGGGCCGGTGCCCGTCCATCATCTCGCGCACCACGACAGCGCCACGCGTCGGCGAAGCCGTGTGCACCACGGCCGCGGCTGAGTGGAACAGCCAGTGGTAAGCGTTCGAGCCCTCGATGCGCACGCCGGTCTCGTCGCAGGCGACGACCTCAGCCTTGCGCAGGGTCGCGATGGCCGCGTCACGACCGGCACGGAAGCAGCCCTGCGCGCGCCGGAGCAGGTTCATCAGCCCGCCCTGGCTGAGGGTGAGGCCAAACAGGTCGGAGAGAGCCGCCTGCAGCCGTTCGTACGAGAGCGCCTGAAAGGTCTTCAGGTACGTCGCCACCGCATGCAGCCGTGGGCCGAAGGGCGTGCCGCGCCCTGCCTCCGGCACCGGTGCGACCACCCGCTCCCCACAGCGCGGGCAACGGACCGCGAGACGCTGGTGCTGCGTCACGATCGGCGCCACCGCGGGCAGCTCGATCTGCTCGGCGACGCTGACGACTAGCACGCGCACGCCTCGGGACGATGCTCGACGACAGCATCGGGATCGTCGCTCACGACGCGGCTGTGACCCTCGTGACCCGGCTTGGCGCCGCCGGGCTGGGAGTGCTCCCGCTGCTCCTTACGATCGGTCGCGGGCGGCTTGGATGAGGAGCGTGAGGTCTTCTCTGGCCGCTGCAGCCGCAGCACCAGCTCGATCAGCTCTTCGCGGCTCAGCCGTTCCAGTTCGCTGCGGCCCATCTCACGAGAGAATCAGCGAAATCCGTCCCGCGCAAGGGCGTGGGTAATTACACCGCGTCCGACCGCATTCTTCGCTGGGCTATCGGCCACCTGCGCCCGTCAGCTACCCGGATCTGGCCTTCCGGCTACCCATGACCGCGACCATGCAGTAGCCTCTCAATTGGCTCGGTACAAAATACCGGTCAGGTCAACTAGGCCCTGCATCCCCCAGGTGCCCCATTCTGGTGGCCCCCCCCCCGCTCGCGAACGAAAACGGAACAAGCTCAGGCGCCCGCGCGCTTCGACCAGCCGCCGAGCCGCGCGAGATCGTAGTGGAGCAGTGTGGACGACGTTCGGAAAGCCGAGCCTCGTCAGGCGATTCGGCTGACCCAAGCCGCGAACTCCCAGACCGGCGGCCCCCCAGACTTGTGCGACTCTGACTACAAAGAATCAGAGGAAGGATGGATCAGGCCGAACGCTTCAGCTCAGCCTGATCATCGTTCGTAGCACTAGTGGCAGGTTGCTGTTGCGGTTTGAGGCTCTGCATAGGGGTGACAGAAGATGTGCGGCTGCTCGATGATGATGAGCGCCGCAGAGCGAACAACAAGGCAGCGCTTACAACACATGCTACGGCTGCCCCGACCGGTGCCACAAAAATCGAAATCGCTCCCAGCGACGGCCATATAGCCACAATCGAAAGTCCTGCGCCTACGAAGGCCGACAGAACGAGGAAGATGAGGTTCACGAGCGCACCCTTCCGCGATAGGCGGCCCGACGTGTCGCCCTCGGGTTCGAAGAACGGGGAGGTTGTATGACGATCTCAATGGCCAATATGCGGCAACTTCTGAGCGAAAACCGGTAACGCTCAGCCGGCGCGCCAAGCGTGCTCGCGGCGGCATCAGCTGGGGGAGTGACTCAGCGAGGGTACGACGGCGGCAGGCAATCTCGCAGCAGTAGAAGCGTCGGACGCGTAGGCGCAGCGTCCTGGGCTGCTCGATGCTCGGCAGATCGGCCGGACGGCGTTCATAGCGGCTGTGAACGACAGAGCTGGTCGTATCACAGGTTGGACACTGCCCGTGCGCACGCCGCACTTGCGCGAAGACGACCGTCGGTCCGGATGACGCGCCCGATGGTACAGCCCGGCAGGGATGAGGACAGAATCAAACGCTTGGTGAACCACCCGGTGCCATCCTCGTCACCGCGACCGTTCCACGCAAAGTGCGGGAGAACCGCAAAGCCGAAGGAAGATCATACCGTACCGAGCCAGCCATGCACTTCGAAATCCGCGTGGCCGGCCGCCATCTCTAGACTTGGGTGCTGCTCGACGCCTCCCACATGACGGTGAACGAATCGGACTGGACCTTCCCGTCCGAGGCGCAGGCTTTAGCTGCCGCGCTGGCCTTCTCGAAGCTGATGACCCGCGCCTGGAAGACGCTGACCACGCCGACGTCGGACGGCCTGCTATGATGTGCTGCCGCGGATCCGCGATAGCGCCGCTCAGCCTAATCCCGGCTGCGCGCCATTCCTCGGCGGCGATTAGAAGGTCGCGGTAGGCAATGGCCCGTGGTCTGACGGGCTTGATTTGATCTGGATAACAATTGAAGACATGGAAAACAACAATTAGCAATCATTTAAAAGTTTTTGAGCTTGATATAGATAAACTTCATGACGGTGTGCAGTCGCTTCGTCGCTGGGCGTCGACTTAGCTACATCAGTCAAAATTTTCTTGAATTTAGATCGATTGAGTCCGCGCCATGTAATGCTGGAGACCAGTGTCGATATGACGATTTCTAACGCATGTGACCGCTCTGTCTGGTTAGCCAATTGACGTTCAAGCAACTGTTCCCTCTGGCGCGCCGCAGCCAAAATAATTTCGATTTGGTTCCAGGCGTCCATATCCCTCTCGCACAATCTAAGATCACGTAGGATCGGTGATGTTGCCGAACTTTGGCCTTTTCGGCGAGCCGTGACTTCAGCAAAAGCGAACATGGCAGAAACAAGGTCGGGATTGGCGGTCCAAAAATCTGAATTGATGTACGAGTACGCTCGCTCCCGTAGAGCAAACAATTTGCCGCCAGTGAAACCCTCGATTCGATCTCCCCACCGAGCTATTAAGGTGCTCTCTATGCTGAGAAATTCATCTATATCATAACCTATAGTCATATTTTCCATGAATCTATATGCTCTTTCCGCCACTAACGTGCGTAAGAATTTAGATTCTTGTGCCTGGATTGCATCTATGCCAACGAAACCAAATGCATTCCACAGACGGATCATCTCACATTCGATGTATTTGAAAGATTTGTTGTTGTCTGTTAGCTCGCCAGGGGGACTCGTCAAGCCGAGTAAATCGGAGGCGAACTGTTGTGTCACATCAGGAATTTGATCGTACAGGAAAATCTTAATCGCGTTTCTTCCAAAAACAGATGCCCAGTTACTCAACAATAAATCTGGAACCAGTAGATGTAGTCTGCCAGGAAGTGCAATTGCATCTTGAATAAACCTAGTAAAATCGTCGACCCCCCCATGTTTAATTAATTCTTGCCACCATGAAGGAAGAAGAGACAAGATATTCCTCTGGTAATAAACAATAGTAAATTCGGCAGATGGAAGAGCCGCACGAATCTTTTGCAACGAGGCGACTGGAAGAAAGCAAAGCTCTTCACTCGAGAGAACACAGGTTTTCTCAAGGCCCGAAAGAATCTCCAGCAGGCCGCCAAGTTTGGAATGATCAGGGTCAGACGCTGTCCGAGCAAACTCGTGCTGCCCCGTCTGATTGGCATGAGCGAAGGGGTAAACAAAACTTGCGCCACTCTGCAAAGAGCGTGCGTAGAGCATGTTTTGGATCGATGTGGTTCCCGTTTTATGCGGGCCGATATGTATTATAAAATTTTGAGTCATAGTTAGATATTGCGCATTAGCTCCGGATTTTTAGGCAAAATCTGATCATAAAGTGGCTGTTCTGATGCTGCGCTCAGCTGTAAGAGCATGTCGATTAATGGCCGTGCTGTATCGGCAATGGACTGACCCACGGTTGCGAGCGTTAAGTCAGGCTTCGTCGGCTCTTCATAGGGCGCTGTGATGCCGGTAAAATTCGGGATTGTGCCGGCGCGCGCCCGAAAATATAATCCTTTTGGATCTCGTTCCTCGCAAATTGGTAGAGGCGTATCTATAAAAACTTCAATAAATGCGACGTCTCCTGCGATAGCCCTTGCGGCCTTCCGTTCCGCTGAGAAGGGGGATATAAGCGAGACAATTGTTATAAGACCAGCATCAGCTACCAGTTTTGCTGTTTCGGCCACGCGGCGGACGTTCTCAGCTCTGTCGCGGTCGGTAAATCCCAAGTCACTATTCAATCCATGACGTAGATTATCGCCGTCCAGCACCATTGTTGCGCGTCCTGAAGCGGTCAGGGCTTGATCCACGACGTTTGCGATCGTTGATTTCCCTGCGCCTGAAAGGCCAGTAAGCCAAGCAATGACTGGTCGCTGACCAAGAGCCTTCCATCGTTGCTCCCGTGGCTGCAGGTGCTGCCAAGTCAGGTTCCGATCCGACGTTGGGCCTCGTGATCGGTTCATGCTTCGCTCCTAAGTTGTCCCCCAGGTATGGATACACAAAAACGTGATCGGTTGTGTTGCTACAACGTCACGTTGACGCACTTCGTAGCGGCGGAGGGTAATTACCCAGGCCTTTGATGGCAGGGGTCGGGCGCCGACGGTTTTGAGGATGAAGCTGAATGGATTGGCACCGCTCAGGCGCGCGGTGTCGACAACGGTGCGGATGGCGGCCTCGCCCTCAGCTGGCCACATGTCGCGATAGCCGTTGGTCGCTTTCCGCTGGACGACAGCCGGACGCAGGAGCCGCTCGGAGCTGTTGTTAGTCGGCTCGACCTTTCCGGGATAGGCGAGGAAGACGAGAGGCTGATCGCGGGAGCGGCTGAGCTTGGCCTGCAACTCGCGGGTCAGGTCACGGACGCAACACGGGTGCAATGCGCTTCATATACGGCCTTCCGTCATTCGCATGAGGAAAGCGATAATCCTTAGCGCTAGAACGCGCTCGGATGTCTGGGTGGAGGCCTTCTCCGATGAGGCTTGATCTCGATTTTCCCGGTAGCTGGATCGTTAATCCCGGGTATGTGGCGCAGCGTATCGGCGTGAGCGCAACGACGCTGAAGCGTTCCGTCATCGAGGGAAACGCCAGGGTCTTGATCGTCCCCGGAAGCTGGGCGGACGCGAGGGGCGCGCGCGTCACTGTTCATCACTACGACGGTGGGTGGCAGGGCACGTTCGATCAGAGCGGACAGCTCGTGGCTGAGCACGTCTGGTAACTGCGGCCGCACCAACCGGAGGCACGGCGAGTTGTATCTCCTACTGGCAGGAGACGCCCATGAGCGCGCACACCTATCCGGACGTGAACACCAGTTCTGCAAGCGGAGCGGCTGCCAACAAGTTGACTCACCGACTTGGCGTAGACGTCAACAGCGGCGATCAGCTTCCCAGCCCATACCTGCTCGGCATCGCGCTTTCGGGTGCAGCCGTGGCGTGCCTGCTGATCCGGCTAGTGATCGGGTGAGCGGCACGACCTGCCCATGAGGCACACCCTCGGCCAGCAAGGCGACTGGGTCGTTGATCCGTGTGAGTTGGCCCCACGCCTCGGTGTGGATGCCGATTACCTGAAGCGCATGGAGCGGCAGGGACACGTCGATGCCCGGATCAAGATCGACGATGACAGCGGCACGGGCCAGACACGTGTGACTGTCCGCCTGCTGAACCGAGGCTGGAGAGGCACCTTCCATGGAGGCGGCGCCCTCATTTACGAAGAGATGTGGTGAGGCCTTGCAGTTGCAGCCGGCCCTTCGGCACTGCATAGCTCGGCCATGACAGCTGACGTACCGCACCCCTACTCGGTGACCATCGAGCCCCTGAAGAAACCGGAGGGTCATTTCGGTTGGGCATTGCGCCGAAGTGGTAAACTAATCGAGCGCTCGGACAGGGCGTTCACCACCGAGGTTAAGGCTTTCGAGAACGCTTTGAGGGCGATTGAGATAGACACGAAGCCGAGCAGTGGCGGCCGCCGCTAGGTGAGCGGACGCGCCGGATATTCCGGACAAGCGTCTCGTTTGTCCGGCGTCCGGTCGCGGTACTCATCCTGGCACCTCGATCAGCCAGAGGTGGTTGACGCCGTTGAGAGCGACCGGGACAATCAGGCTGCGGCCGAGGCGTGCTTCGACGGCTCGCTTAAACACCTTGCTGGCGGCCTCCGTCCGCTTGGCCTCATCGTCGCCGTCGGCCAGGTAGATGTGACGAAGAATGCCGTCCTGGCGACCTGCAGCGGGACGGCACGAACCTTGGAGCCCTCATTGCCGAACGGCCACGCGCAGATGCCATCGTCGGTGACGCTCGTCCGAAGTGCTTGTCGGAACACCTCTGACGATGTCGGCCAGCGCTCCTTGCTGGCCGCGACGGCTACCGCGGAGGTGCCGTCCGTCTGCCACTTCACGACACAGGTAGTGATCGGCTCGCGATCGTAGATCTCGCCGAGTGTGACGACCTCCAGATCAAAAGAGATCTCGTACCCGCAACGGGTGCCCCGCACCTTCCGGATTGCCACGCGCGTGTTGTTGATGGCGCCGCCCTTATAGCGATCGGCGAGTACGGCGAGAGCCTCATCAGCCAATCAATCGGTCGTCGCCCGTTTGTTGTGGAGGAGAGAATTTTTAAGCCGCAGATTAGAAGCGGCGCAGGCCTTCCCGACTCAGACGGTGATGTCCACCACACGCTCCTGCGATGCGAGAAGTTTCGGGTTATTCTTTTGCCTTTGGATGCCTGCGTCGTCCGGCGGGGGCGCCGGCATTGAGACGGTATGCAGCCCCGCTTTGTGCTCGATCGCAGCTTCCGCCCTTGCCGACTGGATCATCTCCGTCGCCTTCACCAGTCCGATGGCATTTATAGTGGTGGTGATTGTCATGGCTCTGATCTCCTTATTGGGGATCAAAGCACGTATTCGGTATTTGAATTACTTTTCTAATGTGTTCAATTTGCCGTTCTGTCAGCGGTCCACTCTAAGCAGCCCTCATCCTTCTGTCTTGTCGGGCTAGTCCTGCTTGGCGCCTCCGTTGATGCCTGTGCTATGCTCACCGCTGACGGAGCCGCTGCCGTGCCCCTGCGGGTTGAGGCGAGGGCGATCCGACGTGAGATCTTCGGGCTTCGTCCCTTTGGTTTTGTCGGATATGAGGTTCCTTCTTACTGACGAACCTAAGACACAAGAAGAGTTCGCTCGTACCAGTGTGCGGGCTATGCGCCATCGGGTACGGCCAACTGCGCTGGAGCGTTCCAGATGTCTGGATGCAAGTTTTCCGAGGACGCGCGGGTTCGCCTCTCCTCAGCGGTCCGGCCGACTACGTCCGATCGCTTCCGCCAATGCAGGGAAGCCGCCGATGAGTTCGGCACCGCTGATCCAGTAGCAATGCCCGAACATGATGTTCAGCCAAGATGTAAAGCGAGCCCGTCTCGTCCAATGGATCCGCGCAGCAGACTCGGGATCAATCTCCAGCCGGTAGTAGCTGCTCATCCAAAATTGCAGAGGCTTGATGGCGCGGATCGTCTTCCACGGGATCCAATCCGTCGAGAGGCGTCGGTCATAAATCCCTTGAGGACCAATGGAGACGACCACGTCGGGCTGGAACAGCTTCAGGCCCCACACAAGTGCGCCAAGGCCGAAGATCACTACGCCAACGCGCATCTCATAATCCCGGAAGCTTCCAGGAATTATGGTATCAGTGCCGACATTAGGCTGAGTCAGAGCCAGCCAAAGGGCCACTGCGACGAACACACACGATCCCATAAAGCGCGTAAAAATGCGCGAATTGGATCGGTGGAGATCGATTGTGCTCATTGGAATACTCCCTCACTTGAGTATTCGGCCTACGCCTCGCTACGGGCTTCCGAGGTGCGGCGGAGCACTGATGCGACCGCTGCAAGCGGTGCCAGTCACTCCGTCCACCAACTCAGTTGCGCAGGCTTGCATTGTGGAGGTTGACGATGACCTCAGATCCCGGCCGCACCGCCTACTACGCGCGCTTCGCATACGCCCGGCCACGCGAGTTCGACTCGTGGGACAGCCTGACACCGGAGGTGCGTGCCATCTGGGCGCAGGTGGAGGTCGCGGTCCTCACCGGCGCTAGCTCTGGCATTCACCCCGGCCAAGCTCGGAAGGTCGCCGACGATCCGGATCGGCCCTCCACCATCTCAACGGCGGCCATAGTCCCGTCCGTGGTAGCTGGTGAGACCTTCGTGGTTATCCAAGACGAGCACGTGCAACTGCTTCAGCGCATTGACCGCGGCCCGTTCTTCGTGCCGCTCCTCGAGCTCGCATACGTGAAGCTCATCCCATGGAACGGTGACACGCTCATCCCGCGTCTGGTGAGCTGCGGCTGGGCTGAGATGGCGCCGCGCGAGTCGCGCGCAGTCCGAATCACCGACGCTGGCCGGCAGGCATTGGCCGATCTCGACGAAGCTAGGCTGAAGGAGCAGGGAGGGGGCAGTGCCGCGTGAGCAGTTGGCCAGCGCCGCCGACTTGGTGCGCGTATTCGGCTTCACCGAACGGCACTGAATCCGCCAGGCTGCGGCCGGGCGAAACGCTGATGCTCGACAGCCGTTCGGTGCGCAGTCATCGTAGGTGTTCGACCAACGTGCCGTGCGTCAGTGGTGGGATGCTTCGACGAGGACGGTGCCGGAATGACCGACACCTACCTCCGCGGTGAGACGTGGTGGGTCCAAGTCCACGCTAGGACACGGGAAACGAGCGCGACCACGCCGAGATAGTTGCCCCAGGAATTAGCCTTGGCGGCGCCTCAACAGGGCGCCGAATGAGGCTTAGAGCCTCACCTTTCTGCCCGCCTGAGATCCGGGAGCCTCCATTTAGGCTGCTTGAAAGGGCCCCCGCTTGGCTCAGGCCAGCGTCGGAACCGGGCCGGTGAGGCCCGTAGCCGGCTTGTCGGCGTCGAAGTGATTGGCCAGCGCCACCACGAGAGCGAAATTGGCGATGGCGGCGAAGGGGAGGAGGGACAGGGCAGTGAGGAGGGTCATCGGCGACGTCCTGTTGTGCAGTGCGTGAGAAACTATATCGCACTGCACGCGAGTTCTTGGTATGCCACATGCCTCACGCCAGATATGCGGCGCATGCATGAAGGTGTCGGGAATAAGATCGACCCTTGCAACGATCGGGCTGTAGATCCTCGGCCCGCAGGCGAGCGGAGTGCGGGTCGTCGAAGTGCGCGACGCCGCCGCCCGTTCGAGATGCCGAGTTCTTATCCTCTGCAGCGAACCTCAACGCGCGGCGGTTGAGCCGCTGCACAATCGCAGCCGAGACATTGGAGCTTTTCAACCGCGCTCTCCGAGAGCCGAATGTGCCGAATGGCCGACGAATGGCCGCGTTGCGGCCGCAACGCCTCGGACCCGTCGCGCCGTTCGGCGGATTGACTTTAGAGAGACGGGCGCGGGCCGATCCAGGCCGGCACGCAGACCGCTCGCCGCAAGCCGAATGGGAGACCGTGTGGACGGATCCGGGTAAGTGGAAAAGTGCGACCTTGCAGCCCCTTGTGATCGCGCTCGTCGTCGTGGAACGCGTCTCCGCGGGGTCCATCGCGGGTAACTGGATCTGGCAGACCGGCAGCCAGCAGCATGCCGCCTCGCAGTAGAGCGACGGATCGGCGACGGCTCACCCGACGTGAGCGGGTGATCCGGACCGCAGGTCCGGCGGACACCGTCATCGCCGTGAAGGCGGGCGCTTGGGCGGGTAGAGCGCCAATATCGAAACAGCGCTTAAAGAAAAACTCCAGTGATGCGGGCAATCGATAAGGTTCGTGTCACCCGGCCTTCAGCCGGGATCAGGTATTCGAGCGGTGCCGACGGAGATCGGCTCAGCCAAGACCTGGAGATCGGTTGATGCTCAAGTCCCTCGCCGCCGCGGCATTGCTCGCCGTCGGCATCGCCGCGCCGGCCTCGGCGCTGCCCGTCGCGGGTTTTCCGCTCCCCGCCGCGCAGGACGGGCTGATCCAGCACGTCTACGGCGGCTGCGGGCCCTACGGCCATCGCGGGCCTTACGGTGGGTGCCGCCCCGGCGGCCAGTGGGGCGGGTATGTCGGTCGGGCCTGCCCGCGCGGCTTCCACCTGGGTCGCGGCGGGCGGCGCTGCTGGCCGAACCGGTACTGGTAGCGACGCGCCCGCCGCTCTAGGCGAGCGGCTGGGCGCCGTGGCGTACCGTGGCGGAACGCAGGAACACCCTGGGAGCGTGCGCTCCCAGGGTGTCGCCGACCTCGCGGCCAGTTTGATCGGGCTGGGGATGCGAAGGCCAACCTGAAGGCTGCTCTTCGGCGGCGGAGGGCGATGAGGCGGACCTGCCCCCCTCGCCCGCCGCCGCGTCTCCCGGCACGGGGGCCGGGAGCGGCGCGACCCGATCTCAGTAGGAGCCGAACTTGTAGTTCAGGCCGGCGCGGACGACGGCGAACTCGGTCTTGGCGGCGGCGCCGTTGAGGTAGGCGGTGCCGTTCGGGGGCAGGAGGTTGNGAGCCGAACTTGTAGTTCAGGCCGGCGCGGACGACGGCGAACTCGGTCTTGGCGGCGGCGCCGTTGAGGTAGGCGGTGCCGTTCGGGGGCAGGAGGTTGCCGTAGAACACGCCGCCGGCCGAGTTCTTCTGGCGGTCGAGGCTGACGTACAGGCCTTCGACCTTSAGCGTGACGGCCGAGGAGCGGAAGAAGTTCAGGAACGAGTCGGTGGGCAGGGCGTACTCGACGCCGCCGCCGGCGGCCCAGCCGGTGCGGAAGCTGTCGCGGAAGCGGTTGCCGGAGAAGTTCTGGTCGTCCTGGCCCGAGCCGTAGGCGAARCCGCCGGTGCCGTACACGAGGGTGCGGTCGAAGGCGTAGCCGAGGCGGCCGCGCACGGTGCCGAAGTAGTCSAGGCCGTTGCCGCTGGTGGCGACGAAGGCCGGCGGGTTGGAGAAGGCGACGCCGGGGAAGCCGAGGAAGCTGTAGTTCTGGGTGGCGTTGGCGCGGCGGGCGAAGTCGACGTACTGGGCGTCGGCCTCGAAGCCGATSACGACGCCGGAGCCCGGGGTGAACTGRTAGTTGTAGCCGATCTGGGCGCCGCCCGAGAAGCCGTCGTTGTTGTTGCGGTTGTTGACGCTGACGACGCCGGCGGTGCCGGGGGAGTTGATCAGCGAGCCGCCGGGCAGGGCGTAGCTGGTGGTGTTGCGGCTGTTGGCGTCGAAGCCGTAGCCGGCGTTCACACCGATGTAGAAGCCGGTCCAGGTGAACACCGGCACCGGCGTGAACACCGGCGGCGGCGCGGCGCGGCGCGGAAGGTCGGCGGCGGACGCCGCGGCGGTCANGATGTAGAAGCCGGTCCAGGTGAACACCGGCACCGGCGTGAACACCGGCGGCGGCGCGGCGCGGCGCGGAAGGTCGGCGGCGGACGCCGCGGCGGTCAGCGCAGTGAAGGCGGTCAGGGAGGCGAGGAGCTTGGTCATCAGGGCGATCCGGGTTTCGATCTGGTGATAAGACTACCAAGCTCTGAGCAGAATAGCTGTAGTTTTACGGACACACAGGCTCGCCGCGTCGGAAAAAACATAGTAAATGGCAGATTAACCCCGGATAGATCTGTTAAATACTGATGAAGTTCTGGCGGTGTGCTCGGGCCTGCGCCCGGGGCGCGTGCATCGGTCCGCGGCGAGGCCGCGCGGCCAGGGGACGACGCGCCGACATTCCTGCGGGCGGCGCTGCCGGCCGCCCGCGCGGGGAGGGTTTGTCGTCGCTGCGGGTGCGCTGCGGCCGATCCTGGCGCCGCCCGCACCGGATCCGTCGGGCGGTAACATGGGATCGAGAGCCGTCGCTTCGGCGCCGGCGGACGGCGCGCGGGGACCTGTCCGGTGATCCCCGCGTCCGGGGCCGCGCTAACCCGTCCGGTCGCGCCGGGTGATGTGCTTGACCAGCTCGGCCAGCTTTTCCTCGGCCTTCTTCAGCGCCACGCGCGAACTGTGTCCGGGCGGCGTTCCGTCGGCAGCCTCGCGAAGCTTCGCGATGGTGTCCTGGGTATCCTCTACCTCGGTATCGAGCGCGGCACGCTCACCGAATCTATCGATGGCCATATCGATCCTCCAGGTGTTCTGCCCCTGGCGGCCGCCAGGGCGCCAGGCCCTGAGGTAAGGCGGCATCCCGACCGTGGCGAGCTTCGCGGGCCTCGCCGGAGGCCGTTTCCGGCACGGATCCGGGTTCGGCGACCCCGTCGTCGGCTGTGCGCCACGGCACGCCGCAGCGTGATCCCGGCGTCCGCGGACGGCGTTCTACCGTCACACACACCGGAGACCGCCGCCATGCTGATCCTCAATCCCCTCACCGGCCAGACGGTCGACGTGCGCGTGCCCCGCCCGCAACCCGGGAAGGCGTGAGGAACGGCGCGAGTCCGCCCCTGCGCGGGCTCCCGCCGATGCGCCCCGGGGCCCGAGCGCGCCCTCCCCGGTCGCGCCGACGGCCTCGGTCTCACCCGTCCGCAGGTTCGGCGCGCCGGGTGCTGCGAGCGCTCACAGGGAACGCGGGGGCCGGCGCGCCAAGCGCTCGGCCTCCGCCTGCCACGCGTCGCGCTCGGCCTGAAGCGCCTCGATGCGGGCGTGGAGGTGGCCGGCGTCGATGGCGGTCTCCATCAGCATGTCCTGCGCGGTGGCGAGCTGCTGGCGCAGCTCGGCGTTCTCGGTCGCGAGCGCGAGGAGCAGGGCCGCCACGTCATCGCTCATCCGGGCCCCTGCGCCGCTACCGAGCCGGCGCGTTTAGCCCCGGCACGACCGGGCCACAACCGCCCCGCGGGCACCCCGGACCGATCGCCGCCCCGGGCCGCGCGCGTCAGGCGGCCTCGTCGGACAGGAGGCGCCCGACGTAGTGGCGCCCGACCGACTCGATGACGGGCGCGAACAGGCTGGCCATCCAGGGCACCAGCGCCTCGACCTCCAGCGCGTCATCCGCCACCTGGATGGCGACGCGCGCCGACTGCCCGTACCCGCTGCCCGAGAAGGAGCGGCGATTACCCAGCCAGTCCTCGGCCTCGACGCGGATCTTCTCCGCCTCCAGGCGACGGAAAGCCCAGTCCATATGCAGGTCGATGCGCCGGCGAACCTCGGCTGTCCCGAGGTCGTGCGGGACGGTGATCGTCAGACGCTTCGGCATCGGAATCTCCTCGCGGGCAAGCCCCGTGAGGTGCGGCCGGAAGGTTAACGCCCGGTGATCGGCGCCACCCGATCGACGTGCCGGGCGGACCGCCGGCGGTCAGTATCGGACCGTGCGGACGCCGCCGGCCCCGCCGCTCACGACGCTCCGGATGACCTCCTTGGTCGACGGGCTGATCCCACCGTCACCGCGCAGCCGGCGCCCGTCCGCCCGGTCGAGGCGCGCGACGTCGTCGGAGCATCGGTCCAGGGCGCGGCGGACCTTGGACGACAGCGGCCCGCCGCGTTCCGCCGGGGCGCCGGCCATCTCGAACCGCAGGCAGGACGCCAGATAGCCTTTCAGGTCGTCGAAGGCGGCGGCCTGGGCCCCCGACGTCAGGACGATGAAGATCAGGGCGGATCGGGCGAGCATCACGCGCTCCAGGGAAAGCGGTCCGCGCGGACAACGCGCGAGGGGCGTTGGTCCCGGAGGCCGCGCCCTCGCGGCCGCCGCACTCAGCCGCTGCGGCGGGGCGCCTGGGCCGCGTCGCGCCGCTGGTCCTGGGTTCCCCGACACTGCACGTATTCCGGCGTTCCCGGCTCGGCGCCGTAGCCCCGGCAGATCGCGTCGTCCTTCGCGGCGACGTCGGCCTCGCTCATGAAGAGCTCGCCGCGGCCGGGCCGGTTCGCCGCGTTGCAGGCCGTCAGGGCCGTGGCCGCGATGGCCAGAACGATGATGTGCTTCATGGGACTCCTCGCCGCCGATCAGCACCACAGCGGCAGGACGCTGTCGATGACGCTGTCGACGACGCTGCCGCGGCGTCCACAAGCCGGCGGTCGACATGGTTATCCAAGGATGGCCGGACCTTCGGCGCCACGCTGCGGTCCCGGCCGTCCACCGCACGGGGCCTGCTCGGCATGCAAGCCTGACGCCGCCGTGACCGGCGGTCCCTGCGGGGCCGACATGTCGTGTCGCCGGTGCAGCGGCGGCGCAACGCCGGCTAAGTATCTGCCTCTGCATCCTCCCAAGGCAGACCCACCTTCGGCCCCGCCGGCAGCGCCGCGCGGGGCCTTTTCGTGCGCCGATCCGGAGGGTTGGCGCGCCGCTCCCGGGCGAGATCCTGCGCGCCGGGCGCGGCCGGGCACGACGATCGGCGGCGCACGACGACGACGGGTATCGGAAACCGGGTCCGCGCTCCCGCGTTCGGGCACGGAGGCCCGTGCGTGAGGCACTGTCAGGGCCGAGATGCCAAGGAGCACATGATGCGTCATGCCCTCTTCGCCATCTTCGCGCTGGTCGCGGCGTCGCCCGGTTCGGCGCAGACCAGCACCGGTCCCGCACCGATCCGGCAACCCGGACCAGTGCAGCCGGTGACGCCGGGCACCCCGGCCGGAACCGTCGTCGTTCCCGGCGGCAGCCAGAACAGCGGTCCGGGCAGCACCGCCGTCGTCGCGCCCACCGAGATGGGGGCGACGACCATCACGACGGATTCGGCCGCCGGCGGGAATGCCGGCCAGCCGGAGCGCGGCGTACCCCAGGTCGGCAAGGGGAGCGGGGATGGCAGCGGCGGCAGCTGATCGCCGGACCCCGTCCTGAGGATCCGTCCCGCCCCGTGCCGGATCGAGGCGGGACAAGTGGACCGTCCCACCGCCGGCATCGCAACGCGGCGGGCGGCGGCGCGCAGGCACGGGACCATCGCACCGTTGACCCGCGGCCCGGGACCGCCTGTCGCCGGGGAGAGATGATCCCGCGCCGCGTTCAATTCAGATGCCGAGCAAATCTGTTGCGGGCCATCAAATTTCGATCGCTGTGTCTAATTCAGGTTCTGCTTTCAATCTAAGATAATTATCGGTGACCAAGTAATTGGTATCAACGTACCGGTAAAATTTATTTCCGATTCATCGATGCGGTGTTCGCACTCTCACGTTATAAAGATACTGTAGATTTAAAGCGACGCCGCCGCGCGTCCGTCGGAGATTGATTTGGCGGATCCGGAATTCGAGGGTGGAAAGTTCGGGCCGAACGACAAGAGATCGATGCTCCGGCAGATCGCGCACGCCCTCGGCGTGCCCGAAGACGCTTTCCTCGACGAATCCGAGGCGCTCGCCGCGATCGACATGACGGGGGATTTGCTGCGCGTCTGGCACGCGCTCACCCTGTCGGACCGCCGCTTGCTGCTGCAGATGGCGCGCGGGATGATCTCCCGCGGCTAGAACGGCCACGGCTCCTCCTGCGGCCCCGGCGCCGTCCGCTCGCCCGGCGCCACGAGGTCCACGATCTCGTCGAGTGGCTGCGTCACCCGGATCGTTCGTCCCGCCGCGGTGATGAACGTCTCGTTGCGCATCAGGTCGGTGTCGCTCAGCGCCTGGACGCTCGTCACGCGCAGCAGGTGCCGGCAGCCGTCGCCGTCCTGCACCTGGAGGAAGTTCCCGACCCGCCGAACCGCCGACATGGCGCTCTCCCGCCCCGCTGGTGATCTGTGGCCTAGGCGCCCTGCAGGCTCTCGGCGAAGTCGTCGGGGATCTCGCCCCACTGGCCGAGGATCGTGACGCCCTCCAGCTCGCCGGTCTCGTCGTCGGCCACCACCTTCAGCGCCGCCGCGCCCGGCATCCGCCTAGCCATGTTCTCGGCCTTCTTCACCGCCCCGCTCTCGGTCTGCGCAGGCTCCTGCCGGGCCGGCCGCAGCCGCTTCCGGTGCAGCTCGAAGGGCTGCACCACGAACGCCGTCCTCATCGCCATCGTCGTCCTGCACCCCGGTTCGTCACAGGTTCTCCACAGACCGCACGGGCCGCCCAAGGGCGCGCCACGACAGGGGTTTTCGAGCCGTATCCACACGCGTCCACGGGGTTGGAAGAAAAGTCTCGCCCGCAGATTGTGCCCGGCCCGCCTGTATGATCTGTTCCGTTTTCGTTCTAGCATGGCGAGGCCGCGGGTGCACCTCTCCCGGATCGACGCGCGGCGGATCTCGGGCGCCGACGCCGCCAGCGGGCCGGCGCCGCACCGGCCTCCCCGCGCCTGCCCGACGGGCGTTGGGCAAGGCGGCCCGGTCATGCCACCGGGTCATACCAAGGTATGGCGCCGGCCCGCATCCGTATAAATGTAAGCCTCCGTCGCGATCGCTACACTTTCTGTCATTCAGCAGCACAGACGGAGAGTTGTCATGACGGAACGTGCCAAGGGAACTGCTCTGATCACCGGCGCTTCGGGCGGGATCGGCGCGATCTATGCCGAACGGCTCGCCGCGCGCGGCCACGATCTCATCCTGACCGCCCGGAACGCGGATCGCCTGGAGGCGGTCGCCGAGACGGTGCGCGGCGCCTCGGGCCGCACCGTCGAGGCGCTCGCGGCGGACGTCAACGACCGTGCCGGTCTCCGGCGCGTCGAGGACCGGCTGCGGAGCGACCCGGCGATCACCCTCCTGGTCAACAACGCCGGCTTCGGCTCGGCGGCCCCGCTGCTCCAGGCGGATCCGGACGAGATGGAGCGCATGATCGGCGTGAACGTCACGGCCGTGACGCGCCTCGCCTACGCGGCGGCGCCGGCCTTCGTCGCGCGGGGGCACGGGGCGATCATCAACGTCGCCTCGACCGTCGCCCTCAATCCCGAACTGCTCAACGGCGTCTACGGGGCGAGCAAGGCCTACGTTCTCGCCTTCACGCAGGCGCTGCAGCACGAACTCGCCCCCAGGGGCGTCCGGATCCAGGCGGTCCTGCCCGGCGCGACGGCCACCGAGTTCTGGACCGTGGCCGGCGTCGGCGGCCACCGGAACCTCCCGGCCAGCATCGTCATGACGCCGTCCGACCTGGTCGCGGCCGCGCTCGCGGGGTTCGATGCCGGCGAGGTCGTCACGATCCCGCCCCTGGAGAACGGTGCCGCTTGGTCCGCGCTGGACGCTGCGCGCCTCGAGCTCGCCGCCCAGCTCGGCGCGGCGACGCCGGCGAGCCGGTACCGGACCGCGCGCGCCGACGCCGCCTGAGGCCCTCGGGGGGCGTCCCGGCCGGGGCGTCCCTGCCCGCTCCCTGCCCGCTTCCCGCGGCCGCCCGGTCAGGACCGGGCGAGCGGCAGGCACACCGAGAAGCGGGCGCCCGGCGCCCCGTCGCGGGGCCTCGCGTCGATCGAGCCGCCATGGGCCGCCACGATGGTCCGGCAGATCCGGAGACCGAGGCCGAGCCCCTCGGCCCGCGTCGTGAAGAAGCCGTCGAACAGCCGGTCGACGGTGACGGGATCGAGGCCCGGCCCGTTATCGACGACGTCGACCGTGATCGACCCGTCCCGGCAGACGGTCTCGACCGCGATCTCGGGCCCGGGGGTCCGCGCCTGCCGATGGATCTGGATGGCGTTCATCAGCAGGTTGACGAAGACCTGCTGCAGCTGGATCCGGTCCGCGAGGACCTGCGCGGCCGCGTCCGCCGGGGCGACGGTGAGCCTGATCTCGGTGCGGTTCAGGTCGTGCGCCACGAATCGCGCGGCCTCGGCCAGGACCTCCGCCACGGAGACGGACGCGCGGACGCTGTCCCGCTTGGCGGCCATGCGGCGGGTGCGATCGATGATGTCCCCGGCCCGCGTGACCTGATCGACGATGCGCTGGCATTGACGCCGGAGCAGATCGCGGTCGAGATCCGCGCGATCGAGCAGGCGCAGCATCGCCCCGGCGGTCATGCCGATCGACGACAGGGGCTGCCCGAGCTCGTGCGCGATCGACGCCGAGAGCTCGCCCAGCGTCGAGATCCGGGAGACGTGGGCCAGCTCGTCGCGCAGCACCTCCAGCGACATCTGCCGCGCGACGTGCTCGGTGATGTCCACGAAGGAGGCGAGCCACAGGCCGGAGGTGGCGCTGTCCGCCCGCGGGACCACGCAGAACAGCGTCTCGAAGCGCGATCCGTCGAGCCGGACGCTGTGCGCCTGCTGCTGGAACGAGGTCGCGCCCGCCGCGAAGGCCCGGGCGGAATTGACCTGGGCGGTGCAGAGCGGGTCGAAGAAGCGCTGCGTGCGCTGCCCGATCATGTCCGCGCGTCCGCCCGCGCCGAACATCCGCACCGCCGCCTCGTTGACGTCGAGGATGACCATCCCGTGCCGCAGGCGGTCGGCCACGTCCGGATGCGCGTCGAGGTGGGCGGCGATGTCGGTGATTCCGGCCGCCCGCAGCGCGTCGAGGGTGGCGACCCGCTCGCGGGCATCGACGACGACGAAGCCGATCGTCGAGACCTTCATGCAGACGAGGTACCACGCGTCGTTCCAGTCGGCCTCGCTGGCCACGACGATCCGGTCGGCCGTCGGCGTCAGACCGTTGCTCATGTCGGCGGTTCCCGGGGCCGGCCCCGATTCAGGCCCGCCGCGCCCCCGCTATACGGCATCCGAAAATCCCGCTTCCAGTCGGGACGCGGGACTTTCGGGGGCGGGCCCCGGGGTCATCGCCCGGGGTCATCGCCCGGGGTCATCGATCGGCGTCAGGTCCCCGAGAGGGTCTCCTTGGCCAGGGGCAGGCTGCGCAGGCGTCGGCCGGTCAGCGCCGCGACCGCGTTGACCACCGCCGGCGGCACGCCGGGCAGGCCGGGCTCGCCGATGCCGCCCATCGGCGCCCCGCTCTCGACGATCGCCACGTGCACCCGCGGCATCCGCTCCCGGTCGAGGATCGGGTAGGCGTCGAAGTTCCGGGCCTGCCGCTCCCCGTTCTCATAGACGACCTGCTCCAGCAGCGTCGACGAGAGACCGAGCGCCGCCGCGCTCTCGACCTGGCGCTTCACGATCGCCGGGTTAACCACGCGGCCCGGATCGATGGCGATCCAGAGATCGTGCACCCGGGCCTCGCCGTTCTCGAGCGACACCTCGGCGATCGTCGCCGTCTCCGACCCGAACGGCGAGGCCATCGACACGCCCCGCGCCCGCCGCGTGCCGTCCTGTGCCCGGAACGGCCCGCGCGTCCAGCCGCCCGCGAGGTCGGCCACCGCCTGCAGCAGGGTGCGTTGGCGGGCGCTGTCCCTCAGGAGCGTCATCCGGAGGGCGAACGGGTCCTGGCCGCCGGCCTGCGCGATCTCGTCGAGGAAGCTCTCGTAGAAGTAATCGTTCATCGAGTGCCCGACCGAGCGCCAGAACGCGATCGTCACCGGGTGCGGTACCTTCACGTAGGTGAGCCGCCGGTTCGCGATCGCGTAGGGCTTCCGGTCGAGGCCCTCCACCACGGAGGAATCCACCGGCCCCTTGAACAGCGCGCCGAACCAGCGCCCGATCGGGCCCTCCCCCACCGCGGTGGTCTCCAGCGCCACCGGCATCCCGTCCGGACCGAGCGCCGCCCTGAACCGGGCGAAGCTCAGGGGGCGGACGGCGTCCATGCCGAACTCCTCCTCCCGCGACCACAGAACCCGCACCGGCTTGCCCGTCGCCTTGGCGAGCAGGATCGCCTGCGGGAACGGGCTCGCCGGCCCGTAGTGGAAGTGGCGCCCGAAGAAGCCGCCGAGCATCGGCGAGTGGATCCGGACCTGATCCGGCTGCAGCCCGGCGGTCTTGGCGGCGACCTGCTGGAACAGCTCCGGCATCTGGTTCGGCACCCAGAGGTCGAGGCTGCCGTCGGGGGCGAAGCGCGCCACCGCCGAGGGCGGCTCGAGCTGCGCGTGCGCGAGGTAGGGGGCGTCGTACGCCGCCTCCACCACCTTGGCCGCGCCCGCGAAGGCGGTCTCCGGGTCGCCGGCCTGCTCGGCCGGAACGCCGGGGCCGGCCGCGTCCCGGAGGGCGGCCAGCATCGCCGCCGAGGAGAAGCCCGCCGAGACGGTGGCGACGCCGTCGGGCGCCGGCCGGGTCCAGGTCACCTGCAGGGCCTCGACGGCCCTGCGGGCCCGCCACCACGTGTCGGCCACCACCGCCACCGCGCCCGGCAGCCGCTCGACCGCCTGGACGCCCGGCATCGCCTGGACCTCCGCGGCGTTGGCGATCGCCTCCGGCTCGGTGCCGAGATGCGGCGCGTGCCGGATCGCGGCGTGGACCATGCCGTCGAGCCGGATATCGATGCTGTAGACGGCCCGGCCGGTGGACTTGTCGCGCATGTCGAGGCGCGCCACCGGCTTGCCGATCCAGCGGAAATCTTTGGGATCCTTCAGGGGGACATCGTCCCGCGGCTGCAGCGCCAGCGCCGCGGCGGCCAGGGCGCCGTAGCCGAGGCTCCGGCCGGAGGCGGCGTGGATGACGCGCCCGTTCTCGGTGGTGAGGCTGGCCTGCGGCACGGCGAGCTCGGCGGCCGCCGCCCGCAGGAGCATCTCGCGGGCGGTGGCGCCGAGGCGGCGCATGGCCTCGAAGCTCGAGCGGGTGGAGAACGACCCGCCGGTCATCCGCAGGCCGTTGACGACCGCGTAGTCGGGGCCGGGCGGGGCGCATTCCACCGCGAAGCGCGCCGGGTCGAGGTCGAGCTCCTCGCCGATCGTCTGGGCGAGGCCGGTGTTGATGCCCTGGCCGCCCTCCACGAAGGGGCTGAGCAGCCGCACGCTGTCGTCGGGGCGGATCTCCAGGAACGCCGTCACGCGGGTCCCGGGTTTCGGCGCGACGGCCGCCGGGCCTTCGGCGCGGGTCTGGGCGGCGGCCGGCGCGAGCCGGAGGCCGATTCCGAGGAACAGCGCGCCCGAGGCGGCCCCCAGGAAGCCGCGGCGGGAGAGGTTGCGCACCGGTTCGCGACGGTCGGCGCGGCGGAGGGGCGTGAGGTCGGTCATCGTGCGCCTCCTCAGGCCGCGGCCTGCCGCACGGCGGCGGCGATGGCGTTGTAGGTTCCGCACCGGCACAGGTTGGTCATGGCGCCGGCGATGTCGGCCTCGGTCGGCTTCGGGGTCTGCTTGAGCAGGCTCGTGGCGGCCATGACCTGCCCGGACTGGCAGTAGCCGCACTGGGGCACCTCGATGCCGACCCAGGCGGCCACGACCCGGGCACCGACCGGGTCCTGCTCGATCGCCTCGATCGTCGTGATGGCTTGGTCGCCGACGCTCTCCAGGGGGATCTGGCAGGAGCGGGTCGCCGCGCCGTCGAGCAGCACCGTGCAGGCGCCGCACTGCCCGATGCCGCAGCCGTACTTCGTGCCGGTCAGCCCGAGGCTGTCGCGCAGGACGAACAGCAGCGGCGTGTCCGGTTCCGCGTCCACCGTGTAGCGACGCGCATTGATCGTGAGCTGGACCATCGTTCGACCTCGTGGGATGGGGACGCCGCGACGTGTCTCGGCGTGCGAACCGGCCGGGCGACGTCTCTTCGGGGACGGCCGAAGGCGCGGTCCGGATCGTGTGCCGTGTCGCGAGAGGTACCGCCGCCCCCGGCCGCGCGGAATCATACGAAGGTTAGGGGTCGTCACCCGAAACGGTGCCCTTCCGCGGCCTGTCCCCGGGATCAGGGCCGGCCGAGGATAGTCCATCGCCCGGGGTCTCGGCCCTGAAGGCTTCGCGCGTCGGCGCGCGGGCGGCCGGTCACGCGCCCGGGCCGCGGCCGCGGCGAACCTGCGTGTTCAGGGATCCGATCCTTCGAAGCGGAGGGCGCGGGATTGCGGCAGGCCGGCCGGCTGAAGCGCCGACCGGAACGGGTGATCGCCCGTCAGCGATGGACGGAACTGCGGTGATGGGCCGATCCGGCTCGGTCAGGCCGAGGTTTCGGTCGGATCATCCGAGACTCTATGTGCACGAAACCTGCGCGCCGGGCGGTCGGGACCGGTCTATCATACCGACGCATGATATCCGTTCGGTCGTGAGGCCTCTACGTTTTCCGCAGATCTCGGGATCGCGGAGGAAATACCATGGACGACCACTACGATGCCCTCGTGATCGGCAGCGGCGAGGGCGGCAAGTTCCTGGCGTGGCACTTGGCCAAGGCCGGCCAGAGGGTCGCGGTGATCGAGCGCCGCTGGATCGGGGGCTCGTGCCCTAACACCAACTGCCTGCCGAGCAAGAACGAGATCTGGAGCGCCGAGATCGCCCACCGCGCCCGGCAGGCCGATCGGTACGGCATCGAGACCGGCCCGGTCACGGTGGATATGGGCCGGGTGGTCGCGCGCAAGCGGGCGATGGTCCGCGACCTCATCGACATGCACCTCGACCGCTACCGCGAGAGCGGCGCGGAGCTCGTCATGGGAACGGCCCGCTTCACGGGCCCCAGAGCGCTCACGGTCGCGCTGAACGCGGGCGGCTCGCGCGCGCTCACGGCCGAGCAGATCTTCCTGAATCTCGGCACCCGCGCGACCATCCCGGACGTCCCGGGCCTGCGCGAGGCCGGGCCGCTCACCCATATCGAGGCGCTCGAACTCGACGCCGTGCCCGCCCACCTCGTCGTCCTCGGCGGCGGCTACGTGGGCCTCGAACTGGCCCAGGCCTACCGCCGGTTCGGCAGCGCGGTGACGGTGATCGAGCATGGCCCCCGGATCGCGGGCCGCGAGGATCCGGACGTGGCGTCCGCCCTCGCGCAGCTCCTCGAGGCCGAGGGGCTGGCGATCCGCACCGGCACGGAGGTGGTGCGCGTGCGCGGCCGCTCGGGCGAGGCCGTGGAGATCACGGTGCGCGGCGGCCCCGGTGAGGCGGTCATCGCCGCGAGCCACATCCTCGTCGCGGCGGGGCGCGCCCCGAACACCGACGGAATCGGCCTCGACCGCGCGGGCGTGGCGCTCACCGAGCGGGGCGTCATCGAGGTCGATGACCACCTCCGGACGAGCGCGCCGGGCGTCTGGGCCATCGGCGAGTGCGCGGGCAGCCCGGCCTTCACCCACGCCTCCGCGGACGATTTCCGCGTGATCCGCGACACGCTGGCGGGGATCCCGCGCTCGACCGCGGGCCGGCTGATGCCGTCCTGCCTGTTCACCGACCCGCCGCTGGCGCGGGTCGGTTCGACCGAGACGGAGGCGCGGGCGGACGGTCACGCCGTCCGGGTGGCGCGGCTGCCGATGGCGGCCGTGCTGCGCACGCGGACGACCGGGCAGACCGAGGGGTTCATGAAGGCCGTCATCGGCCCGGACGATCGCATCCTCGGCTTCACGATGCTCGGCGCGGAGGCCGGCGAGGTCATGGCCGCGGTCCAGGTCGCCATGCTCGCCGGCCTGCCCTACACGGCGTTGCGCGACGCGATCCTCGCCCACCCGACCACCGCGGAGGGGCTGAACAGCCTGTTCGCGGCCGTCCCCGCCCGCTGAGGCTCAGCCGGCGGCGCCGGCGACGGCGGCGGGCTCGGCTGCGGCGCCGCCCGCCCCGCCCGGCTCGGCCGCCGGCAGCTCGACCGCGAAGGTCGCGCCCGGCCCGTCGTTGTTCCCGCCGGTCAGCGTGCCGCCATGGGACTCGACGATGGTCCGGCAGATCGCGAGGCCGATGCCCATCCCGTCGCGCTTCGTGGTGAAGAACGGGCTGAACAGCCTGGGCAGCTGCTCCGGATCGATGCCGGTGCCGCTGTCGACGACCGCGATCCGCAGCCGGCCCGGCGCGGGGGCGGTCAGCGCGATCCGCAGCGCGCGGCGGGGCTCGGGCAGGTCGCGCACGGCGTGCAGGCCGTTCGTCACGAGATTGACCACGACCTGCTGCAGCTCGACGCGGTCGGCCAGGACGCGCGCCTCGGTCGCGGCGATCACCGTCCGCACCGTCGCCCCGGCCGCCAGGATCTCCCGGTCGAGGAGGGCCGCGACCTCCGCCAGGAGGGAGCCCAGGTCGAGGATCTCGGGCTGGCTGCGGTCGCGGCGGAGCTGCTCGCGCGTCCGCTGCACGATCCGGCTCGCCCGCATGCCGTCGCGGACGGCGCGCTCGGCCGCCCGCGCGGCCGCCTCGAGGTCCGGCATCTCGCGCCGCAGCCAGCGCAGGCAGGCCTCGGCGCTCATCACCATGGCGCCGATCGGCTGGTTGACCTCGTGGGCGATGGAGGCGGAGATCGCCCCGACGGTCGAGACCCGGCCCGCGCGGGCGAGCTCGGCCTGAGCCGCGAGCAGAGCCTCCTTGGCGCGCTCCCGCTCGGTCACGTCGATCATCGCGCAGGCAACCCGGTCGAGGGCCGCCTCGTCGTCCGGCAGCGCCACGACGAGGATCGCGGTCACCTCCCGCCCGTCGGCGCGGATCAGGCGGCCCTGGGCCTCGAAGCGGCCGCCCGCCCGGTCGATCCGCTGCAGGAGCGGCAGGACGAGGTCGTTGCCCGGCGGGAGGAAGCGGCTCATCGAGCCGAGCACCGCCTCGCGGGAGCCGCAGCCGAGGAGCCGCACCGTCGCGTCGTTGACGTCGACCAGCGCGATCCGCCGGGCGCAAGCGGCGACGAGCGCGGCGTCGGCCTGCCCGCGGAGGTCGGGCCCGAGGGCGCCGGCGGCCCGCGCCTCGGCGAGGTGGGCCTGCGCCTCGGAGAGATCGACCTCACACAGCGCGACGTGGCTCTGCTCGAACAGCGCGCGGTAGCGGCGCTCGCTCCGGGCGAGCGCGTCCAGCGCCCGCCGCCGGGCGCTCGTGTCGAAGGCGATGAGGCTGATCCCGCCGGTCAGCGCGAGGTAGAAGCCGACCGCGGTCAGGCCGCTCTGCGCGGCCAGCGCCTGGGCGATCATCGGCGAGAAGGCGCCGCCGATGATGCCGCCGACGTTGAACGCCACGGAGGTCCCCGTGTAGCGCACCTGCGGCGGGAACAGGCTCGGCAGCCACGCGCCGAGCGGCCCGTTGACGAAGCCCATCACCCACAGGGCGAAGGCCAGGAAGGCGAAGATGGTCGCGAGGGAGCCGCTGCCGAGCATCGGCGCCAGCAGGATCCCCGACACGATGGTCCCGGCGCAGCCGACGATCAGCACCCGGGCCGGGTCGAGCCGGTCCGACAGCCAGCTCGCGACGACGATGGCGGCGGCCATGAACAGGATCGCGCCGAGCTCGACCGTCAGGAACGAGGCCCGGGAGTAGCCGAGCGTCGTCGTGCCGTAGCCCAGCGCGAAGGCGGTGGCGGTCCAGAACAGGGAGAAGCACGCGACGACGCCGAACATCCCGGCGACGACCTGCCCGGCATGGTCGCGCATCAGGGCGACGAGGGGGACGCGCGGGGGCTGCGCGTCCTTCACGGCGGCGGCGAACTCCTCGGTCTCGCCGAGATTGGTGCGGACCCAGAGCCCGAGCCAGACCAGGGGTACGCTGAGCAGGAAGGGCACCCGCCAGCCCCAGTCCGCGAACTGCTCCGCGCTGAGGGTCAGGGTCAGGACGAGGAACAGGCCGTTGGCCACGAAGAAGCCGAGGGGCGCCCCGAGCGGCGCGAACATCGCGTAGCGGGCGCGCCAGCCCGGCGGGGCGTTCTCCAGCGCCAGCAGCGCGGCCCCGCTCCACTCGCCGCCGAGCGCCAGGCCCTGCCCGAACCGGAGGAGGCAGAGCAGGACGGGGGCGAGCCAGCCGGCCAGCGCGAAGGTGGGCAGCAGC
Source organism: Methylobacterium sp. Leaf361 (assembly GCF_001424445.1). Lineage (NCBI taxonomy): Bacteria > Pseudomonadati > Pseudomonadota > Alphaproteobacteria > Hyphomicrobiales > Methylobacteriaceae > Methylobacterium > Methylobacterium sp. Leaf361. The sequence continues at coordinate 53,324 of NZ_LMPY01000015.1, read as the reverse complement.
CCGATGGCCGAGGTCGTGAGCCCCATCAGCAGGAGCGAGGCGACCAGCGTCGCCTTGCGCCCGATCCGGTCGCCGAAATGCCCGAAGACCGCGCCGCCGATCGGCCGGGCCACGAAGGCGAGGCCGAAGCTCGCGTAGGCGCTGATCAGCTCCGCCGATTGCAGCGCCGCCGGGAAGAACAGCGGCCCGAAGATCAGGCTCGCCGCCGTGGCGTAGATGTAGAAGTCGTAGAACTCGACCGTCGTGCCGATCAGGCTCGCGAGGAGGACCCGCGCCGTCGTCTGCCTGGGACGCGCGTCGCCCACCGCACTCATCTCCGCGCCTCGCTGCACAGCCTGTCGGACGGGCGCGGCCGGAGGAGGCGGGCGGCCGCGAGTCCCGGACCGGGAGGCGCTGACCTCGCCGGAGGTTGAGCCAGTCCCGGGGACAGTGCAACCGCTCATAGCCACAAGCTTGGCCGCGAGTCGATAGGTGCGTCGCGGGCGGTCCAGCGAGCGGTCCGGCGAGCGGCCATTCGGGGCGACCCGGGCCGGCGGTCCGTGCCGGCGGTCCGCGCCGTCCACAGACGGTCGGCTTGATCGGGCGCGGATACAACCTGTAAGCACGGCCCGTGCGGGCAGCCTGTCAGAGGCGCGCGGGGACTCGTCGATCACGATGTCAGGCAACGTCCGGGGTGGCGCGGCGAAGCCCGGCGCCGACACGGCCTCACCGCTGGTGGTCATCGTCGAGGACGACGAGGGCGTCCGCGAGGGTCTGCAGGATCTTCTGCACTCCGTCGGGCTCGACACCCTCGCCTACGGCGCGACGCGCGACCTCCTCGCGGCGACGCTGCCGGACCGCCCGGGCTGCCTGATCCTCGATGTGCGGCTGCCCGGATCCAGCGGCCTCGACCTGCAGGCGAAGCTCGCCGCGATGGGCAACCGCATGCCGATCATCTTCATGACCGGCCACGGCGACATCCCCATGACCGTCCAGGCCATGAAGGCGGGCGCGCTCGATTTCCTGACCAAGCCGTTCCGCGATCAGGACATGCTCGACGCCATCGCGGTCGCGATCGAGCGGGACAGGACCCGGCGGGCGTCGAGCGCGGGGGTCGCCGAGCTCGAGGCGCTGGCTGCGACCCTGACGGCGCGGGAGGCCGAGGTGATGGCACAGGTCGTCAAGGGGCTGCTCAACAAGCAGATCGCCCACGCCCTCGGAATCAGCGAGATCACGGTCAAGATCCACCGGGGCAACGTCATGCGGAAGATGGCGGCCGGCTCCGTGGCCGACCTCGTGCGCAAGACCGAGCTGCTCAAGGCCCGGGCCGCCGTCTGAGCCGGCCCATCGCCCCGTCGCTTCCGCAGACCCGGCCCGGGCCGATCGGCGCGGAACGATGCCGGACATCGCCGCGTTGGCACCCGCACTGGACAGATTCGTCGCGGCGATCGGATCGGGGATCGGCGAAGAAGTCCTGCCTAAACTCGTGAAATCCATGTCTACCGGGTCGCGTCGCGACGCCCCGGGTCCTGCGTTGCTGTGGCAGGACTCGGTTCATCGGGGTGTGAGTCCGTCGCGCGCATCAAACCATCGTATAATTTCGTCGGAGCCGCCGCCGGCCCACAGAGGTGGGATCGATGCGCCTTCGAGAGGCTCCGGAGGGAGATTCGTGCCGGTCGGGAAGAAAGCGGTCGCGGTCGTGGACGACGACGAGGCGGTTCTGGACGCGACGTCCAGCTTCCTCGAGGCGTTGGGCTACGACGCGCGGGCCTTCAACTCGGGCGAGGCCTTCCTGGCCGCCATGGCCGGCAGCGACGTGTCGTGCCTTCTGACGGACGTGAACATGCCGGGGATCAGCGGCATCGAGTTGCAGGACCGCGTCCGGGAGCAGCGCCCTGCCCTGCCGGTCATCATGATGACCGCGCTGACCGACGACGCACTCCGGCGCCGGGCCCTCGCCGGCGGCGCCCGCGATCTCCTGCGCAAGCCGCTCGTGGCCGACGAGCTGATCCGCTGCCTGGAAGAGACGATCGGGGCCTGACGCCAGGGCCTGACTCCAGTGCCTGACTCCAGGGCCTTTCAATCCGTGACGGGATCGCCGGCCGGCTCCGGACCGGCATCGCGCGCGTGCGCCGCCGTCACGCCGATCCGAGGACGGTCCGGTTAGGACATCAAACCTCCGTATGATTCCGGCGCGAACGGCCACGGTCCAAGGTCGCGCCATGGAAGCGGCGCGCCGTCGGCGGGCCGGACGAGGAGGCGGGGATGGGACTGACGATGGCGAGCCCGGGTGCGGCGCCCGACGAGGCCCTGCTGCGCGCGGAAACCGCCCGCAGCGCGATGGCCCGGCTGCTCGCCGTGGCCGGACACGACCTGAAGCAACCCCTGCAGGTGGCCCTCATGGCCATCGACCGCGCGGTCTCGGACGGCGTCGGTCCCCGGGCCGCGGCCCGGCTCGGCCTCGCCAGCGACGCGCTGGTGCGGCTCGGCCGCGAACTCGACGATCTGGCCCGCTCCTCCCAGGCCGGCAGCGTGGCGCCCCGGCTCGGTCCCGTCGCGGTCGCCCCGCTCCTGGAGGCGGTGGCAGCCGAGTGGGGACCCTACGCCGACGCGGTCGGGGTGCGTGTCCGGGTCTGCGCCACGGCGCTGACGGTCACGAGCGAGGTCGCCATGCTGACGACCATCCTGCGCAACCTCGTCGGGAACGCCGTGAAGTATGCGGGCCCGGGCGGCCGCGTCGTCGTCGGATGCCGCCGCCGGCAGGGGCGCGTCGCGATCGAGGTGCACGACGGCGGTCCCGGCATCGCGCCCGAACGGCTGGCGGGCATCTTCGACGCCTTCGACCGCGCCGGGCGCCGGGACGGGGCCGGTCTCGGGCTCGGCCTCCATATCGTCCGGCAGACCGCCGCGGCGCTCGATCACCCGGTCGCCGTGCGATCCCGGCGCGACCGGGGCTCGGTCTTCGGCGTGACCGCGCCCCGCCACCGTCCGGCATCCGCGTAGACGCTCCGGGACGATCCCGACGGCACCGCCGCCGCGGAGCAGGTCCGCCGTCCCGGTACCGGAGGCCGCGAAACGCCCGGACCGCGCGCGCAGGCCGCCGAAATCGGCGGTGTCCACGGCCACGCAGGCGTGCCGCGGCCACACGGCTTGCTCGCCAGGGTTGCTTGTGGAACCGTGTCGGCCTGAGACCCCGAAGAGGCGACGGATGCTCCGCACCGTGCTTTCGCAGACGGAGCGCGACCTGACATGACGGCTGGTGATCCGCCCAACAAGATGGCCGAAGTTGCCGGCCTTGCGGCCGCGATCGCCGACCACATCCTCGCGCAGCACGAGGCCGGGACCACGATCCCGCCGGACCAGTTCCGGATGCTGGTGAGCGCCGCCCGGATGCTCCTGGATAACGGCGTGGCTTGGCCGCCGTCGGTGACCTACCTCGTCATGGAAGTCGCCCGACGGGTCGAGGAGGCCGAGCCGCCGCCCAAGGGCGACGAGGTCGTGGCGCAGCTGGAGCAGGCGCTCGACGCGGCGAAACCGACCTGAGACTCACCGGAGACCGACCGTCACGCGGCGGGCGCGCCGATTTCCCGCGGGATCGGCGCCCTATATGGGCCCTATGCCCACACTCGGCCTCAAGCTCCCGCTCCGGATCTGCGTCCTCGAGAACGCCGCCTGCGTCGAGGATGCCGGCGGCCGGCGCACCGGCTACGTCTACTGGGACGAGGGCCGTTCGGGAGATGGTGACAGGCCCTTCACCCGCGCCGAGGCCATCGAGCAGGTCCGGATCATCGCGGGCGCCTGGGCCGGCGCCCTGGTCCACAGCGGCACCCTCGACACCGGCCCGGCGCCCGAGCCGGGTGCCGCCGCCGCCGAGCCGTCTCCGGAAGGCTGACCGCGCCCGGCCGAGCGGGATCCGCTACAGGCCGGTGCCGCTCACGTACGAGACCGGCGCGCCCGGACTCGAACTCGTCGCGGAGGCCGCGACGGTGGCGGCGATCCAGTCGCCGTCGCTGGTCCCGGACATCCGGCACTCCCGCGCCATGGCCCGCACTCGGCGGCGCCAGAGCCAGAGGCGGAGGGTGTGGATGAGGTCGTACATGGTCGGCCCCGCGCTGTCGCTCCCGTCCATGTGGGGCGCGCGGGCGGACCGCTCAAGCCTGCGGCGCCCGACCGGTCGAGCTCGGAAGCCCCGCCTCAAGCGGAGCGGTGCTTCATCACGAAGTGGAAGCCGAGCTCGGGATTCTTGCTGAAATCGGCGTCGTAGAACGCGTTCTCGTTGCCGGAGCCGCGGCAGAAATCCTTGAACTGAAACATGGTCATCGGGACAAATTCCAGCCCGTGCTGCCGGACAAGCTCGCGCCACCACGTCTCCGGCTTGACCGTCGGGTGGTAGCTCACGCCGTTGGCGACATCGTCGTATGTCGCGGCGGAGCCCACGAAAAGACCGCCGTCCGCCAAGTGGGATTTCACGTTCGCGAACAGCTGAGGAAGCAGCGATTCCTCGATGTGCTCGAGGACCTCCCACATCGTGATGACGTCAAATTTCGCTTTCGTCCCTGACCTCTGATCCATCAGAGCGAACGGCTTGGTGATATCGCATGTCTTCAGATAGTCCGGGATGATCGACCACTCGGCGCGCTGCGCGCGAAGGGAGTAATCGCTCCCCTCGATCCCGAATGCCGCGTTGCCCCGGATGAGGAAATCGAAGACGAGGCCGCCCCCCGCGCAGCCGAGGTCCAGGGCCCTGACCTTTCGGCCGAAATGGCTCTCGATCGCGTGGCAGAACCGCTGATTGCGCGTATTGTCATCCTTTGTGCCGCGCGGAACCGTGTGATCGTTGCTCTCGTAGGCGATCGGATGATCCGTCACGAGGCAGAAATCGTTCTTCGGCGCGAGCTGAACCACGGCGAGGCGCCGTACATCTTGCATCTGCGCCAACTGCTGCGCGTGAGCCGTCATGATCTTGCTGTCGAGGGCGGCATAGAGCTGGCGGCCGACGTCGAGGATCTGCTGCGTAATAAATTGCTTGTCCTGGTCGTCCATCACAAATTCCCGACGAGCGATCTCGAGCTGACGCGGTGTGGCCAGCGCCGAATTTATCCGAGATCCTGTATCAAATCTTTACGCTGCGACCCGAATTCGGATCGTGACGCGTCGGCGCGCTGCCCGACCGCGCAACGCTGTCCCTGATCTGCCGCCAGCCCGATCCGGTGAGCCGGCAGGACGCCTCACGCCCCTCTCGCGGGCAGACCCGCCCAGACCTCGCGGACGAGCGCGAGGCGCCGCTCGGCCCGGGCCGCGTCGGCGTCCGCGACTTGGTCGAGCACGGCCTCCAGCGCCTCGGATCCGCCGAGCGCGGCGGCCGCCTCGCCCTGGCGGCGCATGGCGGAGCGGTGCGCCCGCATCGCCGGCCCGGCCTTCTGCCCGGCCTCGATCGCCTCAAGGGTGGCGATCAGGGCGGCCGCGAACGGGGCGACGTCGCGCCACGAGGCTGCCGCGGGCGCCGGCTCGGGCGGGTGGGCACGCTCCGGCGGCGGTGCGGAGAAGTTGGTGGTGAGTGGGCGCTTCATGACGAACCTCCACGGGCGCGGTATCAGGGAGCCATCGGCCGGAGCGGAGCTGTACGAGGAGCGCATGGCCGAAAGGCGGAAGGGCACCGGGTCCGGCGAGGATAGCCTGTCGCGCCACATCCTCCCCAATGCCGGCACGATGGTCGGCGTCTGCACCACGCTGATCGGCCTCGTGAAGATCGCCGAGGGCTGGATCGGGCCGAGCCACGTCGACGAGGCCGCCGCCCTGACGGCGATCCTGTTCCTGGTCAGCGCGATCGCGTCCTACCTGTCGATCCGCCTGGACGACGGCGGCGATCTCTCGGTCACCCTGGAGCGCTGCGCCGACATCTGCTTCGTCATCGGGCTGATCGGCCTGACGCTGATCTCGGTCCTGTTCGCCTACGAGACGATCTGACGGCGCGCGGCGCGGAGCCGGTCGGGCAGGGCCTCGCGGTCGGTCAGCGCCGCCGCCAGGACCGCGAACAGGCCGAGATGCAGGCCGAGCGCCGCCAGCCCGGGATCGCGCAGGGACCACAGGCCGGCCGCTCCGAGCGCCATGAGCGGCGGTCCGGCCACGTAGACGGCGCTCCGCCACCCGGCGGGCCGGCCGAGACGCCAGAAGCAGCCGGCCAGCGCCGCCAGGGCGAAGCCGCCCTTGAGCAGTGCCATGAAGCGGATCACCCGCACGAGGTCGGGATCGACGGGCGCCGCGGGGACCCGCGCGGCCGCGACGAAGGCCAGCGGAAGCGCGAGGATCGTCAGCGCGGCGAGCAGCAGGCGCGCCCGTGGGGCGCCGCGCGTCGCGGCCCCGGCCGCCGCCGGGATCGTCATCGCCTGAACCCGCATCGGCTTCCTCCTGCGCGCGCCGCGATCGGGGGCGAGTCTAGGCTCTCCCGAGGCTCCGGTCACCTCGCGGGGGAGGGCGGCCGGGCCGCGCCGTCGCGGGCCGGGTCCGAGGGCGGCGCGTGCGGCTCAACAGCCGCGGAACAGCGCCACCCCGAAGGCGGTGAATTTCAGCGGCAGGTGGCAGTGGCGGTCGGGGTCGTCGAGCCGGAAGCGGATCGCGGCCTCCTCCAGGAACCCCTCCCCCGCGGCCCCGACGAAGTCCCCGATGACGAACACGACCTCGTAGAGGCCGGCGGCGAGCCGCGTCCGCACGACCGGATGGTCGAGGGTCCCGTCCGCCCCGAGGCGGCCCTCGGCGATCACCCGCCGCTTTCCTCCGGCGCGCAGGACGCGCACGCGCATCCCCTCGGCCGGCCGGCCCGTGGCGGCGTCGACGGCGTGGAGCGACAGGCCGGTCACGGGGCCGCGTCCTCCCAGACCATCCGCCAGGGATGGGCCGCCTCGTAGGCGGCCGCCATCGCGACCAGGGTCTCGTCGCCGCCCCAGGGCGCCACGAGCTGGAACCCGATCGGCAGCCCGGCGCCCGAGGGTCGGCAGGGGATCGAGATCCCCGGGCAGCCGGCGGCGTTGACGAAGCCCGTGAAGGTCGCCGAGCCGCGGGGGCCCACCGGCACCCCGGCGATGCGCGGCGGATGGGTGTCCTCCGCCGGCCAGGGCAGCGCCGCGGCCGCGGGGGTCATGAGCAGGTCGTGGTCGGCGAACAGGGCGGCGAGGTCCCGGCGCAGCGCCAGCGCCATCCGCTGCACCTCGAACAGGTCGGCTGCCGACAGGGCCGCCCCGGCCTCCGCCAGGGCGCGGATGTCGGGGCCGAGCGCGTCGAGTCCGCCCGGATGCGCGCGCATCAGCCACGCGATGCCCGCCTGGCCGAGGACCGGCCACGCCTCCGTGATGGCGCTCGCCGCGTCGAAGCGGCCGGTCTCGACCCGGTGGCCGAGGCCAGCGAGGCGCCCGGCCGCCTCGGCGACGCTGTCGGCGATGTCGGGATCGACCGGGGCCGTCCCGAAGGCCGGGACGTGGAAGATCCGCAGCGGGCGCTCCGGCACCGCGGTGGTCCCGAACGGGCCGAAACCGTGCGGCGCGACGGAATCCGGGTCGGCCGCCCCGAGGACTCGCATCGTCGCCGCGAGGTCGTCGACGGTGCGCGCCATCGGCCCGACCACCTCGAGGTCGAGCATGATCGGCGGCAGCCCGCCTGTCCGCGGCACCCGGCCGGCCGTCGGCTTCAGGCCGACGAGGCCGGTATGCGAGGCGGGGCGGCGGACCGAGCCGCCCGCGTCGGTCCCGAGCGCCAGGGGCCCGATCCCGGCCGCCACCGCCGCCACGGCGCCGCCGCTGGAGCCCCCTGGCGTCAGCGCCGGATCCCACGGATTCCGGGTGACGCCGTGGACTGGGTTGCCGGTGTAGCCCTGGACGGTCAGCTCGGGGACGTTGGTCTTGCCCAGGATCACCGCCCCGGCCGCGCGCAGGCGCGCCACCGGCGTCTCGTCGCGGTCGACGGCCTGCCCGGCCCCCTCCCCCGCGTAGAGCCGGCTGCCCCAGCCGGTCGCGAACCCGGCGACGTTCAGACTGTCCTTGACGGTCAGCGGCACGCCGTCGAGGGGCCCGAGCGGTCGCCCCGCCCGCCAGCGCGCGGCGCTCGCCGCGGCGGCGCGCTCCGCGCCCTCGGGATCGACGGCGACGAGGGCGTTGAGCACCGGGTTCACGGCCTCGGCCCGCTCCAGGCAGGCGCGGGCGGCCGCGACCGGGCTCGCCGTCCCGGCCGCGTAGCGGCGGCCCAGGGCGGCGGCCGAGAGGGTCCAGAGAGGGCCGTCCGCGTCGATCCGGGTCATGACTCCTCCTCGCGATGGGCGATCCAGCGGGCGAGCGGCCCGGCGAGGCCGGTGGCCGGCTTGGAGGGCGGGCGGGCGAAACGGCCGGCCCGCGGCGGCCGCGTCCCGAGCCGCACCAGGGCCTGCGCCTGGCCCAGGGCTGCCGCCAGCGGGTCGACGAGCGGCACCGGCACCGCGTCCCGCAGGGCCGTGGCGAGGCCGGCGAGCGGCGCGCCGGCCAGGATCACGACGTCGGCCCCCTCCCCCACCGCCCGCTCGGCCAGGGCCAGGATCTCGGGCCGCAGCTCGTCCTGCACCTCGGTCACCGCCTGGAACGGCCGGCGCACCGCGTGGAGGCCGGCGCAGCGCGCCGACAGCCCGGCCAGCGCCACCGCGTCCTCGTACCAGGGCAGCAGGGCGGGCGCGAAGGTGACGACCGCGAACCGCGCCCCGAGCTGGCAGGCGGTCAGCATCGCGGCCTCGGCCATGCCGACCACCGGCAGGTCGAACAGCTCCCGCGCGGCGACCAGACCGGGATCGCCGTAGGCCGCGATCACCGCGGCGTCGTGGCCGGAATGGTGGGCCGCGAGCGTCTCCAGCACGGCCGCGCCGGCGAGCTGCGCCTCGGCCCGGCTCGCGATGTAGGGCAGGCCCGTCGTGGCGGTGAGCGCGGTGACGTGCGCGTCGGGGGCGAGCGCCGCCTCGGCGGCCCGCGCCATGCGCGCGGTCATCGCCGCCGAGGTGTTGGGATTGAGGAGCAGGATGCGCATGCGAGGGCTCCGGGCGCTTCAGCCCGCCATCCGGCGGGACAGGCCGGCGGCCCGCTCCATCACGGCGGCGAGCACCACGGTCACGAGGATCAGCAGGCTGGAGGCCGCCGCCACCGTGACGTCGAGGCGGCCCTCCAGGTCCTGCCACATGCGGATCGGCAGCATGTCGGTGGCGGCGTCGCGCAGGAACAGCGAGACCGGGACGTTGTCGAAGCTCGCCATGAAGGCGATGAAGCCGCCGGCCAGGATCCCGGGCCGGATCAGCGGCAGGGTCACCCGGCGGAACGTGTAGAGGCGCGAGGCGCCGAGCGAGGTCGAGCTCTCGAGGAGCACCGGATCCATCTGCGACAGGGCCGCGACGGTGGTGCGGACCACGTAGGGCACGCAGACCACGGTGTGGCCGAGGACGAGGGTCAGCGGCGAGACCGGGATGCCGGCGATGCTGAACAGCATCAGCGCCGCGAGCCCGAAGGCCAGGGCCGGCAGGACCAGCGGCGACAGGAACAGGCTGTCGAGGAGCCGCGCGGAGAGCCGCCGCGACCGGGCGATGGCGAGCGCCGCGGCGGTGCCCAGAACCACCGACAGCAGGGTCGTCCAGCCCGCCACCACGAGGCTGTTCCAGGCGGCGGCCCGGAGCTGCTCGGCCTCCGCGAGCGCCGCGTACCAGCGCAGCGAGTAGCCCGGCGGCGGGAAGCGCAGGGAGAAGCCGCTGGTGAACGACACCACCACGACGATCACGGTGGGTGCCGCCAGCAGGACGAGGCAGAGCCCGGCCAGCAGCAGCACCGCGCCGTGGAAGCTGAACCAATCGAGATCGCGCCGCAGGCTCGTCCGCATGGTGACCTCCCGGTGATCTCCCGGTGACCTCACGCGCGCGCGCGGCCGCCCGACAGGCGGCCCGCGAGGTTGAGGAGCGTGACGCAGGCGAGCACCGCCACGAGGAAGACGATCGCGATCGCCGCCGCGAACGGCCAGTTGTTGAGCGAGGAGGCCTGCTGGTACAGGTACATGGGCATGAACAGCATCTGCCCGCCGCCGATCAGCGACTGGGTGATGAAGGCGGTGATCGCCGCCGCGAAGGTCAGCAGGCAGCCCGCCACGATGCCGGGCAGGCAGAGCGGCAGCGTCACCCGGAGGAAGGTGCGCCACGCCCCCGCCCCGAGCGCCGCCGAGGCGTCAGCGAGGTTCGGGTCGATCCGCGACAGGGCGGTGACCAGGGGCAGGACCATCAGCGGCAGTTGCACCTGCGCCAGCGCCAGGACGAGGCCGCCCTCGGTGTAGAGCAGCTTCAGGGGCGCGTCGGTGAGGCCGAGGCCGAGGAGCGCGGCGTTGACGATGCCCTGGCGCCCCAGGATCACGATCCACGCGAAGGTCCGCACCACCACGCTCGTGAGCAGCGGCAGCAGCACGATCAGGGTCAGCAGGCCGCGCAGCCGGCCGGGCGCCCAGGTCAGGAGCAGCGCCAGCGGCAGGCCGAGCAGGAGGGTCAGCGCCGTGACCTCGACGCCGAGCCACAGGGTCGCGCCGAGCACCCGCAGGGAGAACGGGTCGAGCAGGAAGCGGGCGTACTGGTCGAGGCCGAACCGGGTCATGGCCGGATCGGCGTAGAAGCTCACGAGCAGCAGCAGCGCCAGCGGCGCCAGGAAGAAGACGAGGAAGAACGCCCCGAGCGGCAACGCGAGGCGGATGTCGTAGGCCGCCGTCCAGGCGCGGCCCGGGCGGAGGGGCGCCGCGACCGGGCCCGCCATGGCCGGGCCGGTGCTCACACCCGGATCTCGCGGTTGAAGCGCTCGATCCAGGCCGGCCGGCCGCGGTTGATCGCGGCCCAGTCCTGGAACACCGACTTGCGCTTCAGCTCGTCCGCGTCCTTCGCCAGGACCTTCGCGACCTCGCCCTCGATGGCGACCTTCCGGTTGGTCGGCACGATCAGGTAGGGGCTCTGCATCAGCTTGGCCTGCACCTCCGGCGACAGCGCGGCCTCGATCAGCCTGAAGGCCAGCTCCTTCGACGGCGTGTTCTTGACGATGTGGATCGTCGTCTTGAAGGCGATGATGCCTTCCTTGGGCGCCGCGAACTCCACCGGCACGCCCCGGGCCTTCAGAATCTGGATCGCGTTGAAATTGCCCGGCCCGATGTCGACCTGCTCCTGCTGGTAGAGGGCCGCCAGGGCGCCCGGGTTGGCGGCGACGGCGGCGAGGTTCGGCTTGAGCGCCTCCAGCGCCTTGAAGCCCGGCTCGACATCGGTCTCCGAGCCGCCGTGCATCCGGGCGATCTCCACGAGGAAGCCGGTGCCCAGCGTCGAGTTCAGGTTGGTGATGCCGACCCGGCCCTTGAATTCGGGCTTCCACAGGTCCGCCCAGGAGGTCGGCGGCGTCTTCACCTTCTCGGGATTGTAGGTCAGGCCGACGATCTGAAAGAACGGCGCCGGGCCCATCGGCTCCTGCGCGTCCGCGATCAGGTCGCCATAATGGGCGGACTGGGCCACCGGGTAGGGCTCGACGAGATCCTGGGCGATGGCCGTGAGGGCGGGGCCCGGATCGTGCAGCATCACGTCGATCGGCGGGTTGGCGCGGGCCGCCTGGACCTTGGCGATCTGGTCCACTGATAGCATCGGGTCGAGGATGACGTCGCCGCCCGAGCTCTTGCGGAAGGCCGGCACCAGCACGGCCCGGTGCGCCTCCTCCCAGCTGCCCGTGAAGGTCGCGAAGACGAGCTTGCGCGCCTGGGCGTGGGACAGGCCCGGGAAGGCCTGCGCGGCGCCGAGGGTCAGGGCGCCGGCGAGGAGGCTGCGGCGGTGCAGGGGCATGGTCGGTTCTCCTGGCTCGGTCTCGGGCGGCTCGGCCTCAGTGTCGGGGATCGGGAAAGACGCCGACCCGCTCGGGTGCTGTCGGGCGCAGGCGCACGCGGGTGCCGGGCGGCCGGGGCCGGGCGCCCGCCGCGCGCGGCTCGGCGGTCTTCAGGCGGGCGCCGCCGTCGAGCCGGATCTCGTGGACCAGGGTTGCGCCGAGCGGCAGGCCGACCTCGACCGCGCCGTCGAGGCCGTCCGCGGCCCCTGCCCCGGCCCCCGGTCCCTCCTCCGCGAAGGCGACGTGCTCGGGCCGCAGGCAGGCGGCGACCCGGGTCCCGTCCGGCAGGGACGTGGCGGCGGGGAGCAGGCCGCCCGCCTCCAGGGCCACCACGCGGGCGCCGCCCGCCTCCGTCGCGAGCCGCCCGTGCAGGACGTTGGCCGTGCCCACGAAGGTGTTGACGAACAGCGTCTCGGGGCGGTCGTAGACGTCGGTCGGGGGCGCGAACTGCTCCAGGCGCCCGGCGTTCAGCACGGCGACCCGGTCGGCCATCGACAGGGCCTCCTCCTGGTCGTGCGTGACGATCAGCGTGGTGGTGCCGGCGCTGCGCTGGATGCGTTTGATCTCGATCTGCATGTCGAGGCGCAGGTTCTTGTCGAGGGCCGCGAAGGGCTCGTCGAGGAGCAGGATCGAGGGGCGCACGGCGAGCGCCCGGGCCAGCGCCACCCGCTGCTGCTGGCCGCCCGACATCTCCCGCGGGAAGCGCCCGGCGAGGTGCTCCAGGCGCACGAGCGCCAGCATCTCGGCGACCCGCGCCCTCTGCTCGGCCCGCCCGACGCCTCGGGCCGCGAGGCCGTAGGCGACGTTGTCGGCGACGCTCATGTGCGGAAACAGGGCGTAGTTCTGGAACACGATGCCGACGGTGCGCCGGTTCGGCGGCAGGTGGTCGACGGCCTGACCGCCGATGATGACGCGCCCCTCCGTGGGCTTCAGGAAGCCCGCCACCGCGCGCAGCAGGGTGGTCTTGCCGCAGCCCGAGGGCCCGAGCAGCGCGACGAGCTCTCCGCCCCTGATGTCGAGGGTCACGGTGTCGACGGCGAGCGCCGTCCCGTAGCGCTGGGTGATCCCGTCGAGGATCAGGGTGGTCCCGGCGCTCACGGGCGGCCCTCCCCGCCCGCCGCGAAGGCGCGGCCGTGCGCGGCGAGATGCGCCGTCGGGCAGCCCGCCAGCTCCAGGCCCTTCCACAGGGTGACGGCCACCGAATCGATCACCGGCACGCCGAGTTCCGCCTCCAGGGTCGGCGCGAGCGCGGCGCCCGCGAGGTTCGTGCACACGATCGCCACCGCGTCGACGCCCTCGGCCGCCACCGCCCGGACCATGCCGGCGATGGCTTCCGGGCCCGCGTCGGCGAAGGCGAAGTTCTCCGACAGGCCGAGGTGGCGCTCGGCGGCGCAGTCGAAGCCGGCCGCGCCCCAGTTGGCCTGGATCCGGCGCTGCACGTCGCCGGTATAGGGCGTGACGAGGCCGATCCGCCGGAAATCCCGGGCGCGGAACAGGTCGCGGAAGGCGAGCGCGGCGGTGGAGGCCGGGCACCCGGTCCGGTCGGTGATCGCGGCGCTCAGGCGCTCGTCCGCGTCGAAACCGAGCCAGGCGCCGGAGGTGCCGTTCCACAGGATCGCGGCGACGCGGGCATCGGCGAGCAGTTCGGCCGCCGCCAGGATCGGCTCGGGGTCGAACTGGTCCAGGGCCGCCGTCGACAGGCCGATCTTCGTCACGCGGAAGCGGGCGAAGTGGGCGCTCACGCCCGCGACGCCGGCCAGGAGATGCGCCGTGGCCGGCTCGAGGACGCTGTTCGACGAGGGCGTCAGCATGCCCAGACGCGTCGTGCCGTTCGCTCGTTCCATCGCATCCATCCTCGATCCATGAAGCATCCGACAGGCCTGGGCAGGCGACAAGGCATTTTCTGCATGCTGCATGCAATTTGCGCAAATGCATGATATGGCAGCGCAAGAGGCCGAAAAATGGGCCATCGATCGGGTGGCCGGACGCGCTAGGCTGGCGCGGGAGAACGGGAGGATCGATGGACGTCGTCGCACGCCGCCGGGGCCGGCCCCGCAAGGCGCCGGTCGTCCCGGTCGCGCAGCTGCCGCGGACCGGGCTGCACGAGCAGGCGGCGGGCCGGCTCAGGGACATGATCGTGCGCGGCGTGCTGCCGGCCGGCGCGTCCCTCGTGGAGACGGACCTGTCCGTCGCCCTCGGGGTCAGCCGGACACCGTTGCGGGAAGCGCTCAAGCTCCTGGCCGCGGAGGGGCTGGTCGAGCTGCACCAGAACCGCAGCGCCCGCGTCCCGGACTGGACGCCGGAGGAGATCCTCGAACTGTTCGAGGCGCTCGCCGGGATCGAGCGGCTGACCGCGGAACTCGCGGCGCCGCGGATCTCCGAAACCCTGATGGACGCGCTGCGCGGCAAGCAGGCGCAGCTCGACCGGATGCACCGGGACCAAGTGCTCGACGCCTATTTCGCCCTGAACCAGGAGATCCACCGGACGATCGTCGAGGCCGCCCGGAACCGCCCGCTGGCGGAGGCCCATGCGGCGCTTCAGGCCCGGGCCCAGTGGGCGCGCCTGCGCGCGCTCTCCAGTGGCAGTCGCTGGGAGGAATCGGCCCGCGAGCACCGGGATCTGTTCGAGGCGCTCGCCGCGCGGGACGCCGCCGCGGCCGGGACCGTCGCCCACCGCCACGTGCTGCGGACCGGCGTGGTGATCGCTGAGACGCTCCAGGCCCGGCGCGCGGACCCCGCGGCGCGGTAACGAAGCGTTAACCCTGTCGTCGCATCGGTGGGTCACCAGCCGGACGCTGGCCTTCCACGCTCATCCGATCCGCCCCTCAACACGGGTGGGCGTGGAAGCCTCCGCCGCCGCCCGTCAGGCGTCGCCGAACTCGACCCCGAGCTCGGTCTCCTGGCGCCAGGTGACCCGCGCCGGCCGGCGCCGGCCGCCGACCCCGTAGGCCAGCACGAACGCGTCGGGCACGCCGATCACGCTGACGACCTTCAGGCGGGCGCCCCCGTCCGACATGTTGCGGATCGTGCAGTCGATCACGCCGCCGCCGGCGAGTTCGATATGGCCCTCGAGCAGGGTCCGTCTGCGGGGCGCGGCGCGTCTGTCGTCCATCCTCGTTACCCTATGGTTGCGGGCCGGATCCCTCCGGATCCGCGCGCGCTCCGCCGGCCCGGGGCACGGATGATCGATCCCGCCCGCCCCGTCCCGGCGCGACGCCGTCAGCCCTCGCCGGGCCGTCCGCCATCGCGCTCAGGAGACCACGGCGTTCGTGTCGATTCCGTCAAGGCGCTCCGCGAAAGCGCGGCGGCGCGCCGGTCAGGACGTCCGCACGAGCTGCAGGGCGCCCCGCGGGGGCGGCGGCGCGACGCTGCGGGTCTGGTTGCGACCGCCGTTCTTGGCCTCGTACAGGGCGCCGTCCGCCAAGCGGTAGGGATCCGGCAGCGGCGCGCTCCGGTCGGCGCCCGGCCGGACGGCCGCGAGCCCGATGCTCACCGTCACGGCGCCGGCCCCGATCCCGGCCGACGGGACGGTCAGCTTGGCCACCTCGGCGTGGACCGTGTCGGCGACGCGCAGGGCGCCGGCCTCGTCCGTCTCGGGCAGGAGCAGGGTGAACTCCTCGCCGCCGATGCGGCTGACGAGATCCTGGGGGCGGTGCACGCTCGCCGCGAGGCAGCGGGCCAAGCCCCGCAGGATCTGGTCGCCCACCGGGTGCCCGTAGCGGTCGTTGAAGCGCTTGAAATGGTCCGCGTCGACGATGAGCAGCGACAGGGGCTGACCGTCGCGCCGGGCCGCGTCCAGATTCCGCCGGAGGGCGTCCTCGAAGCAGCGGCGGTTCGGCAGGCCGGTCAGGGCGTCGGTGCGCGACAGCGCCGCCATCTCGGCCCGCAGCGCCTCGCGGCGACGCAGCTCCCGCCCGAACAGGAGCGACAGCGCGATCGTGAGGCCGCACAGCGCCAGCACGATGCCGCCGATGATCGTCGCCTTCGCGGCCCACTCCGCCTCCACGTCCTTGGTGGACAGGGCGACGTTCAGGATCAGCGGCAGATTTCCGATCCGCGTGAACGTGTAGTTCCGCTCGACGCCGTCGCGCACGGAGGTGCTGACGAAGTTGCCGCGGCCCTCGCGCAGGAACCGTTTGAAGATCGCGGTCTGCCCGATATTCGCCCCGAGATCCGCCTCCACGTAGGGGTAGCGCATCAGGCGGGTACCGTCGGTCAAGTACAGGTTGATGGCCCCGCCCGGTCCGAGATCGATCTCGCTGAACAGGTGCGTGAAGTAGGACAGCTTCACGGTGCCCAGGACTACGCCGCCGAAGCTGCCGTCGGGCCGGTCGATGCGGCGGCTGAACGGGAGCATCCGCTCCCCGTTGAGCCGCGACACGATCGGGCGCCCGACATGGAGGCCGAGCCCGGTGCTTGCCCGGTGGACCTGGAAGTACTCGCGGTCCGCGTAGTTGCCCGGGCGCGGCGGCACGGCTGCGATGTCGCCGACGGCGTCGCCCCGCTCGTCAAGGATCAGCATCACGCCCATGTCGCGGGCGGTCGCGGCGCGGTCGAACAGGATGAGCTGGCGCAGGTGCGGGTCGGCCTCGGCCAAGCCCGGCACCTTCAGGTTGTCGACCGCCGCGTGGATCGAGAGATCGTACATCTCGATGTTGCGCGCGATGTCGCGCTCGAGGACCTGCAGGAGGTTCCAGGAGGTCTGCTCCGCGCTTGTCCAGGCGTCGCGGCGCAGGTCGGCCAGCATGAGACCGGACATCACGACCATGCCCAGCGGGGCCAGGATCCCGAGGACGATCCAGGTGCGGGCCGAGCCGAGCCACGGGGCGACGCGTCGCCAGACGTTCATCGGCCCCCCGCGGACGGCGCTTCGTTGCCACGCTCTGGCACGCCGAGCCTTAACCGCCGCTTTCGCGGCGGTCGGGCCGGTCTTACATCCCGGCGTCTCTGTCCACGATCCGAGACACCTCGTTGATCGCGCCGCGCGGCCTTCCGGGTCCGCGCCGGTCGGCGGGAAATGCCGCGTCACGGGCGCGCCGGGGATGTCGGCGACTGCCGCTATGAGACTCAAGCCATGGCCGGCGGTCCGGCGCGAGGCCTCCGCGCGGTCGACGCGGCGGAAGACCTCGCTGCACTTCCCCGGCGTCAACCCGGCGCTGGCTCTGCGCGTCGAGCCGTTGTCGGTTCCGACGGCGACAGGTTTCATAACGCCCTTCGGCATCGCGATCCTGAACGGCGTCGTGCTCGCGAGCGACCTCCGCGATCTGGAGGCGTCCAACTCCGGTGTCCGGGAGGCCGCCATCCACGCCGCCGCGAAGCCGCTGCGGCCTGTGATCATGACGGCTCACCTTACGGCACTGAACTTCCGGCTGTAGCGTTCTCGACCAGCACCCGCGCGGAGGTGCGGCGGCCGCTCGCCACCGCGGTGATCGGGGTCCTGATCGCCGCGACCCCGCTCACCCTGGTGCTGCTGCCGGCGATCGATACCACCGTCGCTGACCTTCACCGCCCTTCGAGTGGTCCCGGCCCCCTCCGGGATACGGTTCCAAAGCGCGGGGGCGCGCGGCGGCCGACCCGTGGACGCGACAAAGTACCCGCAATCGGTATGTGGATACGCAATTCTGTGCTGATGCCGGGACGATGCTCAGGTGACTATGCTGAACTGACACGGAGCGGGAGTCCGGCATGTTGGACGGCGACGCCTTTGCCCACGAGATCGCGGCGCTCCTGATCGCCGACATCAAGACCTCCGGTGCGCGCACGCGCGGCGAGATCGAGGAGGCCTGCCGGATCTCCCTCGAGAGCCTGCTCGGCGGCACCGCGGTGCCGCCGCAGATCGCCGTGCTGATGCCGATCGGCCTGGAGCGGTGGCCGCGGGTGGTCGTGAAGGGACGGCCCCTGCCCGACGTGTAGGCCGGCGCCGCTCGCCCCCCTCAGCGGCCGATGACGCCGGTGCCCCCGGTCGGGCCGATGGCGTTCGGCCCGGTATTCGGAGCGGGCGTCGCGGCTTGGTTCCTCTGGATGTCCATCCGCAGCGTATTGCTCTGGGTCGTCTGCTCCTGTCGCAGAGCGCGGACCTGACCGCTGGTCTCCATGGATTGGTTGGCGGCGTTCGGATTGTTCTGCTGCACCTGGGCCAGGGCGGGTGTCACGGCGGCCGCGGCCAGACCAAGGCTCGCGGCGGTGAGCGTGGCGATGAGGGGGCGCATTGAAAAGCTCTCGCGCTGAGGGATCCTGCGGAGTTGACACGCCGACCGCCCGCCAAGTTCCATCCCGGTCGCGTCAGGAGGCCGTCCTCGCCGTTTGGCGGGGTGGTTAGCCATTTCCTGCCGACCGACGGCGTTCTTCACGCCTTGTTAACGCATCGGGGCAAGGCTGTCGGTGGCGTCGAATGCGGGACGTTGAGAGGGGCGCGATGCGGGCCTTGTCGGCGGAGGATGAACAGGCTGTCGATCGGCTCACGCTGCAGCTTCTTCACGACGCCTATTGCGACCTCGCGGCGGTCCTGCGCGGTGCCCAGCCCCAGGCGGCCGCGGCGATCCTCGGGGTCATGGAGCAGCGCGTGACCGACGTCCTGACCCGGATCTGCCGGCAGGGTTCGGAAGGGGCGGCCTCGGTGGAGATAGCCGTCGCCGTCGGCGAGCGGATCGGGGAGATCATGGATCAGGCCCACGGACGGGACGTCGCCGGCACGCGAGCCGCTTGATTTGAAGAGATCACGGACACCGGCATAACCAGCGTGTTCAACGCCTTGCGCATACTCTACCATTCGAGGTTCAGCTAAAATTATGGATCGCGCAAAAATTAATTTCTGATTTACATGAATTGATATTTTAGCTTCCGAATACACACCCCAAAATCGCCAGCTTGTCCATTTTTTACATGAGTCGACTTAGCTGCAATGCTTCGGTGCCGCAACAATATTTCCATAATTATATCGACGCGGGTCGAAGAGCCAGCTTATGGCTTTGTGGGCCAATCACGGCGTGTTCGAAGCCCTTATGTTCCACGGTGGCATAAGTTTTATGGAAATCGAATACGGTTACATAACCTTCGAGGCGCATCTAATTTGTAGTTCGACTGTATTCCTCAAAATAAGAAAAATTCTGTCTCGTTGCTCCATTTTGTCACGGGGGTGGCGCCATTTGCTGGCGCGGACTTTCATTGTGGCGCGGTGGTCCTGGGTAGCGAGCCGAAGCATGCCAAGAGTATTTCCCGATCCCGTCTCGACACGCCTCGGGCGTCGAGAAATACTGGGATGCGTGAGGTAGCTTCATGAACCTCATCGAGGATGGAGCTGGCGTCGGCAGCGGAGAGGCCAAATTTTATGTAGGCCGCGAATGCGGTGCTCGCGTCGCATTCCCGGCTGATACCGGGAGCCGGGGCGCAGACATGCTTGGTGCCCGACGGATGCGGGACCACATCGAACACCGGTGAAAGATTCCATCCGGTCCCATCGTTGATGAAAGCGTGGTTGCGCAAATGATCGTCGGTGTTCCGGAGATAGGCATTGACCAAGAGCCTGCGAAACATCTCGCGTTCAGGCTCTTGTACACCGATACGGCGCGCGGCTGCCGCGATGTCCAAATAGGTCTTGCTTGTCGCATAACCATAAGCTGGCTCGCCCAGCAAAGTGCCGGCGCTGAGGTAAGACAAACACGCTCCAGCCGAGGATCGATCAAAACGTGATACCAAGAGAACCGGCCTGTCGTTTACGACACGAAGCTCCCGCTCCGGGACTTGAAGGCCTGCTGCCTCAGCAAAATCGAGGCAAATCGCTTCAGCCCTGGGATTGTCGAACCTGTCGTCCCACGCGGAAAATTTGGCTATCCATTCTTTATCTGAAATCCGAACACGTGCCTTCGGTCGAGCGCCCCCAATATCCGAGCTGTGGATGAGTAGCTGCGCGAGTTGGCGCGCCGACGCTTCGCCTTCCTCGTACTTCTCTGCTGCGATGAGCGCACCTTCAAGGTCGTCCTCGCTTTGAGCGCGCTCAAGCGCTGCTTCCATCCTGGGTATCCACCTCTCGGGAGCCTCTGGCGTTGAGCCGAAGGCCAGATCGCCAGTCCGCGACAGGCCGCCTAGAGCCAGGAATTCCGGCATGCCGAGTTCCAGTTCTGGGAATACCTGTGTCAGGATTCCTTTGCCCCAGCCGTCGGGGCCTACATCGTGAAAGGCCAGATGGACCTCTCCCACGGTCGCAGGCCGCCACTTGTTTCCGAGCGGCAGGCCAATGGGGTCAATCGGCCTCCGTCCTTCAGAAGCTAGATAGTCGGAGCTATAGGCAAAACGACCGAGCCGTCGTGAGGAGCCACCTTCGAAGACAAAGAGGCCGATGGGCACATAGCCGCTCAGCCCTGACCGGAACACGTGCATTTCCTCGATGCGGTTATACTTAGAGATTCGCCACATACCCGCTCACGATGATCCCGCGGCGATCCAGCAGGGCATCTGCTGTGTCTCTGATGTGATCACACAGGCGAATGTCGCCACGTTGATCTGTGCGAATCGGTGAGATCAGCGCACTGAGCAAGAATCTGCTGGCGACAACCGGCCACCCGGCAGTCAGGCGATCATGCGATGTGATGCGCTCACCCGCAACAAGGAAAAGGGCGCCAGGCTTCCGTTAACGATCACGACAGGAAGGACTTCCTCAAGACCATATTGCCGCATCTGCGGCCTTCTCAAAGGTGCCGATCCACGCCAAGTTCGTCCCTGGCAGACCACCCGCACACGCCGCGCCGCTCTTTAGCAGGGGGCGGCCAGCACCGGTGTTAGCAGCACCGAGTGCCGGCCTGACCACGATCCGTATCGTAGAAGGATACCGAGACCATGGCTGAGACCTTCCCTACCGGCGTTATCGCGCCGACGAAACTGTCCCGATGCATGAATTCCGGGCAGTCCCAAGCCCCCGTCCCGGCAACCCGCCTGATCGCCT
Source organism: Methylobacterium sp. Leaf361 (assembly GCF_001424445.1). Classification (NCBI taxonomy): domain Bacteria; kingdom Pseudomonadati; phylum Pseudomonadota; class Alphaproteobacteria; order Hyphomicrobiales; family Methylobacteriaceae; genus Methylobacterium; species Methylobacterium sp. Leaf361. The sequence continues at coordinate 32,525 of NZ_LMPY01000015.1, read as the reverse complement.
GAAGGTGCGCTGGCACGCGATACGCCGTGCCTCAGCGTCCCCCCGCTATCCTGCAATCCTGACGCCCTCGTTGCCGCAGGCCTGAGGCTGCGAAAAACGAGCCCGTTCGTCGCCCTGCCATTCGGTGAAGGGCGCGGGTTGGCGTCGCCTGGACGGAAACCATCCATGACCATCGTCGTCCCCCACCCCGCCGCCCAGCGCGGCGGCCGACAGCGGTTGGCCGCGCGTAGGCAGCCTGGATCCGCGACCAGCAGCCGGATCACCGTCCCGCTCGGGAGCGCCGCGGCCCTCGGCTGCGGCCACGTCCAGCCCGCGATCCCGCAGATCTGCGCACCCGAACTGATGGCCGCAGCCCAAGCCGCGCTCGACGGCGCCTTCCGGGCGACCTTCGTGCCCGATCCGCTGCTCGGACCAGGCTTGTCGCAACTCGGATCCGTGCTGGCCTCCATGGTCAAACGGCACGGGTCCCTCATCGAGGCGGCCATCACGGACGTCCTGGAGCGAAGCGGGCGCTACATCGTGCTCCGCAACGTCGCGATGCCGATCACCGTTCCGACCCAGGAACTCGTCCGCGCCAGCAGCGTCGCCCAGATTAATCAGACCTCGATCGAACTCGCGGGCGCCGTCGCGCAGTCCGTATTCCTCGACCTGATCGTCGTCGATCGGAAAGAGAGCCGAGCCATCATCGCCGAGGTCAAGAGAGGCTCCGGAAAAAATGAGGCTAGGAAAATACACCAAATTGAATGGGTGTTGCGGTGCGCGCAGGTCCAGGGCCGCTCGTTTCTGGCCTCACTCGGCTATGAGGTCGCGCAAATCCGCGCGGTGCTGATCGACGTCTATGGACGGGCCGGGTACGGCGATGACCTTACGGTGAGCGGACCGGCCATAGATCAGCTGTTCGCGACCCCGGTCTTGGCAGCGCTCGAGACTGTGACGGCGGCGCTTCAAGCCCGATTGCGCGCGGCTGTGCCGGACCTTCTGACAATGGCGTTGGCGAGCCTCGCCGTTCCTGAGAACGTCAAACACCCGCACTCGCCCGGGCCGCTCGCGCCCTGACCGCACCGCGCCGGCATCGGGTCGCGGCCGCGACCCGATGCGTCCATCTCGCTCTCCATCAATCCCGCACCGTGCGCCTGCGCGCCGGCGCGCTCTCCAGGTCTGTCTCAATGACACTCGCTCGTGACCCCGATGCCCACCTCTCCGGCACAACTGACTCGGCCAAACTCTCGCTGCCGCTGTCCTGGTGGCGCGTCCTCGCCCCTGAGGCGCTCGATATGGCGGCGCAGTGCCGCCTGTCCGCTGCCCTGAATGCCGCGCAGCCCCTGCCGTCCCCCGACTGGTCCGCTGCTTGCCGGGGCGATTCGGCGGCTGCGATCCATATCGCCCTCAACGTCCTCGCCGAGGCCATCGCCTTTCCTGGGCGCCTCGATCCGGCGATGTCGGCGATCTGCCTCTGCGCCGTACGAGGTGACGGCTCCTGCATCGACCTGATCGTGCACGTGCTCGGGCGGCGCGCTCGACGCCGGGCTGATCTCGAGGTGCTCTGCCTCGCCCATGCTTGGTGCTCCGTTCCGCGCCGCGGTTCCGACCGCGTCGGCGTCGCCCGCTGAAAGGGAGGAAGCCGATGGCATTCTCTTCGACCCCGCCTGCCCTGCAGATCGACCCCGAGGCGGCACGTCGCCTGCTCGAACCGATGCTTCCGCGCCGCCTGCGCGCCTGCCTCACTCAGGATCTGCGTGTGGCTTCTGCTTGCTCTGAGCTCGCCCTCGAGATTACCACCCTCGCCCCGGATGCCGAGGCGCTGGTCTCCGCCTGGATCGGGGCGGCCACTTCGGAAGGCGGCTTGTGGCGTGACCGTCGATGGATAGCCCGACGATCCGCTCTGATCCGGTTCCTCGACGTGTGGGCCGTGGAGCACGATCAGCCGGTGGCGCGGGCGTTGGCCGATGTCGCGACGCTGTTGTCCTGCGCCGGCGATGATCGCAGAGCTGCGGCGCGCTTGGCCCAGCCCCTGTGGCTGGAACGCGAAGCGGTTCTCGACCTCCGGAAAGGGCTCGCGGCCCTGGCCGAGGCGCAAACGCGCCTCACTATCGGACGCGTCGCCGAACAGGGTGCCGATTCGGACATCACCGGGGCGACCGATCTCGCTGTCGCGCTGCAGGCAGCTTGGCACGACGCGCTCACGGACGCGCTTCTGACGTTCTCCGAGAAGACGAGCAGCGCCATCGCCGCTGCTGCGACCCTGGCCTGTGGCGCCGATGATGCCTTCGCCAGCGACGTGGCACTCGTCCACGCGCTCGTACCCGTTGGGGAGGTCTTGACGCGACCCGTCGCAGACAGCGCGGCGACGCGGGAGCGGCGCAGATGGAAGACGATCGAGGCTCAGCTCGTCAAAAAAAGCGAGGCGCGCCAGCGCGAGAAGGCGGCGACCGTCGACACCATGCCACAGCGGCCGGATGCCGATGCCCCACCCGCGGAAGTGCCCAAAGGCCACGTCCTCGTCGTTCCGGCGATCCAGGAGACCGGGAGCGACCGCGGCCGCTCCATCGCCCGCGGTTATGAGCACGTCATCGGCAAGGCGCTCCCGCTGGTCGCCGTGCCGGATCTCGCAGTCGTGCGCACGCGGCTCGTCTTCGAATTTCCTTACGCTCAGGTTACGATCGACAGGCTTCTGACCGACCTGATCGGACGTGAGTACACCACGTTCCGGCCGACCCTGCTGATCGGCCCGCCGGGAGCCGGCAAGACCCGCCTCATCGCCAGGATTGCCTTCCATCTCGGGCTGGGGTTGTGGCGAGTCGATGCGACGCGCGACGCCGGCGCATCGCTGGGCGGCCTCGACCGCCGTTGGGCGACATCGGAACCGGCGCATCCGATCATGGCGGTAGCTCGGACCGGTAGTGCCAACCCCTTGATGCAGATCGATGAATTGGAGAAATCCGCGACCCGTTCGGATCACGGTAGGCTCTGGGATGCCCTGCTTTCGATGCTCGAACCGGAGACTGCCCGAACCTACCAAGACCCTTGTTTCCAGACGGAGACTGATATCAGCCGTGTCTCGTGGCTGGCCACTGGTAATGAGATCGGCAACTTGCCCGCCCCTTTGCTTGATCGCCTGCGCGTGTTGGAAATGCCGGCCCCGAGCCACGCAGATCTCGATGCTCTGCTCGAATCGGTCCTGGTAGGAATCGCGGCCGATCACGGGCTCGCTCCCGCCTTCATTGCGCCGCTCGACGGCGAGGAGATCGCGTTGCTTCGACGATCCTGGCGAGGCGGCTCGGTCAGGCGACTGATTCGCTTGGTCGAGGCTGTTGTCAATGCGCGCGAAACTCTCGCTGTGCGACAGTAGATTAACAGGATCGATTGCCGGAGAGGGTATATCGCTCTCCGGTGCTATTCTGTCGACCGCATGAGCCGTGACTCTGAAGTGATCATGCATTCTACCGTGCTGAATAGGTTTTGAATTGCTTGCGCAATCAACGAGATTGTGACTCTTAGATATTTCTGGTGAACTTTCTTCATCATTAACGATTGTAACTGATATCGAGATTTCTTCTTCAGATTCGTTTGAGCCCTCTCGGATCCTCCCTCGAGACACTTTTTCCCCGACGTCGCCAGCCTGCGAAACTGCGCTGCCGGAAACGCCGACCTTTACGGAAGTCTCACGCCACAAGGGATCGAACGCTCGGCGTGCACGGAACTGTTGATCCTCAGGTTCGAGCATGACTACGACGATGGGTTCTGGCCCATCACGGTGGAGGATCGCCGCACGGGCGGCTTCCCCGTGTTGTGCCAGGATCGAGGCGCGAATCGTGGATGGCGATAGTTCGCCTCCCGTGCTGGCGTCGAGCGCCGGGCCGATATCGACAGTTGCGACCTTCATGTGGGCCGGCAATCGCTTGACGACGCCATTCGTGGTCACGGTCCGAGCCTCATGAACCCGCGCGTCGAGATCAGCGGCATATCCAATGGTGTCGCCAAGGATGGGGATCGAAGCTTGGGCGCCCTCTCCGCGTGGACTCAGAATGCGGGACGCCTCCTGCAACGCCGCTGCCTTCGCAACGAAGAAGCGCTTCAAATTGAAGGTTCCGGCAGCCATGGTTAGGACCTCGCGGTATGCCGGGAGGATAGGCGCTGACGGCGATGAAAATCGGAAGCGAAAAATTTAGATCGGCGTGATCTCGGGCATGGCGCTCAACTAGGTCCCCTAGTGGGTCCTGAACCTATCCCTGAACTCGCTCGGGCTACGGATAAAATTTTTCCGCTTCGCATCGGACAGGAGATGTTGCCCAGGAGCGATCCCTCCAAGCATGAGGTGCTCATGAACGAGGTTCGACGCCGACCCTTGAGGTTACGACTCATCAGGACCATCGCGATTTTCGTCGCACCTGGCCAAGCTAGAGAAACGAACAGGCCAGGGGGCGCGAACCATGACACATTTCACATGTGTCCGTGTCGAACGTATCAGAGACCGCAGCGAGCTAGCTCGCATCGCGTCGCACGGTCTGCGGCTTGATCCCAGCAGCAAGGAGCGTGTGGACCCGGCTCGAACGCCGCTCAACCGCTCGGGATCGGACTATGCGGAGAATCCGCTGGATCTCTCAACGGCGCTCGAAGGCTTCCTCAAATCAACCGGTGCCCGACTATATGGACGCGCGCCGATCGGCCTGCATATCCTCGTGAGCGTCAGCCCAGGCTGGATCACTGAAGCGGGCGAGTTGCACGATCCCCAAAATACGCGGAACGTTCAGTTGGCTCACCAAGCTGTGGACTGGGTCCAGCGAGCACTTGGCGGGGGGAGGCCCTGCGTCGTGGCCTGGCGGCAGGATCTCGATGAGAAGGGCGGCGGGGTCGTGGACATCGTGGCCGCGCCAACCCGTACCGCAAAACTAAATCGGTTCAAAGAAGATGTCACCATCGTGTCGGTGACGGCCGCACTCGAGGTGCACCGTGCTCTACATCCTAACGACCCAACCGCGTTCGGCGCGCTTCAGACCTCTTGGGCAGTTCACGCCGCGAAGACCCTAGATCGTGCGCTTTGTCGCGGCACGCGCAAGATCGATCAGCCCGCCAGGCACCTCGATCCGAAGCGTTACGGCCGGCTGGTAGATGCGGCTCGCGACGAGGCCAAGGCCATAGCGGCGCAGGATCTCGCCGAAGAGCGGGCAGTTCTGGATGCCCGCGAGCGACGGCTGGAAATCGCGGAGGAGAAGATCACTCGGTTCGTTGCTGGGATGGCAGCCGAAAGAGAAGGGATCATGGCGGAGGCCCGAGCTAAGGTTGATGACGCCCTCAACGCTATCGCGATCGGGATCGATGCGCTGACCGATGGTAGGATCGTCGCCGTTGAGCCATGTGCAGAGAGCGGTGAGCTTCTTCTAATTGCCGACATGAACCTTGATGCCGCCGAAAGATCCGCGTTGTGGGAGGCAATCACTCCGGGCCTGCCCGCTGGACTAAAGACGGTCCTTGGATACATCCAAGCTGAGGCGGCTCGATCAGGAGAGGCCAGAAATGGCGACCACGCTAGGCATCCTTCCCCGAGCCACTTCTGAGTTTGATTTCAGAATCTATGTGGAATGCGCTTCGATAACGGGTCTGACCACGCCAGATATGCGGCTGTAGCGGCGGGAGAAAACCCGGATGGTTGCGGCCAGATCGTCCTGGCTGTGATAAACTGCAATGCTTGCAGCTTCGCGTTAGGCCGAAGCTCAAGCACTCGCTCGGGCAAGCCATGGACTGTGCGTTGGAAGATGCACTGTAGTCGGCGAGCGATGCTGCACTATTCAGATTCGATTGCATCGTCCTCGCGCGTGCTGAGATTCGCGCAGGTGATGTACATAGTTCTGGTCGGACCATCGACCAAAGATCGCTCCGCGTCGGTCTGCAACCTCGCGGCGCCGTATTTGGTGACAGAGAGGGCTAATTTTTCAACTGCTCTACCGCGAGCTCATGCGCAAGCCTGCCTACTCCGCCGAATAGTCCGCCAGGCAGGCAGCGTTCCAGCCACCGAGCTGATGTCAATTTTATGAGCGATGTAATATTGACTGGGTTCGAACCACGCACCAGATGGTCATGCAATTTTGATCGACAGGGCGGGAAAATTTGGAATACTTATGACTAACGATCAATTTGCCGAAATCGCCTGCGCAAAAATATGTCATATTGATAGACCTTCTTTAAATTTGGCGCGCATTTATATTGTTATGCCGGCTCGCGCTAAACGTATTCTCCCATCCTAATTTCGACGGCTTTGATCGACTTAGGACCGATCTCAATTCTCGATTTAAATTGCACGTTTCAGACATGCTGAGCTAATGGAATTTGTTGTTCAAGATGCGCGCGTAGGATCGAGTAGCATTTAACAACCTCCTCGAGTCTCTCGGCGTTGAGTCGCTGCATATGCTCGGACCCGTCGGGCTGCCTGTAGGTCGTGGCATAATAGGCAGCTTGAGCCTTCAGCTTGGTGGCGACAAAATCCAAATCGCCCGACCAAGTCGCTTCGGCGCGTACACGGTGAAGGCGCTGGGCGATCTCGAGCCAGTGCAAGTCGAGTGCGATCCCGCTGCCCATCTGCTTGAAAAGGTCGAACATCGAGTCGAGGATCTCGATCGCGGTCTGTGCTGACATGCCGGCTCCGTTAGGTTGATACCGCGACCAGATCAGGTCGGACGTACCAATCATCGAACAGAGAGAGTTGCCGGAATCGTCGGCGATAGCCGAGTCCGGTCAGAAGGCCATATATCTTATCGCGGCTGTCGGAGAAGTTGTGTTCGACGCTGATTAGTGCGATGTCGTAGCTTGTAAAATCGAAGCTCTCCAGGACGTCGAACTCGCCGCCCTCCACATCGATGCTCATGTAGTCGATCTGCTTCGGCGCCCGCGCCTCCGAGAGAAAACGGTCCAGCGAGATTGTCTGGACTGGGTACTGTCGCCTATCTTGACGAAATTGGGAATGAAAATCGCTTGCTGCGAATTGATCCATCCCAGACAGCTCGCCGATATCAACCTCATTGAACAAGACTTCGATGCCATTGGTCTTGTGAACACACTTGTCAGAGATGTAGCAGTTTCGGTTATCATACAATGCCGCATGCCAAGCGCGGGCAGGCTCGGCGAGAGCGCCCTGCCAGCCATAGGTCTTCTCGAGAAGAAAGGTGTTGCTCAGGCTTATACCATCGCAGGCGCCAAATTCGACGAAATATCCGTTCCGCTTCTCATTCAATTCATACAGCGCCCAAAGATCCTGTAGCAGCTGCGCGTTGGAAAAGGGCGCTCTCTTCGCCGCGAATGACAGGAAATCGAGCTCCGAGCTTACAATATGCGGCGGCGCTTCCAGATTATCCCTGAGATTGACCAGTGCATTGAACACCGTCAGGAGCTCGACATCCATGGCTCTCTGCTCATCCTGTTACTTGGGATCGATGGGGCGGGTCTGGAACGGGCGGATCGAGGCGCCGTGCCGCGTCTGTAGGATCCGATTTGAGCCGTCGAACAGGACCGTGTGCTGGACCGAATCAACGCCGTGATCGGGAATGGTCTGGGCCGCCCTACGAATAGCGGACAGGAACCCTTTACGGCTGAACCCGTAGGGACGAAGGCTCTCCAACAAGGCGTCGATTAGCTTCGTATGGCCTTCGGACCGCGCCTGCGCCAGATCGCGGTCGCGCACGGCGCTGTCGCGTTCGGCCCGCAGCAGCGACAGTTCGATCTGTTGCTGCTGGATCTGACGAATGAACTTCGTGTCAATGTCGTGAGCGAGATTCTTCGGCATTCGGTAGCTCAACAGGCCCGGGAGGGGACGGGTTCGGAACGCGGTTGGTGACACCTCGGCGTCAAGCGACAGCGGCCTTCCGTGATCACAGCCACCGAGGTGGACCGGTTATTGAGATGGCACGGCAATCCCTGTTCTCTAGATCGCTTCGGCCATGGCGGTGGCGGCTGCCGCGAGGCCCCACCGGACGAGGTCCTGGGCCTCCCGTGCCGACTTGGCCTCCGCGTAGCAGCGCAGTTCCGGAGCGTTGCCGGAAGCCCGGAAGTGGATCGTCCGCCCGCCGTCCAGCTCGATCCGGATGCCATCCTGCTCGTCGATGGATTCCGGCGCCCCGATTGGTCGGAGGAACGACACCCGGAAGGCCTCCTCGCGCAAGCGGCCCAGGAAGGCGCTGCTCCGTTCGGACGGCGTGTTGGGGAGCCGGTCGCTCGCCATCTCCCCCGCATCGAGGGAGGTCACGAGGTCGGCCAGCGAGGTGCCGGCCGCGCGCGTCGCGGCCAGTGTCGCCAGGATCGGCAGCATGGCATCGCGCGTCGGCAGGGCCGGGAGGGTCCTGCCGTCGCGTGCGATGTCCGAGCCGAGCAGGAAGCCGCCATTCGCCTCGAAGCCCGCCACGATGGCCGCACCGGAGCGCCGCGCCTGTTCCATGCCGGCGATGACGTAGGGCGAGCCCACTCTCGTGCGCAGGACCTGCTTGAAGCCGCCGGAACGCTCCAGCGCCGAACCGGCCGTCACGGGCACCACGACCGCGTCGGCCCCGAGGAAGCGTGCCGTGATCAGGCCGAGCACGTCGCCACGCACGATCCGGCCCGCCTCATCGGCGATGAGAGGACGGTCGGCGTCGCCATCGGTGGTCACGAGCGCGTCGAAATCGCCCGAGGCCATCGCGTCACGGATGAACGCGATATCCTCGGGCCGATGTGCCTCGGTGTCGATGGGCACGAAAGTCTCGGACCGGCCGATCGTCGTGACCTGTGCGCCGAAGCCGGTGAGCAGATCGGCCAGGAGATCGCGGGCGACGGAACTCTGCTGGTAGACCGCGATGCGCAGGCCTGCCAGCATCTCGGACGGGAATGCGTCGATGTAGCGGTGCTGGTAGCGGGCCAGGGCGCGGGGTTCGGGTGTCGCGGGGGTCCGTTCCGCCGACACGCCGGCCTGTGCGCCGCGGTCCAGAGCGGCCAAGATCGCCGCCTCGTCCGCCTTGGTGATCTCTCCGTCGGGCCGGTAGAATTTGAGCCCGTTGCGATCCTCCGGGATGTGGCTGCCCGTGATCATGACTGCCCAGGCGCCGCGCCGCATCGCCTCGAGGGCGAGGGCCGGTGTCGGGAGGGCGCCGCATTCGATCGCCGTGAAGCCCGTTGCCGCAGCGGCATCCGCCACCGTCGCGGCGATGCTCGGGCTACTGTCGCGCAGGTCCCGCCCGATCACGACTGCCCGGGGGGCTTCGCCCGACATGGAGCGGAAGAACGCGCTGGCATAGGCGTAGGCCGGCCCTCCGACGAGGTCCGTCACCAGACCCCTCAAGCCACTCGTACCGAATCTCAGGCTGCTCACGGCGGTTCCGTCAGTGTCGATTGAGTTGGGATCGATCACTGATGCCGCGAAACGCCGTGCATCACAACGTCCCGCGACGGGAGCCGGGCGCGCGCACGGGATCCTTCACGAAGGCGCCGCACGCGCCTCTGCGCAATACCGTTTACCCTCTCTTAACCATGATTCCAGCATTGAGTCCTACGAGCTCACCTCCAAGTGTCGGCTGTGGTCAGGATGCATTCGCAGGGTCTCGATCTCTCGAACGTGGTCAGTTTGACGATTGCCTTGTCGGAGCGTGTCGCCGAAACGCGGCGACTGGGGCACCTCGTGGCGGTCGATGAGATTGAGGCGATCGGGAACGTGGCCTCCTTTCTGCGACAGAACCTCGACGAGTGGCCCCCTCAATTGAGCCGCGCGATCTGCGACGTGATCACAAGTTCGCCGCGCGGGCGAAGCCGTTCGCTGCTGCTTGTCGAGTACATCCAATCCGGCGCCTTCGATCAGCAGCAGTCGGGGAAGCACACCATGCCGTTCGTGATGGATCTGTACCGTATCGTTCTGGGACGGGACGCAGAGGACGATGCGCTGCGGCACTGGTCTGCCCAGCTGAATGCGGGAAAGATCTCGCGGAGGCAACTTCTGGGGACTGTCATCAGTTCAGAGGAATTCCGTGCGTCGCTAAATTAATCCAGCGCTGCCTATATTTGTTGTGTGTAGGTCAATACATGTGATTTGGATGTTTGTGGCAATATGAGGCGTCGCGAGGCTGTATTCGATAGAGCGCTAAAATATGCTTCCCGCGCACAAGAATGTGTTGATAGAGTCGAGATATGGGTCGATGAATCGAGCGCTGTCGCCTTTCGCGTGGGGGCTGTGCGTCTGAGATCTGCCTGGGCGGATAGGAGCGGCGGAATACCTTCATGCTGACCGTGACTCGGACGCCGCTTCGAATAAGCTTGTTCGGCGGCGGCACAGATTACCCGGAATATTTTGAGCGGGCGCCTGGAGCGGTCGTCGGCGCCGCTATTGATAAATACATCATCATAGCCGCGCTGGATTTGATAGGGTGTCAGGATTATAATTATAGATTGAGCTATTCCCGCGTCGAGCACTGCGGGCACATCGACGAGATCGAGCATCCGGTGGTGCGGGAGGTGCTCAAATATTTCGACGTCAATCGACGGCTCGATATGAGCATCATCTCCGATTTGCCTGCGGCAGGTAGCGGTCTCGGTTCGTCCTCAGCGTTCACCGTGGGATTTCTGAGAACGATATACGCGATTCAAAATCAGAAACCTACGAAGATCGAACTCGCCAAGAAGGCGATACACGTCGAGCGCGAGATCCTGCGCGAGAACGTCGGCGTGCAGGACCAGCTCCACGCCGCCTTCGGCGGGATCAACCGGTTCGATTTCAGTGGCTCCGCCATACGGATCTCGCCCGTTCAGATGAGTTCTGCCGCCATTCAGCAACTCAATGCGTCGATGGTGCTGGTCCATACGGGCATCGCGCGGCGCGCGACGACGACGGTCGCCGCGCAGATCGCCGTGACGCGCGCGCGCGCGATCGACAAGGAATTGTCCGAACTCTACCGCCTCGTCGAGGAATGCGTCTCTCTGCTCGAAGCGGGGACGAGCGGCTGGCTCGCGCAGCTCGGCGAGATGCTCTCCGCCTCGTGGCGCATCAAGCGGACCCTGTCGCGTGAGGTCTCGAACGCGGTGCTCGACGATCTGTTCGAAGCGATCACCGCGTCGGGGGCTTACGGGGCGAAGCTGTGCGGCGCGGGCGGGGGCGGCTTCTTCCTCGCTCTGATCGATCCCGATCGGCTTCCGGCCCTGATCGAGCGGGTCGCGCCGCTGTCCGTCGTTCCGATCGGCATCGACGTCGACGGGTCCACCCTGATCTATCGCCAGACGCGCTGAGCGGCGTCCTCACAGGCCCCAGCCCGGCTGCAGCCGGGCCGCGGACCCATCGCGACGAGAGGCAACGATGCGAATTCTGATCACCGGCGGCGCGGGCTACATCGGGACGATCCTGGTGCCGATGCTTCTGGAGCGCGGGCATCACGTGACGGTGCTCGACACGTTCAAGTCCGGCGCCCCGGACCTGTTCTCGGCCTGCCAGTACGACACGTTCGAGCCGATCAAGGGTGACGCGCGCGACACGCGCATCCTGGACGAGCTGATCTCGAAGCACGACGTGCTCATCCCCCTCGCCGCCCTGGTCGGCGCGCCCCTGTGCAAGGAGGACGCGATCGGCGCTACGACGCTCAACCGCGACGCCGTGGTGGCGCTGGCGCAGCGCGCGGGCGGCGACCAGAGGATCGTCTACCCGACGACCAACTCGGGCTACGGCGTCGGCGAGGCCGGCAAGTTCTGCACCGAGGACTCACCCCTGCGGCCGATCTCGCTCTACGGCACCACCAAGGTGGAGGCCGAGAAGGCCGTGCTCGACAGCGGGCGCGGCGTCAGCCTGCGTCTCGCGACGGTGTTCGGCATGGCGCCGCGCATGCGGCTCGACCTCCTCGTCAACGACTTCACCCACCGGGCCGTGACCGACCGGGCGCTCCTGGTCTTCGAGGGCCACTTCAAGCGCAACTACATCCACATCCGCGACGTCGCCAAAGGCTTCATCCACGCGATGGACAATTTCGACCGGATGCGCGGCGAGGCGTACAATCTCGGCCTGTCGAGCGCCAACCTGTCGAAGCTGGAGCTCTGCGAGCGCATCAAGGCGCACGTTCCGAACTTCGTCTACGTCGAGGCCCCGATCGGCGAGGACCCGGACAAGCGCGACTACATCGTGTCCAACGAGAAGCTGGAGGCGACCGGCTGGTTCCCCGATTTCGACCTCGACCGGGGCATCAAGGAGCTGATCAAGGGCTTCCGGATGATCCGCAACTCGCGGTTCGCCAACGTTTGATCGGGATGGGCGGCCTGCAGCGAACGCGCCGCCGGTCCGCCCGACACGGCGGCCGACGCGGGAACGGACCGAGGTGATCATGAGCGCGATCGTCGATTTTCTCACGCGGACCCGTGACACCTTCCAGGCCGCCCTCGACGATTCCCGCTTCCACGCGACCCTCGCCGAGACCGCCGATCTCGTGACCGCGTCCCTGCGCGGCGGCGGCAAGCTCCTGACGATCGGCAACGGCGGCAGCGCCGCCGACGCGCAGCACATCGCGGGCGAGTTCGTCTCGCGGCTCAACTACGACCGGGCGCCGGCCGCGGCCGTGGCGCTGACCACTGACACCTCGGTGATCACCGCGATCGGCAACGATTACGGCTACGAGCACGTGTTCGAGCGGCAGGTTCTGGCCCTCGGGCGGCCGGGCGATGTCCTGCTCGCGCTCTCCACGTCGGGGCGGTCGCCGAGCGTGCTGAAGGCGATGGACGCGGCCCGCGGCCTGGGTTTGCGGGTCGTCGCCTTCACGGGCGCGACGGGCGGGGCGATGCCCGAGCGGGCGGATGCCTGCCTGCACGCGCCGTCGGACGCCACGCCGTTGATCCAGCAGGTTCACATCACCGCCGCGCACATCGTGTGCGGCCTCGTCGAGGAGAACCTGTTCCCCCGCGGAACGGCAGCGTGAGGGGCGGCCTGTGACCGAGCCAGAGCGGAAGGGTGGAGGCCTTGTCCGGCAAGCCATGATCCTGTGCGGCGGCTTCGGCACGCGCCTCGGCGCGCTGACCTCGGCGATGCCCAAGCCGCTGCTCCCCGTGGCTGGGGAGCCGTTCCTGGACTTGCTGTTGTTCGAGCTCGGCCGCCACGGCTTCACCGAGATCGTGCTGCTGGCCTCCTTCCACAGCGAGAAGATCCGCGCCTACGCCGCCGACAACCCGGTCGCGCGACGCTTCGGCATGACGCTGCGGGTCTCGGTCGAGCCGGAGCAGGCCGGGACCGGGGGCGCCGTCGTGCACGTCCTTCCCGAGGCCGACGAGACCTTTCTCCTGCTGAACGGCGACTCGTGGTTCGACGTGAACCTACTGTCCTTGCCCGCTATGGCGGCGCGTCACCCCGATGCGGCGATGGTCCTGTCGCTCCGTCGGGTGCCGGACGCCGCGCGTTACGGCGTCGCGCTCCTCGACGGCGTCCGGATCACAGCCTTCCTCGAGCGGCCGCCTGAGCCGGGTCCCGGTCTCGTCAACGCCGGCGTCTACTTGGTGCGCCGCGACGCGCTGACCGGCCTGCCGCCGGCCTGCTCACTGGAACGGGACGTCCTGCCCGCGCTGGTCGCCGAGGGCCGCGTGGTGGGCGTGGTCCACGACGGCTACTTCCTCGATATCGGCGTGCCCGAGAGCTACGCCCGCGCCCAGGAAGAGATCCCGGCCCGTCGGAAGAGGCCCGCCGCTTTTCTCGATCGGGACGGCGTTCTCAATCACGACCACGGATATGTCGGTTCCGTGGACCGGTTCCAGTGGATGGCGGGCGCGCGCGATGCCGTCCGCGCGCTGAATGATGCCGGCTACTTCGTGTTCGTCGTCACGAACCAAGCGGGGGTCGCCCGCGGCTTCTACACCGAGGCTGACGTCGCCCGTCTGACCGCCTGGATGCGGGACGACCTGCGCGAGGCCGGCGCGCATATCGATGATCTACGCTACTGCCCCTATCATCCGGACGGGACGGTCGAGGCATACAGGGCGGTCCACGGATGGCGGAAGCCCGAGCCTGGCATGATCCTCGATCTGATGGTCCATTGGGACATCGACCGCGCGCGCAGCTTCCTGGTCGGCGATCAGGAAACAGATCTCGCCGCCGGCCGTGCGGCGGGGCTCGCCGTGCACCACTTCAGGTCGGATGACCTGCTCGCCTTCCTGCGAGAGGTCGCACTGACGGGGTAGGAAGGGGCCCAGGAGGCGTGGGCCCTCGCCGGGGCGCTTCGCCGTCTGGTACTCTCAGTCGTGCGACTGGATCGAGAGTTCCGCTTCCGCGGCCTCGCGCATGGCGCGATCCCAGTCGAGCTTGCGCTTGGGCGGAGTCTCGCGCTCTGCGTCCGGAGCTTTCCGATCTCGCGGAGCGACGATCTTGATGTCGTACTCGGGCACGCTTCGATCCGCTCTTTAATCGACGATTAATCGTATTGGCGCAACGCGCGGGTCTTGTCAGCGGTTCGATCGCTCGATCCACAATCCGGTGACGGCCCTCATCCGGTGCTGGACAGGCCGATCAGGAGCATGGCGGCGTGCACGGCTCCGACGATGGCGCCCGATTGGGCGAGCTGTAAGGCCTCGGCCCGCGGTACGCGGACCACGGCGATGTCCTCGGCGGGATCCGGACGCGCAGGCCCGGCCGCGGTCACGCGCGCGCGGACGAGATGCATGCGGTTGGCGTAGCGGGCCGGATCTGCGTTCAGAGTGACCACGCGCTCGGCATCGGCGAAGATGTAGCCGGTTTCCTCGCGCATCTCGCGCTCGGCGGCCGCAAGGATATCGGGGTCGGCGGGGTCGATGGCCCCGCCCGGAAGCTCCAGGCTCGGGCCGCCATAGGCGTGACGGTACTGGCGTACGAGGATGACGTGATCGGCCATGTCGATGCCCAGCACGAGGGCGATGTCCGCGGTCTCGAGCACGTAATAGGGATCGACGATGTGACCCGACGGCGTCATGCAGTCGTCGGCGCGGAGACCGAGCCAGCGATCCTTCATGACGTGGTGGGATTTGCGGACTGTCCAACTCGGTGTCGAGATCATTGTTCTCTGCGGGACCGGGGTTTGTGCTTTTGGATATCTGCCGCAGTCATTGTGGATCTTCCCCGCTGGAGGACATGCGCGATGGCAAAACAGTCTCACCTTTCGGCTCTGACTTCGATCGAGCTGCGACCGCGCGTTGCGCTGCCCTCGCCCAGCCGATAAGCCTCGCGGGGTCGTAGAGCTTCGCGCCGCGGATGTCACAGGTCGTCGGATGACGGGAACGAAACTCGCCATGGCATGCCGCGTCTGCGACGGACGCGATGTCGAGATGTTCCTCGACCTGACCGATCAGCCGCACTGCAACCGCCTGATCCCGCCGGAGCTCGCCGACCGGCGCGAGCCGCATTTCCCCCTGCGCGCCGGCTTCTGCCACGACTGCACGCTCGTCCAGATCGATCACACGATCCCGAAGGAGAGCATGTTCAGCGACTACCCCTACGTCTCGGGCACGACGAAGACGCTGGTGGAGCATTTCCGCCAGACGGCGGCCCGGCTCGTGGAGCGGTACGGCCTCGGGCCTCAGGACCTCGTCGTCGATATCGGCAGCAACGACGGCACGTGGCTGCGGCAGTACGAGCCCTTCGGCCTGCGCCGCTGCGGCGTCGAGCCCGCCTCCAACGTCGTGGAGCTGGCCCGCGCCGCCGGCGTGCCGACGCTGAACCGCTTCTTCAACGCCGAGACCGCCGAGATCGTCCGCGCGCAGGACGGGCCGGCGAGCCTGATCACCGCCGCCGGCGTCTTCTTCCACCTGGAGGAACTGCACAGCGTCGTGAAAGGCATCGTCGCGCTGCTCAAGCCGGACGGCGTCTTCGTCGTGCAGGCGATCTACCTGGGCGGCATGATCGAGAACACCGCCTTCGATCAGATCTACCACGAGCACCTGTGCTACTACACGCTCCGCTCCCTGGAGCAGCTGTTCGCGCGCCACGGCCTGGAAGTCTTCGACGTCAGCGTCGTCCCGGTCCACGGTGGCTCCCTCGAGGCGCATGTCGGCTTCCCCGGTGCCCATCCGGTCAGCGACGCGGTCAAGCGCATGCGCGCCGACGAGGAGGCCCGCGGCTACGGCAAGTTCGAGACCTATGTCGGCTTCGCCGAGAACGTCCGGCGCCTGCAGGCGGCGCTGCTCGATCTGCTGGAGCGCATGCACGCCGAGGGGAAGACGGTCCACGCCTACGGTGCCCCGGCCAAGGGCGCGACGCTGCTCAACGCCTTCGGCATCGGCCCGCGTCTGGTCCAGTACGCGGCCGAGAAGAATCCGCTGAAGTTCGGCCGGCTGATCCCCGGCGCCCGCATCCCGATCGTCGAGGAGGGCAGCGTGCCCGCGCCCGACGCCTACCTGGTGCTCGCCTGGAACTTCATCGACGAGTTCCTGGCGCGCGAGCGCCGCTACCTCGAGAACGGCGGCGCCTTCATCGTTCCGGTGCCGGAACTCAAGGTGATCACCGCCGCCGACCTGCCGAAGGCGGTCTGAGCGTGGCTGCCGTCTCCCGATCCTCCTTGCCCGAGACCGTCGTCGTCGTCGGTGCGACCGGGTTCGTCGGCCGCAACCTCGTCGCGCATCTCGCCGACCGCGTGCCGCGGCTGATCGCGGTCAGCCCCTCCGGCCGCGCGGTGCCGGGGGCGCATGAGGCCGCGCGCTTCGATGCCCTGGAGGCGCTGTCGGTTCCCGCCGACGCCATCGTCGTCAACGTCGCCGCGCAGCGCTACGACGCCGACAAGTTCGAGACGGCGCAGAGCGACCTGCTGACCGGCAATGCCGAGATCGCCAACCGCCTCTACCGGTTCTGCCTGACGAAGGGCATCCGCGAGGTGCGCGCGGCCTCGAGCGTCGCGGTCTACCCGGCGGCCCTCGATCCCCTCGACGACGCGCAGGCTGTCGACTTCAACGCCCCGCCCAACCGGAACGAGGCCTTCTACGCCTGGTCGAAGCGCTGGTCGGAGGTGATCGCCGACCTCCACGCCGAGCGCTACGGGATCCACACGCTCAGCTTCCGCCTGAGCAACCCCTACGGTCCCCACGACTCGACGGATCCGCGCAAAGCGCACGTCCTGCCGGCCTTCGTGATGCGCGCGCTCGCACCGGGGGAGCGCTTCGAGATCAAGGGCAACCCGCTGGTCGAGCGCGACTTCATCTACGTCGGCGACGTCGTCGACGTGTTCGCCCGCTCCCTGGAGATGCGGGAGACGAGCGACGCGCTCAACCTCTGCCGCGGCGAGACCACGACCCTGCTCGACCTCGCCCGCACCATCCTGGAGGTGGCGGGCGAGAATCGGCCGGTGCACGCCCCCGACACGGCGACCCACGGTGTGCTCGCCCGCCGCTCGACCAACCAGCGGCTGCGCGAGCGCTTCGGGATGTCGACCTTCACGGGACTCGCGGACGGGCTGCGGCCGACGATCGCGTGGTATCGCGAGGCCTATCGCGACGGGGCGCACCATGCCGGGGCCTGAGCGCGACATCGTCATCGGGGCGAACGGCTTCCTCGGGCGCAACCTCGTCCCGCGGCTCCGGGCCGAGGGCCGCGAGGTCGTCGAGATCGGTCGGGCGGCGGGCGACCTCTCCGACTGGGCGAACGTCGAGCGGGCGCTGCGCGCGGCGCCGCCGGCCGGCCGGATCTTCCACGTGGTGACCCGCCAGCGCACCGGCGCGGTGCAGTACGACATCCAGGGCGAGCTCCTGGCGATCAACGCCCGGGTCCACCTGAACGTCCTCGAGGCGTGGCGCCTGTTCCAGCCGCAGGCCAAGCTCGTCTCCACGGGCTCGTCCTGTACCTATCCGGAATCGGCGGAGCCGCTCCCCGAGGCGCGGTTCGGGCAGGGACCCACGCATCCCTCTGTGATCGGCTACGGGCTCGCCAAGCAGGTCCTGGCGACGGGCTCGGCGGCCTACGCGCACCAGTACGGCC
Source organism: Methylobacterium sp. Leaf361 (assembly GCF_001424445.1). Classification (NCBI taxonomy): domain Bacteria; kingdom Pseudomonadati; phylum Pseudomonadota; class Alphaproteobacteria; order Hyphomicrobiales; family Methylobacteriaceae; genus Methylobacterium; species Methylobacterium sp. Leaf361. The sequence goes on along the minus strand of NZ_LMPY01000015.1, from coordinate 14,626 downwards.
TGAGCTTCCTGCACTGCGTGCTGGCGACCCTGTACGGGCCGCACGACAACAAGGCCTCCGACCGCAGCCACTTCGTCGGCGCCCTGCTCGACCGGGCCGTGCGGGAGAAGGCGGCGGGCGCTGCGCAGTTCGAGGTCTGGGGCAACCCGCAGACCGTCCGCGAGGTGCTGTACGTCGACGACCAGATCGACGCGATCCTGGCGGCGGACCGGGCGTTCGACAACGAGATCCTCAACTGCGCCGCCAACACGCCCGTCACCGTCGAGGCGGTGGCGCGGGCGGCCCTGGCGGCCCTCGACTGGTCCGTGCCCCTCGTGAGCCCGCCGGGCTCGTTCCAGGGCGCGGCCTACAAGATGCTCGATTCGTCGCGGTTCCTCGACCGGACCGGCTGGCGGCCGCGCATCGATCTCGAGGCGGGCCTGCGCAGGCTCGCCGCGGCGGAGTACGCCGACCGCTGAGGCCGCGCCGGCGCCGGCCGTACCGCTGGTCGATCGATGTTGGACATCGTCGAGAGCATCAAGGTTGCGCCGGCCATGCACGCGCGAAGCTTGTATGCTTGGAGCGTTCGAAAGTTGCCGTACTGACAAGCTTCCATCCTAGGGCGATCACAGATGCACGGCCGGCTTACGCCCTGGGTCGGGAGCGACTCAGATGCGGAACTCCACGGCGCCGGCCGGGAAAATCTCCGCTACCCGGGCTTCCTCTTCTCGTAGATCCCAAAGCCGGAATTCTGCGTACTTGATTCGAATGCTGTTGCCCTGCACGGCCACGTAGCAGTGCTCGAAAGCGAAGAGCACCGTATCGAGCTTCGGTCGTGCGTCGCGGGTCCCCGGCTTGCCCCTTGCGTCCGCGTCGGCCAAGACCTCCAGTGTGATCGCCGCGTGGCCGCTGGTGGGCATCGTGTCGAACGCGCCCACGAGCAGGGCGATCTCGTCATGGGTCAGCTTGAGCAGGAAGCAGAAGCGCTTCACCGACTCGAACGTGTCCCCGGCCGGGAACGCGCGCAGCAGCGTGATCGAGAAGGCACGTCCCTCCTCCGGCAGGCTGCGCAGGTGCCGGGAGGGGACCGAGCGCAGGGCCGAGATGTTCATGGTCTTGGCCGCCGACGGCTGGGCCACGCGGCCCTCGCGCCGGCCGTTCGTCCGGTAGTGCAGCAGCGGGTTGACGCCCGAGGCCGTCACGTCGGGGTAGCGGATCAGGTAGGAGGTGCTGCTGAATCCGGGATGCGGATCGAGCCCGGCGGCGGAACCGAACCGCAGGTAATGTCGCACCGGATCGAGCCGGGTCTTGCCGCTCTGGTTGCGGAAGAAGGCCGTGTCGAAATCCTCGGCGGGATCGCGATTCTCGGCGGCGCCGCGCCAGACGTAGTGGAGGTAGGGGTCGATGCCCGAGGCCGCGACGTCGCCGTTGTGCTTCAGGTAGTAGGCCGCGTCGAACAATCCCGGTACGCGCCCGATGACGACGCGCCGGAACACCTTCGAGATCGTCCGGATCGCGGCCCGCTTGAAGGGTGGCTGGCTCATGCGAAGACCGGCGCCTCGCAGAGGGACCGGAGCTTCTCCGCGTAGGCCACGGGTGAGCAATCCTGCGCCACCTGCGTCAGCCCGGCGCGCTGCAGCCGCCGCCAGGTCTCGGCATCCTCATGGAGCTGGATCAGCCCGGTGATGAAGGCGTCCGGATCGCGCCAGTCCCGGGTCAGGTATCCGGAGCCCTCGGGCCAGCCGAGCTGTTCCGCCAGGATCGGCGTGACCAGGCACGGGAGACCCTGCGCGACGGCGGCGTGGACCTTGTGCGGCATCCCGGCGGCGAAGCGCGTGGGGGCGACGAAGACGCGCGCCCGGTCGAGGTACGGCCCTGGGTCCAGGACCCGGCCCATCACGGTGACGTTGGGAGCCGACAGGCGCGCTCGCAGATCCGGTGTGACCTGTCCGATGATGGTGAACGGCGCGCGCGGCAGGGCGCGATGGACGTCCGGCCAGACGGTTTCGAGGAACCAGATCAGCGAATCGACGTTCGGCGAATTCTCATGCTCCAGCGACCCGATAAAGACGAAGCCGCTGCGGCCGTCGAGATCAAAGGAAATTTCCGCCTGCGTCGCGAAGGCGTGGCCGAGCACCGCGGTGTTGGTCACGCCATGGAACTGCAGCAGGCGCGCTTCCGCCTCCGAGACGCAGACGACATGATCGGCCTGCGCGAAGTTGCGCGTCTCCCGCCGCGCGGAGGCCGCCAAGCGCGCGCTGAATCCGGACCCATCCTGCAGGGTCCCTTCCAGGAAGGCGCGCAGACAGAACAGGGCCTCCGAATCGAAGATCACGCGGCTCTTCGCGAAATCCCGCAGCGACAGGTCGCGGTTCTGAAAGATCTGGCAGACCAGATCGATGTTGTGCGGGCGACTGACCCAGAGCACGTCGTAGTGTTCCTGCCGCTCCTCGATCAGCCGCGCGAGCCCCATCCCCTCCTCGGCATCCAGGATCTCGACGGTGTCGGGGAGGTCGCGGTACCGCTGCGCGATCTCCGGATCCGCGCGATAGACCGGATACACGGTCACCTGATAGCCGAGCCGAGCCAGGGTGGCGACGATGAAGTTCGCCCGCGGCATGCCCGCACCGAGATCGATATGTGGCACACCGTCGTCGACGTAGAGCACCTTGAGCGCCCAGGTATTGTGCGTCCGATCGCTGAAGCGTGGGCCGGCCTGCGGGAACAGCCAGGACCGATGCCGCTCCAGGAATCGTGCCCGATTGCGGTCGATGAGGGCTTCGACGTCGGCCCGGACCGGCGTCGTGGCATTCTCGAAATGGATCGCGCTCGCCCGCGGCTGGTAGACGACGCGCCGCCCCGCTTGGTGGCAGCGGACGCACAGGTCGGTGTCCTCGAAGTAGGCCGGGGCGAAGAGGTCGTCGAAGCCGCCCAGTTCCGCGAAGAGCGCGCGCTCGACCATGAGCACCGCACCCGAGACATATCCGACCTCGCGCTGGAACGTGCCCTCCGCCATGAGCGGGTTCGCGTTGCCACGGCCGTAGGGGTGGGTGATCTGCGCATCGTCGCGGAAGAACGCGCCGCTCTCCTGCAGGTAGCCGCCTGGGAACACCAGATGCGCTCCGACAATGCCGACGGTCGCGTCCGAGAACGGGGCGACGAGGGCGCCGATCGCGCCGGGCATCAGTTCCACATCGGGGTTGAGGAAGAGGATGTAGCGTCCGCGGGCTGCCGCGGCTCCCTGGTTGCATGCCGGGCCGTACCCGACATTCTCCGCGTTGCGGATGATCGTGGCGTTGTCGAGCAGGTCGAGGACGGTCAGGGTCTCCGCGTCGGAGGCGTTGTCGACGACGATCACCTCGAACGAGGCTCCGGCAAAAGCCTGCTGCGTGGCAAGGCGATAGAGCGTCAGCGTCAGCAAATCGCGGGCATTGAGCGAGACGACGACGATCGAGACGAGCGGCGCCGCGACCGGCGAGAATGCGATGCGGAGATCGTTGCGCGCGATAGCGTTGCCGATGAGACGCGCCTCGGCGATCGCGGCAAGCCTTCCGTAATGGGGATCAACCGCCTCGAATTTCTTCATCACTGGACTTCAAGGCGGGTGTTGCGCTCGGGAGCGAGGCAGATCAGGCCCACGAGATCATCGCTCAGAAACAGCACCGCCTTCGGGTGGGACAGTGTTTCGCGCGCTGCCGTGATCGGTGAGGCGGATCCGTCGATTTCCAGCGGCTCAAAGGTGAGACTGGCGGGCACGGGATTCAGCTCGCCTCGAGTCGCGGCAAAGGCGAGGCCGGGAGCGCGCGCCAGAGCGGCGGTGCCGGTCAGCCGCAACTCCCGTGCCGCTTCCCCATCCCCGAGGAGGAAGGCCGCGGTCGCCCGCGACCGCGCGACGAGGAAGCTCGGGACGCAAGTAACCACCGTCAGCCCATCGGCCTCGTACCCGATCAGGCGACCGTCCGCTCTCCAATCGGCCTGCGCATCGCCGAGAGACCCGGCGATCGCCTCCCGGACCGGCCGCGGAAGTGATCGACGGTGGATCCATTCCGGGGAGAGGCTGACCGGACCTCCGGGCAGGGCAGGAGCCGGGCCCGAAGGCGGCAGGCTTCCGTCCGGCATCGGGCTCACGAACCAGCGGCGCCGCTCCGACGGGTAGCCCGCTTCGCGGGCGGTCGCGGGCGAGGGATTCTCGGTCGCTACGAGAATGCATCCGTCCTCGTCCGCGACCGGCAGGGAGCGCAGGGAGCACTCCTCCCGCACGATGATTCCCGCACCGACGGTGGTCGACACGTCCGGGGCGCGCGCAGCGGGCGAACTCGCGCGCCGCGCGGAGCGGCGCGGGATCGCGTCCAGCCACGCGGCCTCGCAGATCGCGGCCTTGGCGTTGTAGCGCGCGAGCAGATCCGCGCAGGCCGCGGTCAGGGTCGCGAGGGCATCCGGATCGTCGTGAAGGCTCAGGACCGCCGCGACGGTATCGGCCACCCCCTCCAGTCGGTGAGCTGGATGGTCGGTGTCGAATCCCTCGAACGCGATTCGCGTGCCGATCACCGGCCGACCTAGCGAGAGCGCTTCGGCGACCTTCATCTTGAGACCGCTTCCCATCAGCATCGGCGCGACCACCGCGTCGACGCCTGCGTAGAAGGTTTCGACCGCGTCGACATATCCCGCCAACTGGACGCCGGGTAGGTCCAGGCCGTTCAGGCTCCCACAGATCTCGCCGGCGATGACGAGAACGGGCAAGTCCGGCCGCCAGGACGCCGCCCACCCGTGGGCGAATTTGCCGATCGAGAAGAGATTCGGATCGTTCCCATGGCCGATGAAGCCGAACCGGGTCAGCCGGCCGGGGGCGCGAAACTTCGCGCGCTCGGCGAAGACAGGCGGAAGCAGGTACACGTCGCGATCGACGAGGCCGCGGAAATAGTCCGCCTCCGCCGACTGGATCGCGAGGATCATGTCCGCGCGTGACAGGCCGACCGCTTCCGACGCGCGGTCCGTGTAGAAAAAATTCGGCTCGGCACGGAACGGCCTGTACTGGAGATTTCGATCCGCGAAGCGATCATGCGTGTCGATGACACGCAGCACGCCCTTAGGAACCGCGTTGAGGCACCGCGACAGGAACACGTAATTGACGACGATCGCGCACGTATCGGGACTTCTCTCGAAATACCAAGCTACGAAGTCATCGAGCTCTGGAGGGCACCAGGCATCGATCGCGAAGCCGCCCGTCCAAGTCTTCAACGGAATCGGTGTGGCGGCAGGGATTGAGAAGACACGATCGAAGGCGGCGCCCATTGCGGCCGCATCCGTCGGTGGATGCTGCCCGAAGCGGCGATAGACTTGGTCTTCGTGCTGAAGATAGGCCAGATCGATCGCGAAGCCGCCCCGTCGAAGCGTCTCGCAGGTCGCCGAGAGCCGTCGCCGATTGCCGGCGCTCGTCGGTGCCGCGGGCATGGGGGTCACGACTAAGATGGCCGGCTTCTCCTCGGTCGCCATGCGCTCACATCGCTTCGATCACGCGAGCCGCCACGTATCGGCCGTTCCCGCTCAGAATGGCCCCGTCGGCGCAGTGCGCATTCAGCGTAATGGCCGTCGTCAGTGCGACCGCCGCCTGGCGCGACGCTTGGAAACGAACGGCGCTGAGCGAGCTGCAGGCGTAGCCGGCCGGCGACCGGACGATCATGCAATCCGGAATGAAGTCAATATTATTCACAAGCCAAGTATCGGCAGGATCGCCACGCCTAATATCTGAATCGCCGGTTTCTGCCTTTGCAAGGATCACATCTAGTCCTGGCTTTATGATAGGCATCAGCGCATCAAATCTTGGTACGTTCTTTGTTTCTAGTGCGGAAACAAAAGCCATTGCTGCGATATATATTTTATCGATCGATACAGATGCAAATATTGGATTCAAAATAATTTGTCTGTCACCGGCATGTGTGAGTAGCGATACCGAGGATAAATTGGAGAAAGCGTCCCTTTCCTGTGTGGCCAAAAAAAGAATACAGCTTGGATCGGCAATGTTTCGTCCCGAAAACCCGGTAAACGACCACGCAAAAAGATCGATAGACTTCGGGTAACGAATTTTAAGTGGTATTGCACAAGATCCAATCATCGGGATCTGTACAATGGCGACTTGGTTATCAAGGTGGATAATAGATCCAGGAATTGAGATGTCTGGCACTTGCATTACGGCAGCAGACTCGGCGATCGATTGGAGAAAGGGTTCCAGTCAAGTGACCTAATTTTGTCAAAATGACAATTAAGTGCTCTCAAAACGCGTGGCGGGGACAGGGCACACATATCACATGCGTATCACATGAAACCCGAGTCGGCAGCAACAGGTTTAAATTCCTGCCGCAAGGCATTAAGGTCCGAGTGGACTGATCCTCTCTCGGCTTCGGGGTTCTCCCGCACTTTACGTGGATCGGGCAGCGAGGAGCACGCGCTGGCGGAGCAGTCCGAAGCTGGCGTGGCCGTACATGGCGCGCTTAAGCATCCTTAGCCGACTGATCTACCCTTCGGCCTGCGCGTTGGGCTGACCGATGTTTGGCAGATCGACCGGACGGCGTTCATAGCGGCGGTGAACGGCAGAGCTGGTCGTGCCACAGGTCGGACAACGCCCATGCACACGCCGCGCATGGGCAAATACGACAAGATGACGGTCGCTCTGGATGACGGGCTCKATGGCGCAGCCCTGCAGAGATGAGGACAGGATCATCCACCCGGTGAACCAGCCTGTGCCATCTCCGTCGCGACCAGGACTGTCAGGAATTTCGTGTGGGGACGGCCATAGTGGATCCGAAGGAGGTTCCCGATGGCACGACGCAAAGCACCCCGCATCCCTGACGCGATCCTGGATCAGCTCCTGGCCGGGGCCGATCCGAGGACGGCCTTCGAGGCCGATGGCCTGCTGGACGAGCTGAAGAAGGCCCTGGCCGAGCGGGCGCTCAACGCCGAGATGGACCACCATCTGGCGGGCGAGGAGGCCGGCAACACGCGCAACGGCTACGGTCGCAAGACGGTCACCACCGAGACCGGCCGGATCGAGCTTTTTGATCCCGCGCGACCGGTAGGCGACGTTCGATCCGCAGCTGATTGCCCGCTATCAGCGCCGGTTTCCCGGTTTCGACGACAAGAACGTGTCGACGTACGCGCGTGGCATGAGCACCCGGGAGATCGTCGCGCACCTGCGCGAGCTCTACGGGATCGAGGTCTCACCCAACCTGATCAGCGCGGTGACCGACGCGGTCCTGGAGGAGGTCGCCGCCTGGCAGGCCCGGCCGCTCGTGTCGACGCCGGGTGAATGATGGTTCTTTCGCACTTTGTGTGGTGAGTTCGGTTCATCCTGCGGCCAGCACACGCTGGCGAAGAAGGGCGAAGTCGGCCCGTCCGAACATCGTGCGCTTCAGCAACTTCAAGCGGCTGATCTGCCCTTCGACAGGGCTCGTTGACCACGGTGTCGTGATCGTCCCGATCAGCGCCGCAGCCCCTCAGCGAACCGGGCAAGGGTCGTCGCGGACGCCGCCGTGAACCAAGCTTCCGGGCTCTCGCCGGAACGTCGCCGAACGAGATCGGCGAAGCGCATCGCAAGGGCGGCGCTCCGCGCCATTTCGGGGGCCTCGACCTGAAGCCGATCGAGGAAGTGCCGTTCCAGCTCGCCGAGGCTGAACGGCTCAGCCTGCAGGAGCTGAGCCGTCCGATTGATGGAGGGTGGCTGCCACAGCGGCGCACTCACCGACTTCGGCAAAGTGTCCAGGACGTCCGAGTTCGCGCGTCGGCGCTTCATCGCTCAGTCGCGCACCACGCGCGGATGGACTGCGGCGCCGGATCGGATCAGCTCGCGGGCGAGCTCGGCCGCATTGCAGCAGCCAGCCTGCCAGCGGGCCTCCAGGTGATCGCGATGGGGGTCGAGGATCGTCGGCACTGCTCGTCTGCGCTGCCAAGTCGGCGGCGCTTCCCGACGCAGCCAACGCTGCACCGTCTTGCGATCGAGGCCTGAGGCGCGCGTCATACCGGCGACCGAGGCGCCCACTGCCGCAAGCCGTTTCAGTTCGGCGTGACATGCATGACGGTGGGCGTGCGTTACCCCTTTCCGAGCTTCAAGCGCCGTAGGCGGTCGCGCTGCTGTGGCAGCAGTCCGAACCACCGCGCGCGCACGATCGAACACAGCGCGACCTGTCACGCGGACAGCGGCGTGATGGCGAGCGACGATGGCGTGCAGCGCGAGGCCGAGATTACACAGGAGGTGGAAGCGATCGAGGACCTGCTGGGCCTGCGGGGCGCCGGCGCGCACGCCCTCAGCGAAGATCTCGGCGCGGTCGCGGCCGACGATCTCGATACCGGGATGAGCCCGCAGCCACCCGGCGACACTGATGGCATCCCGGTCAGGCAGCAGATCGATGACGGTATGCCGTTCAAGATCGACGATCATGGTCCCATAGCTCCGCCCGCGTCGCCAAGCCCACTCGTCGATCCCGACGACGCGCGGCTCAGGGCGATCTGGCACGGGCGCCGCGCGCACGAGGCGCAGGAGCGTGTCACCGCTCACCGGCATGGCGAGGCGCCGTGCCAAGCGCGCGGCGGGAGCGCCGCCGAGAGCGAGGCCGAGATGTCGCTGAAGATCGCGTAGGCGGTCGGAGCGTCTGGCGTGGGACCGAACGACAGGCTCGACGTTCTCGCTGAAGGTCCGTCGTGGACAGGCTGCGTTGAGGCAGAGGAAGCGTCGCAGCCGAAGTCGCAGGAGAACGCCATGACCTTGCCAGGGCAGATCCGCTAGCGTTCGCTCGTATTGCCCATGGTGGCGCCGCGACGGCATCGAGCATTCCGGGCAATATGTGCCCGCCGAGCGAGGCGCTACGTGGATGACGATCGCGTCGGCGACGGGCTCGACCTGCACGATGCTGAGGGATGCGGGAACGAAGGGAAGAAGGCGTCGGGACATGGCGCTCTCCGTGAGCGAATCCCCCGAGATGGGCGACAGCCCTCCAGATGCCAGCTTCGCCACACAAAGTGCGAAAGAACCCCCTTTCCGATGCCGTTTGACATGCCGAGGCCGCTCGCACGATCAGCGACCTCTGGGACAGGATCCGACGAGCCTTCAGACGCTTCACGCCAGCCGAATGCCGCCGCTATCTCGCCGCCGCAGGCTACGACGCGTATGACCCAACCTGATCGGATGCCGCCCTAGCGTGAAATGGTGCTGAGTCAGCGCCTCGAAGCTGATCCCGCATTGGCCAACGCAAAGTACAAGCCACCCAGTTCCAGCCTCATCAAGCAGGCCCTTCGCATCGTTGGAGAGGCCAAGGAGATCTCACATCCAGACAGCTACGCAACGCGAGCATCCTGGCCCTTCTGCAGATCGAGCCAGAGATCCAGACCGAGCGGCCCCTGCTTGCGCACAGCGATACGAGCGTACAGAATCTCACCTTCGCGCACGAACTTTAGATATTCGGGAATGCCACCGGTAGTAAGCACGCGCACATGAGCGGCCGCGTCAGTGGACGACAGCACCGTGCACGGTACGTCAAACCGGCCAACGCGGATCATCGCCTTCGGCTGCGTGGAAGTGTGAACGAAGTGCTTGTTTGCCATATTTTGCCTATCCTTCGCGCGGAAGCCGATAGGCTAAAGGCCTCATGGTTAATTGTCCGTTGCAGTGCTGCAACGGTGCTCGCTAAAGAGGTTGTTGTCTGAATGCGCCCGCTTCCCATCCCCTGCGCTTCGATGCAGCATCCCCTATGCGCGCTGGAGCTATGCAGGAATTTAGGTGATGGCTGCGTCGGACTTACCTCGAGAAAGATACTGTTGGCGAATTGGGTGAATTAGTTTGTGATGATGAGCGTTTCCGGGTCATGACGCAAAGCGCGCCTTGTCCGGGAGATCGAGATGTCTCTCCATCCTACACCCGATTGCGGCGTCCCGAACGAGACCGCGGCCGTCGCCCGTGCCGCATTCCCACACGGTCATGCCTATCTCAAGCTGCGGGATGCTCTCAGTCCGATCGACAGGGATATCCAGTTCGCTGGCTTGTTCGCACGCGTCGGACAGCCCGCGGTCTGCCCCTGGCGGCTGGCGCTGATCACGCTGCTGCAGTTCTCCGAGAACCTGTCCAACCGCAGTGCGGCCGATGCCGTACGGGCTCGCATCGACTGGAAGTACCTGCTCGGCCTCGACCTGACCGATCCCGGCTTCGACGCCTCGGTCCTGAGCGAGTTCCGCTCCCGCCTCGTGGCCGGCGGCGCCCGGGGCCCTGCTGTTCGACACCCTGCTCACCCTCTGCCGCGAGCGCGGGCTCCCGGCCAAGCGTGGCCGCCAGCGCACCGACGCGACCCATGTCCTCGGAGCGGTCCGCAGCCTCAACCGCCTCGGCTGCGCCATCGAAACCTTGCGGGCCGCGCTGAACGCCCTGGCGATCGTCGCACCAGACTGGCTGCGCGCCTATACGGATCCGAGTTGGATCGAGCGCTACGGCCGTCCCATCGACGACTTCCACATCCCGCAGGGCGAGGCGGCGCGCCGCGCCTGCGCGGAGGCGATCGGTGACGACGGACACCGGCTGCTGGCAGCCGTCGACGCCAAGGCTGCACCGGACTGGCTGCGCGACGTCCCCGCCGTGGTGGTCCTTCGCCGGGTCTGGCTGCAGAACTTCCACGTCGCCGAACCACCCGCCGGAGGATCGGAGGGATACGGGCGGATCCGCTGGCGGACGGAGGCCGAGGGCATCCCGCCCGCCCTGGCGATGGTCGCCTCGCCCTACGATCCAGACGTGCACTACGCCAAGAAGCGCGCGACCACATGGATTGGCTACAAGGTCCATCTGACCGAGACCTGCGACGACGCCCAGCCACCGCTGATCGTCCACGTCGCGACGACACCGGCCCCGGTCGTGGACCGGGCGGTGCTCGACCCGCTGCACGCGGCGCTGGCGACGCAGGATTTGCTGCCGGCGCGCCATCTCGTCGATGCTGCCTATATCGACGCCGACGGTCTCGTGGCCGCCGCGCGTGATCACGACGTCGCCCTGATCGGACCGGTGCCGAAGGACAACCAGTGGCAGGCGCGCACCAAGGGCGCCTTCACCATCGAAGCCTTCCATCTCGACTGGGATCGACAGATCGCGACCTGTCCGGCGGGACATGACAGCCGGAGTTGGCATCCAAATCACAACCTCGGTCGCACGGTCATACGCATCCGCTTCGCGGCACGCGACTGTAGGGCTTGCCCCCTGAAGCCGCGCTGCACCCGCTCGCAGCGCCGCCTGCTGACCCCACGCTCGCGTGAGGAACACGATGCGCTCGTCGCTGCACGGGCGCGAGAGACTTTGCCGGCATTTGCAGCCGACCGGCGACGGCGCGCCGGCATCGAAGGAACCCTCTCACGCGGCGTACGGGCGATGGGCCTGCGTCGCAGTCGCTATCTCGGTCTGGCCAGGACGCATCTGCAGCACCTGCTGACGGCGAAGGCGATCAATCTCAGCCGCCTCGCCGCCTGGATCGACGACACCCCCGCTGCCCGAACCCGACGCTCCGCTTTCGCTCGCCTCATGGCTCGGCCAACGGCCGCGTAGGAATTCGCCAGCAGTATCTTGGACGCGGCAATCCAGTCAGTGGCGCGGGAGAAGCTTTATCGCGGGTGGTCGCGCGCCCGTCCGCACGGCACTATTCATGGGCGCCTTGGTAGCCACCCGTCACAACGCTACGCTGAAAACCTTCCGTAACCGGCTCTTCGCGGCCGACAAGCCCAAGCTCGTCGCCCTGATTGCCACCGCTCGAAAGCTGGTCACGATCCTCAACGCCATCTTGAGAGACTGAACGCCATGGCAAACCGCTTGACCGACAAGACAGTCGCTCTCCCGGCGCGGTCCAAAATGCCGGTCAGGTCACGGTACAAGCTTCCGAAAAGAAAACATGAAAATTGTAAGAATGCGAGGCAGATTCATCGAAGGGGGGGCACGTCGTGGTCATAAGCTCTCCCATCAGATCAGGGGCCTGCCTCGCAGTAGCCAATTAAGAGAAATTAAGCCTTATTGCGTCGAGTTTGCAGCTCAATCCAATTATATGTGAGCTCGATTCCCAACTTTAATGATTGCGACGGCTCCCAATTGAGGACCTTCCTCGCAAGTTCGTTATCGGAATTTCTGCCACGCACGCCAGTTGGTCCATCAATATGCCTAACGCTAAGGCTTTTCCCAGCGACCTCGCATGCTAACTCTGCAAGCCTGTTAATGGAAACCATCTCCTCGGAGCCGATATTTACAGGTAGATGGTAGTCAGAGCGCATCAATCTTAGCGTTCCCTCAATGCATTCATCTACATACAGAAATGAACGAGTCTGTTTTCCATCTCCCCAGATTTCGATTTCACCTCCTTCAGGCGCAAGAGCGACTTTCCTGCAAATCGCAGCAGGAGCCTTTTCTTTTCCGCCCTTCCATGTGCCATTTGGGCCGAAGATGTTGTGGTATCTAGCAATCCGTGTTTCAATTCCATAATTCCTTCGGTACGACATAAATAGTCGTTCGCTGAACAATTTTTCCCACCCGTATTCGCTATCGGGAGCAGCTGGATAGGCTGAGCTTTCTTTACAAATCGGACTATCGGGGTTTTCTTGGTTGTGCGCCGGGTAGATACATGCAGACGATGAATAAAAAACTCGGGTTACACACCTTCGGACCGCCGCATCTAGAACATTAAGATTTATCGTTGCTGAATTGTGCATTACATCAGCGTCGTTTTCGCCAGTGAAAATATATCCAGCGCCTCCCATATCAGCGGCCAGCTGATAAACTTCATCGAATTTTTGATCAATTATTGACCGTGTAAACTGTGGATCGCGAAGGTCTCCGACAACAAAATCATCGGCGTCTGAATCTTTGTATTCATGCTTCTTTATATCTACCCCCCTGACCCATTTTCCCTCTTTTTTAAGCGCTGAAACAAGATGGCCTCCGATGAATCCGCCGGCTCCAAGTACGAGAGCTGATGACATGATGTCCTTCCTTGTCGTTAGATTTTAATGCAGCATATCTTTTGGCCGTCAAATCTGAAAGACGAGAGTCTTCGGTCGACGCCTAAAATAATTGAATTCGCATCTGCTGCGAACGTCTTACGATACGATCAGTACGTCTCCTGATCATTTGTATCGTTGCTGCGAGCGTAAACTTCATCGATCCTGATCGAAACACGTGTTAGATCGCGCGATTTTTGAATAATATCGGCATTTCGAGCACGGTACAGGTGCATTACTCCAGTTTCATTTCAGGGAAGCTCGCCATAAGCATCACCGATTTAACGTTGCGGCAACGCCGGCTCGATCCCGCTGGGTTAGAGCGGCAGCTGAACAATCTGGGCCGGCAAGTCAAGTATCGTGCTTCGAGCCATGCCCGGCTGTGTCCCCTGGCGTGGTTTAGCTTCGGCGTGGCCACCACGATCACCGGCTTGGGCCGGGAGGATCAGGCTGCCAGGGTCAGCAGGCTGGCGAGGGGATCATCGCCGATCGGGGCGACGCTTTCCAGGGTGATGTAGCGGGAGCGCCGGACGGCCCATTCGTCGTTCTGTTCCAGCAGGATCGCGCCGACGAGGCGTGTGATGGCTGCCTCGTTGGGGAAGATGCCGACCACCTCGGTCCGGCGCTTGATCTCGCCGTTGAGGCATTTCAGCGGGTTCGTGGAGTGCAGCTTGACCCAATGTTGGGTGGGGCAGCCCATGTAGGCCAGCACGTCCGGCTCAGCCTCGTCCATCAGGGCGGCGAGCTTGGGGACCTTCGGCCGGAGCTGACAGCCACGCGCCGCCACTGCTGACGGGCCGCCTCGGCATCGTCCTGGGCAAACGCGGTGGCGATGAAGGCGGAAACGACACGCCGCTCGCTGCGTCCGGCATGGGCGAGCACGTTGCGCATGAAGTGGACGCGGGGGCCGTTGATAAACCCCTTCAGGGCTTTGCGAGCAATTGGATCGGCTGATTCACTGCGGAGGCGGTGGTCGGGAGGCCGGCATGCTGGGGCACAAAGAACGCGATCAGGGCGAGCTGTTCATCACCGGCTCGCTGCGGCAACTGCTTCCTGACGATCACATTCTGGTCCGGGTCGACCGAGTGCTCGACCTGTCATGGCTGCGCGGCGCTGTGGCCGATCTGTACTGCCACGGCAACGGCCGGCCCGGCATCGACCCGGAAGCTGCCCTCCGCCTGATGCTGGCCGGCTTCCTCATGGGGATCGTCCACGATCGTCGCCTACTGCGCGAGGCACAGGTCAATCTCGCTATCCGGTGGTTCGCCGGATACGGGCTCCATGAGACGCTGCCGGATCACTCGTCGCTGACCCGCATTCGGCAGTGCTGGGGCGCGGATCGGTTCCGGAGCATCTTCGAGCGCACCGTTCGGGCTTGCATTGCGGCGGGGATCGCCAAGGGCGAGGTTGTGCATGTCGACGCCTCGCTGATCCGAGCCGACGTGAGTTGGGAGAGCTTGGTCGCTCGGCATGGCGAGGGGGTCGCCGAGGTCAATGGCGACGAAGCCCCGATTATCGAACGCAATACGAAGCAGACCGGCCGCTACGGGACTGTCAGGAATTTCGTGTGGGGGCGGCCATAGTGGACCCGAAGGAGGTTCCCGATGGCACGACGCAAAGCACCCCGCATCCCTGACGCGATCCT
>NZ_LMPY01000014.1:0-92129 GCF_001424445.1 Methylobacterium sp. Leaf361 | reverse complement strand
CAGCGGAAGGTGACCAACGGCTACCGCGCCATGTGGGCGGCTGAGGGCGAGGCCGCCATCCGCACCGTCGTCGATACCGCCCGCCTGACCGGCGCCAACTCATCCGGCGCCATCCTCAAAACCATCGACGCCTGAACCCCGCCATCACAGGCCTGGGTAATTACGAGGATGGAGCCATGACGAAGCGCAGCACACCCTTTTCGCCTGAGGTCCGCGAACGCGCGGTCCGGATGGTGTTCGACCACCAGAGGGAGTACGGCTCGCAATATGGGGCGATCCGCTCGATCGCAGCCAAGATCGTTTGTTCGGGCGAGACGTTGCGGAACTGGGTCCGGCAAGCCGAGCGGGACCAGGGCCAGCGACCCGGACCAACGACGGACGAGCGCGAGCGGATCAAAGCACTGGAGCGCGAGAACCGCGAGCTTCGGCAGGCCAACGAGATCCTGAGGAAGGCGTCGCCTATTTTGCGATGGCGGAGCTCGATCGCCGGTCGCGGACATGATCGCCTTCATCGACGATCACCGGGAGGCCTACGGGGTCGAGCCGATCTGCCGCGTGCTGCCGATCGCCCCGTCAACCTATCACGCCCATGCCGCGCGGCGTATCGACCCCGGCAAGCTGCCGGCTCGGGCTCGCTCGGACGCGGCACTCATGGTCGAGATCCGGCGCGTGTTCGAGGAGAACTTCCACGTCTACGGGGTGCGGAAGGTCTGGCGGCAACTCGGTTGAGAAGGGATCGCGGTTGCCCGCTGTACGGTCGCCCGGCTGATGCGGGTCATGGGTCTGAAGGGCGTCGTGCGGGGCAAGAAGGTTCGCACCACCATCCCGGATCCGGCCGCGGCCTGCCCGCTCGATCGGGTGAACCGCCAGTTCAAGGCGCCGCGCCCCAACGCCTTGTGGGTCAGCGACTTCACCTACGTCCTGACCTGGACCGGCTTCATCTACGTCGCGTTCGTGATCGAGGCCTTTGCCCGGCGCATCGTCGGTTGGCGGGTCTCCCGCACGGCTCACGTCGCCTTCGTGCTCGATGCTCTTGAGCAGGCCCTGCACGAGCGTCGTCCTCTCTGGGGCGGCGGCCTCGTGCACCATAGCGACAGGGGCTCGCAATACCTCGCCCTGCGCTACACGGAGCGGCTGGCGGAGGCGGGGGGCGAGCCCTCGGTTGGCAGCGTCGGGGACAGCTACGACAAGGGACTGTCAGGAATTTCGTGTGCGGGCGGCCATAGTGGATCCGAAGGAGGTTCCCGATGGCACGACGCAAAGCACCCCGTATCCCTGACGCGATCCTGGACCAGCTCCTGGCCGGGGCCGATCCGAAGACAGCCTTCGAGGCCGATGGCCTGCTGGACGAGCTGAAGAAGGCGCTGGCCGAGCGAGCGCTCAATGCCGAGATGGACCACCATCTGGCGGGCGAGGATGCTGGCAACACGCGCAACGGCTACGGCCGCAAGACGGTCACCACCGAGACAGGCCGGATCGAGCTTTCGATCCCGCGCGACCGGCAGGCCACGTTCGATCCGCAGCTGATCGCCCGGTATCAGCGCCGCTTTCCCGGCTTCGACGACAAGATCGTGTCGATGTACGCCCGTGGCATGAGCACCCGAGAGATCGTGGCGCACCTGCGCGAGCTCTACGGCATCGAGGTCTCACCCGACCTGATCAGCGCGGTGACCGACGCGGTCCTGGAGGAGGTCGCTGCCTGGCARGCCCGGCCGCTSGAGCCGGTCTACCCGATCGTGTTCTTYGACGCCCTGCGGATCAAGGTGCGTGACGAGGGCGTGGTCCGCAACAAGGCCGTCCACATCGCGCTGGGCGTGCGCGCCGACGGCKCCAAGGAGATCCTCGGCCTSTGGCTGGAGCAGAACGAGGGCGCCAAGTTCTGGTTGCGGGTCATGAACGAGCTCAGGAACCGCGGCGTCGAGCTGCGCCACAGCCTCGACTTCGTGTCCTACAAGGACCGCAAGCTCGTGGCGGGTGCGCTGAAGGACATCTACCGCGCGCTCGATGCCGCGGCTGGCGAGGCGGCGTTGGCGGCCTTCGAGACAAGYGAATGGGGTCGGCGCTATCCGGCCATCGCTCAGAGCTGGCGACGGGCCTGGGGCGAGGTGATCCCGTTCTACGCCTTCCCCGGCGAGGTGCGCCGGATCCTGTACACGACGAACGCCATCGAGGCCCTGAACGCCACGCTGCGCCGGGCCGTGCGCGCCCGCGGTCACTTCCCGACAGACGAGGCCGCGCTGAAGCTGCTCTACCTGGTCTTGAACCGCTCCGAGAAGGCGTGGAAGATGGGGCCGTGTGAGTGGGTCATGGCCAAGGCGCAGTTCGCCGTCATCTTCGGCGAGCGCTTCACCCGGGCCATGGCGGCCTGATGTTCAACCTGCCGCCCGCACACGAAATTCCTGACAGTCCCCTACGACAACGCCCTGGCCGAGACGATCAACGATCTGTTCAAAGCCGAGGTGATCCATCGCCGTGGGCCGTGGCGATCCTTCGAGGCCGTCGAGTTCGCCACTCTCGAATGGGTCGATTGGTTCAACACCCGCCGCTTGCTCGAACCCATCGGCAACGTGCCTCCCGCCGAGGCTGAGGCGCGCTACTTTGCTCGGGCCAAGGTAAGAGCCTTGGCCGCCTGACCCAAACCAAACGGCCTCCGGGAAACCCGGCGCGGTTCATATCCAAGTCCAGGATCTTATCCCGCAAGGCGCCGGCCAACGAGCGCTTACACTACAATCGGCAACGCATCCATTCGGCACTCGGTTATCGCACGCCCGAGCAAGCCGAACGGACCGCGAGCTAATCTCCCAGTGTCCGCGAAGTTAGGGGAGGATCACGGAAGCTGATCACCATCCTCAGGGACGGAACGCCATGGCAAACCGCTTGACCGGCAAGACAGTCGCTCACTCCGCTCGATCCAAACAACCGCTCGCGTCACACCCTCCGTGAAGAATTCCTGAGAGAACGGATACTCTATATTCGCGACCTCGCAAGCCGAACTATAATTGGTAGTTAGGAAAATTAGATCTGCCGTAGAGCCGCATCAAATATCGTTCGGACGAGTTGGGTAATATTTTCACAAAATATTCAGGCATTTAATATGACTCTAGCCATCATTGTGCCCCAATGTTTCGGGGAAACAAGCGCAAACGCCTCTCGAATTTTTCCAAGTCGAATCATACGACTGGCGGTAACTGTGGTATACCAATGCACTTCGCGTCGGTTAGCCGATTGTATCTTGTCAGCATAAGCCGCAAACGCATGCCGTATGAAACGGCAATCGTTGATATCGAGACGGTACTGTCGATAAAGTGCGAGCTCTAGCAATTTCACTCCAGCCGCAAGCTTGAACCGTGGCAGCTCGCTGCCATCAATCATCGGCTTGATCACATCACTCATCGCGTCGAGCGTTTCAGCCTGTCGGAGCGCGCCAGCAAGAAGGCGTGAAAAGACTATATCCTCTCTGTTCGCTTCTCGGCGGCGAGCCGACAAAGCACCAAGCTGCGACCCGATCGCCATTATGCGCCCTCCGACAACAGAACTGCTGGATATAGAGCCCGAGTGGACTCGGTACGATCCCAGCACATCCGATAAGTTGCGCAACCGTCCAAATGCACGCAACCGCCAGAGCAAGTCACTGTCTTCCGAGTTGGGCACAGATCTATACCCACCCGCAGCCATGATCGCTTTGCGTCTAGTCATCAGAAAAGGGTGAATAATGTACGGCTCACGGGCGGGGAGCCACTCGGAATTGCAGCTTTCCGGGTCGCCAGGCTGCGGCAAGCCTGCGAGCGCTCGGCCATGCTCATCGATATGGCGCACTCGGCAACCAACCCCGACGAAGGTCGAGTTTTCATCAAGAAATGCCTTCTGCACTGCAAATCGTCCTGGTAGCGCTAGATCATCCGCATCCATGCGCGCGATCAGAGGCGCAACTGAGTGACTCAGCGCTAAATTTAGCGCGTCTACAATTCCCCCGTTGGTCTTGCTAATCACTATAAAACGTTTGTCATGCCGAGTCCATTCGGACAGGACATCTGCGCTCCCATCAGTGGAGCCGTCATCTACTATCAAAACCCGGAAATCAGAGAATATTTGCGTAGATATACTGGCTAACGATTCCCTCAAAGTTTTTTCGGCATTAAAAACCGGCACAAGAACATCAATTTTTGGAGAGCACATTATCATAATCGACTGCGACCCAATTAAGTGCCTCGATCAGCGATTTCGGTCAGGTTGAAAACCGACCACCCAGCCATGATAATCAGTATGCCGATTTCCACGGTGGCCTGCTAGGGCCTGTCGCCACCTGAACGGACTGGTGGGGCTCGCGTTTTCCTTTCTCCAAGGCAGGAGGGATGATGCTGAGCGACGTGCAATGGTCTGAGCTGGAGCCCCTGGTCGAAGCGTGTCGGCCGAGAGCCAAGACGCCACCGCAGGACCTGCAACGCACGCTCTCGGCCATTCGCGTCATCAGAACGGAGCCAAATGGCGGGCCATTCCGGAAGATCTGGGGCCTTGGTGGCGGGCGCATTGCCTCGCCTGAAATGCTCCCGGACGTTGGGTCGTTGCCGCATCTGATTTGCTCCCCACGCAGGTTCGGCGGTGGGGGTGACGATGAGGCGAGTGAGCATGGCGACGCGCGATGAGCTGCTTGTGGCGTTGGTGGTCCGGTATCGAGGCAGCGGACGTGCGGAGAAGACCCGCATCCTGGATGAGTTCGCGTCCGCGACGGGGCACCACCGCAAGCACGCGATGCGGCTGCTTCCGGCCGGTCGTCTGGGACAGGCGCTGGCCTTTCGACCGGAGCGGCGCGTCTACCACGCGGCGGTGCGCGAGGCGCTGATCGTACTCTGGGAAGCCTCCGACCGGATCTGCGGCAAGCGGCTGAAAGCCATGAGTCCGACGTTGCTGCCGGCGATGGAACGCCAACGTAGTCGCGCGAGTAGTGCTGGTCGGCTGTGGCGAAGCCCTGCTTACCGTCCAGGCGTTCAAGTCCTCCCCGCCCTTCCGGCACACGGCAACGGTGCGGCCGTACCGGTCTGTGTCCCGCGGCTCGCACAAGATGTCGGCCTCGCCGATCCGGTCGGACAGGGCGAGAGCCGTCACGTGCCCGCAGCGGTAGGAGTTGCTGGCGGCGTCTTGGCAGAACAGCGCACACTCCCGCGCGTAGACGTCGTGCAGGCGGATCCAGGTATCGTGGATCACCATCGTGTCGCCGTCCGTCACGGAGGCACGGTCTACGATCAGCTCGGCAGCCAGTGCTAGGCCGGAGAGCAGCAGGAGAGCGCGGCGAGCGAGATCGCATCCCCATCTGCCGGCAAGCCCCGCCATGCTTGTATCGGCCAGATCTCGCCGGAGCCGCGTTGTCAGATAGGTTGCAACGCCACTGAGCGCCTCAAGCGGATCTTTTTTAGTCTCAGGACAGGCTTTTCAAGAAAAACCCAAGATAGTTCTGTCATAGCTAGTGAAATAAGAAATATAATTAATATATAATATCTATTCAGCATTAAATCGTGTATTTTTGGAAAGAATTTATCGAAAATCTGAGGCACAAAATAATGATAAATATACAAACCGTAACTGATTTTGCCAATGTGTCTAAGTACTGGCGTCGAAAGCCAGTTCAAGGAATCGCATTCAATATTCGACAGGCTGTATCGCACCAAACCTGTCAGGCAAAGAGTTACAAGCACCGGCATGACTACGATCCTGGCAACTCCCATCCATGCTATCAGGTTCAAATGATCTCCTACGACCAAAGCAGCAGCCGGAACTATCAATTTCGGGCTCAGAATTATTGCCATCCATCCGACAGATCTGCCGCCGAAACGCAGCGCGATCGCCAACAATGCGCCCGAGCACAGCACATCGGCACTTGTAATAGGCAACACCATCGACATGGGTACATGACCAATCTTAGCATAAATCTGAAACAGAAAACTGAACACGATCGTTTCAAACAGAACAATCTTAATAAGGGACAGTGGCGCAATAATAGCGATAGGAAGCCATATAAGATAGAATTGTTCTTCGACAGACAGCGTCCAGAAGTGACTTGACTCGTTGAATGAGCCGCTGAAAAAGACATTAAAATCAGCGAGATACAGCGCGTTGGCCACAAGCGTCTTACCATTGCCTCCGAGGCCAAGCAGAAGACCACAGGCCAGTGCCAGATAAAACGGCGGCGCAAGACGGAGAAAGCGATGTCAATAAAACTCGAGCGCGGCCTGTCTTACGGATAGCCGCTCCCGATAACAGAGTATGATATCTGTGATTAAATATCCGCTGAGGCAGAATAACAAATTTGTTCCGAAGCCACCAATAGTTTTATTTTTGACAAAATGCTCGAATTTAACAGCGAGAATAGCCAAAGCGCGCAGGCCATCTAGCTTGGGGTGATAAATGCGGGCTGGCATCCGAAAGCCTTATCTCGCGTGGGCCCATCCAAGCTTCACGAGTGCTGAGCTTCGAGCTGCTCCGCACGCAATTGACGAGCCATCAAGATCTTACTCACCGCGACAAGGTGGACTTGCGACGGTTTAATGGAGAGCGGTTTGGTGGGTGAAGCCCCTCTCGAACTGGATAGGGCTGGTGTAGCCCAGCGCCGAGTGACGGCGACGGGGATTGTAGAAGCCATCGATGTAACGGGCCAGCGCGACGGTGGCCTCGGCTCGTGTCTGGAACGCGGTGCGCCAGACCAACTCGCTCTTCAGCGTCTTGAAGAACGTCTCGACCATCGCGTTGTCGAAGCAATTTCCCTTGCCAGACATCTAAATCACGATGCCATGTCCTCGCAGTTCCGCCTGATACTCATTCGAACAGTACTGACTGCCGCGGTCGGAATGATGGAGCAGATCTGGTCCGGGCTGCCGGACGACGAGGGCTCGTCGCAGCGCGGTCAGCGCGAGTTCCTTGTGAAGACGGTCGCTCGCCGCCCAGCCCACCACCCGTCGGGAGTACAGATCGAGGACCACCGCCAGGTACAGCCAACCCTCCCGCGTCCAGATGTAGGAGATGTCGCTTCCCCACTTGCGATCCGGCCCGGCCGCCGCGAAGTCCTGGTCGAGGTGGTTGGGCGCCATCGGGAAGGCGTGGCCGCTGTCCGTGGTGCGCCGGAAGCGCCGCGGCTGGCGAGCCTTGAGCCCGTTCTCCCGCATCAGCCGGGCCACGCGTCTTCGGCCTGCCGCCAAACCCTGCTCACGCAACTCGTGGGTCATGCGTGGGCTGCCGTACGTCTCGTGCGAGAGCGTGAAGGCGGATCGGACATGGGCGAGTAGCACGAGGTCCTCGCGCTGCCGCGTCGAGGCCGGACGGCTTTTCCAGGCAAAGTAGCCGCTCGGACTGACATCGAGGACCTTGCACAGGCGCGCGACCGGGAAGTCCTTCTTCGCCGCGTCGACGAGGCGGAACCTCATCGACTTCCCTCCTTGGCGAAAAANGACTGACATCGAGGACCTTGCACAGGCGCGCGACCGGGAAGTCCTTCTTCGCCGCGTCGACGAGGCGGAACCTCATCGACTTCCCTCCTTGGCGAAAAAAGCCGTGGCCCGCTTCAGGATTTCCCGCTCCTGGCGCAGCACCTCGTTCTCACGCCGCAGGCGCTTGAGCTCGGCGGCCATGTCCTCCTGCCGATCGGCCGGCGGATGGTCCATCTCCCGCTCACGCCGGCCGTCGATCCAGTTGCGCAGCGTCGAGAGCCCGACGCCGAGATCGGCGGCGACCTCCCGGCGGGACCGCCCGCTCGTCTGCGCCAATCGGACCGCCTCAGCACGAAACTCAGGGGTAAAGGTTTGCTTCCGGTCTGCCATCGGAACCCTCCTCCTTCAGGAAAAGAGCTCTCCACTTTTGCGGAGCAAGNACCGCCTCAGCACGAAACTCAGGGGTAAAGGTTTGCTTCCGGTCTGCCATCGGAACCCTCCTCCTTCAGGAAAAGAGCTCTCCACTTTTGCGGAGCAAGTCCACGCGCGACCTCCGCGCGTTCCTCCACTTCGACGTGAAGAGTGCACCATCAAACCCTGGGATCAAACATCAAGACCACAGCGAAACGAAGTGCGGTGTTCTCGGCGCGCTCGCGGCCACGCCTGCTCTCTTCGATCCGGTTCAGTACCCATCCTTGAGGATGCGGATCATCCATTCGGGGAGAAGGACCCGTGCGGCTTCCTTGGCGGAGACAAAGCCGCCGGCCGCTCGCGTGCTCCGCCAGCCCTCCAGGCGTTCGCGGAGCGGAAACAGGCTCAGATGTTCCTTCAGGAGCTGATGGGGCGGCCGCGCGACCCCGTAAATGTCCTCGATGCGGAGGTCCGGCTCGCCGAAGGAAGGTGCGTCGGGGCCGCCGGCCTCGAGCAGCGCCGTGCTCACGGCCGGCAGCGCGAGCGCGCGGGTGTAGGCCTCTTCGCGGTAGCGGCACCAGCCCGGTGCGACGTTGCTCGCCGTGACGGAGGCGCGCGTCGCCGCACCGATCTCGCGACGGCGGCACGCATCCTCGATCAGGCCCGAGACCTGCTCGCAGTAGGCGGTCGCGGTCGAGACTTCGATCAGAGGACCCCGCAGACCGGGATGATCCATACCGCAGATCCGGGCCGCCTCCGGGAAGACGAAGCGCGTGGCGCAGGGCAATCCGTAGCCGCTCGCCTCCATCATCGAGGTGGCCGAGCAGAAGGGTTGCGAGTCCAGGTAGATATCGGCGGCCTCCAGATAGAGGTGTGGCGCCCGGGGCGTGAGCGGCTGAATCCGGCCGCCGACCGCCGCGCTCGCCGCCGCCCAGTCGGGTCGCTCCCCCGCGCCGACCACTATCAGCTGGGCCTCGGGGTGCCGGTGCAGGAGCGGGACGTGCAGGTCGGCGTAGCTCTCGCCGTTCATCGTCCGGTATTTTTCGGCGCGCGCCAGCGAGACCAGCAAGACCGTGTCGGGATCGAGGCCAAGAGCTAGCTTGGCTTCCGCGCGGCTGCGTTTCCGGGCTGTGGGCTCGATCAGGATCGGAAGCGAGACGCTGCGGCAGGCCTCGACGTAACGACGCTCCTCCGCCAGCGTCATGGCGGCTTGGCGCATACCGCCGACCACCGCGCTGACGCTCGTGCCGATCCAGAAGAGGTGATCGGCGTGATTGACGAACAGGATCGGCGGATAATCGATCGTCTCGGCGAAGGCGATCAGCGGCAGGACGTCGGCATTGCCGATATGGAGGACGATCAGGTCGTGCTGACGCGCAAGTCTCCGGAGTTCCCGCACTGCCGTATGGAGGCCGCCGATCCGACGGTTTAGCCGTTGATGAATCGTTCCCCCGCTCTGCCGCACTGCCGCCACCAGATCAGCAGGCGGCCGCCGGCGCTGCTGTGTCAGCGCCAGGGTGTGACGCCGCTCGGGATCGCTCTCGATCCAGCGCCGCAGCATCTTGGTATGTCCGCCTATCGGGAAGACCTGCGTCGCGACATGCAACACCCGCTCGACTTTCGTCGGCCGCGTGAAGGGTATCTCAGTGCCCCCACGGACCTGTCGTCCAATCCGGTTGAGGAGCAGCTCCAACCGTGGGCTCGCGAAAATTCCGCAATGCGTGTCAGTGGCGATGCACGCCGCGATGGTTGCCTGCGCGGCTGCGGCGCTGTCTCGCCGGGCTTCGAGCAATCTCTCCGCTCGACGCAGCGCGTCGTCGAAGACGGCGAAATTGTCTCGGATTTTCTGTGCAGCCTGTGCGGAGCGTGCAACCGCCGCGGCCGCCCCGGAAGCATCCTGGACGGACCACCCGCCGGAAGCCGGCTGAAAGCCGATTGACAGGGGCTTGTCGTGAAGATGTGCGTCCACGGCTCGTCACCCGATCCGGTCATGCAGCGTATCTGCGCGCTGCCGGTCGGGCAGCGCCGATGAGGTTCCGGTCGCTCCGAAGCGCCACGTGGCCGCCTCGTGGAACACCCCGAACACACCCGGTGCGAAGTCGGGATGCTCGACGTGAAAGCGACCGCCGATCTTGGCCGCGAGCAGGCGGTCGAAGCCGCGCTTCCGGACCACCATCGAGACCGTGTAGGTGTCGGCGGTCAGGGTCAGCGGCGGCGTCAGCAACTCCACCTCGCCCTCGCCCGAGAGGGTGGCAAGGGCGGCGCCGTCCGCCTGCGTGCTGAAATTGCAGCAGAGCAGCTCGTCCGACCGCGTGATCGAGAACAGGACGTGCGGGTCGGCGATCGGCTCCGCGGCGCTGTAGCGGGCCCGGATCCGCATCCGCTCGCCGTGGCGGAACAGCGTCCGCGGCGCGCCGGATTCGTCGGTGATCGTCACGTCGCTGATCTGGACCGGCTGGTCGCCGCTCTCCGAGCGGAACCACGAGGCGTCGGCGAGATAGCTGTCCCGCTCGTAGTGGCCCAAGCCCTCGTCGGTGGGGCCGTCGTAGGCGACGCGGCCGCCCTTGATGTAAATCACCCGCTCGCACATGGTCTTGATGCTGAACATGTTGTGCGAGACCAGCAGGATCGTCGCACCCTTGCCCTGGAGGCGCCGGGCGAAGTCCATGCACTTGCGCTGGAAGGTGTAGTCACCCACCGCCAGCACCTCGTCGAGGAGCAGGATGTCGGGCTCGAGATGCGCGGCGACCGAGAAAGCCAGCCGGACATACATGCCGCTGGAGTAGCGCTTCACCGGCATGTCGATGAAGTCGCCGATCTCCGAGAACGCGACGATCGCGTCGAACTTTGCGGCGATCTCCCGACGGTCCATCCCGAGGATCGAGCCGTAGAGGAAGATGTTCTCGCGGCCGGTCAGCTCCCGGTGGAAGCCGGTGCCGACCTCGAGCAGGGCCCCGACCCGGCCCTCGAGGCGGATCCGGCCGGTGGTCGGCGCGGCGATCCGCGACAGGAGCTTGAGGAGCGTGCTCTTGCCGGCCCCGTTGAGGCCGATGATGCCGACATTCTCGCCGTGCCTGATGCCGAAGCTCACCTCCTTCAGCGCCCAGAAGCTCTCCTGCGACGGGCGCGCCTCGGAGCGGCGGGTCATCAGGCCGCGGACGCCCTCGGTGAGCGCGTCGCGCAGCGAGTTCTGGTGCGCGGCGCGTGGGGCGCGCCAGTACTGCTTGCCAATATCTTGAACGCTGATTGCCATCGACATCAGATTACATCCGCGAAGGAGCGCTCCATGCGCTGGAAGAAGATCAGCCCGCTGACGAGCAGGGCGAGCGCGGCCGTGACCGAGACGGCGACCGCGAAGGCGTCGGGCGGCGTGCCGCCCAGGATGGCGAATCGGAACGCCTCGATCAGGCCGACCATCGGGTTGAGCGCGTAGATCCAGCGCACCGAGGCGGGCACGATGCTCGACGCGTAGACGATCGGCGAGGCGTACATCCAGATCTGGATCACGAACGGCAGCATGTGCTTGATGTCCCGGAAGCGGACGTTGACCGGCCCGAGCCAGAGGCTCACCCCGAGGGCGAGCATCGCGGTGACGCCCAGGGTCGGGACCGCCAGTACGAGGTGCCAGTCCGGCACCGCCCCGTAACAGAGCATCAGGACCAGCAGCACGCCGAGGGCGATGGCGAAGTCGACCATCGGCGACACCACCGTCGCGAGCGGGATGACCAGCCGCGGGAAGTAGATCTTCCGGATGAGCTCGGCCTCGGCCACGAGGCCGTTGGCGCTGCGCCGCACCGCCTCAGAGAAGTACGTCCACAGGACGACCGCGCTGCCGGCGAAGAGTGCGTAGGGGGCGCCGTCGGTGGGGATTTTGGCGAAATGGCCGAAGATCACCGTGAAGATCAGCACGGTGAAGAGCGGCTGCGCGATCGCCCAGCAGGCGCCGAGGGCGGTCTGCCGGTAGAGCACCTTCAGGTCCCGCACGATCAGGACCCGCAGCAGGTCGCGATACTGCCAGAGGCCGACGGCGTCGAAGGTGACGATCCGGTCGTTGGGCGCGATCTCGGTCACCCGCAGCGCCGACGGGTCGGTCCGCTGTTCGGCCGGCCCGCATTCCGACGGGCCGAGGGCAAGCGCATCCAAAGATTTCATCATTCGAAGGGCTCCCGCATGACGCTCCGAGCCCGGTGTCGAGCTCGCGGGATCCGGTGCGAATCGGAAGTTGAGCCGGCCGGTCATCCCGCCGGAACGGGCTATCATCGCGGTGCGGCGGTCCGAATTACACCTTTCGTCGTATCGGTCCGGCCGACTGAAGTGGTGGTTGTGATCAACGACCGTAATCGTAGCCAATCACGACAAATGAGACCTCGGGGGCGCGCCGCACGCGGCGTCGGTCCCCGTCCGGGACGACCGGCCCTCATCGGCCGGCGACCGGGACCAGGTTTCGGGAGAACCGCCATGCAGGACCCCGTGAGCGCCGCCGGCGCTCCGCTCGTGACGATCGCCATGCCGGCCCTGAACGAGGCCGCGCACATCGCCGACGCCATCGCGTCGGTGCTGCCCGACCGGGACGCCATCCCCTGCGAGCTGCTGGTGCTGGACGGCGGCAGTCGCGACGACACCTGCGCGATCGTCGCCGCCCTGAGCGCCCGCGACCCCCGCATCCGGCTCGTCCACAACGAGCGCCGCATCCAGGCGGCGGCGATCAACCTCGCCGCGCGGCTGGCGCATCCCGCCTCCGCCTACCTCGTCCGCGCCGATTGCCACGCCGTCTATCCGAAGGGATTCGTGCAGAACCTCGTCGGCACGATGCGCCTGCGCCAGGCCGTCTCGGTGGTCGTGCCGCTCCGGACCGTCGGGGTCACGCCGCTGCAGAGGGCGATCGCGGCGGCGCAGAACAGCCGCCTCGGCAACGGCGGCTCGGCCCACCGGCAGGGCGGCATCTCGGGCTACGTCGCCCACGGCCACCACGCGGCCTTCGACCGGCGCGAGTTCCTGCGGGTCGGCGGCTACGACGAGACCTTCACCCACAACGAGGATGCCGAACTCGACCGGCGGCTCTGCGCGGCGGGCGGGCGGATCTACCTCGCTGCCGAGCTCGCCATCACGTACTTCCCGCGCGCCTGCCTCCGCAGCCTCGCCCGGCAGTACCTCCACTACGGGCGCGGCTGCGCGCGGACCCTCGAGAAGCACGCCAGCCTGCCGCGCGCCCGCCAGATCCTGCCGGCCCTGGTCCTGCTCTACGCCGTCGCGGCCCTGCCGCTGGCGGCCCTGATGCCCGCCCTGCTGATCCCGCTGCTGCTCTATGCCGGGGGCTGCGTCCTGAGCGGCCTCGCCCTCGCGCTGAAGGCGCGGGAACCCGTCCTGGTCATGAGCGGCCCGGCGGCCGTGACCATGCACCTGTCCTGGGCGGCGGGGTTCCTGTCCTATCCGGGCTACCGGCGGACGCTGCTCCGGGCCGCCCTGCGAAGGAAGCGCCGCCTGCTCGGCCTCCCGCCGGGATCCGACGCGGCGCGCGTCAACTGACCGCCTGAGTCCCCGTCGGCCGCGCCTTTCCGGCCGCGTCCCGCCAGCCCCGCCCCGCCATGTGCGGAGCGCGGCCGGGGCATGTCAGAAGCCCGACGCTCTCTCGCATCCGTCGCCCATTGGCCCTTCGGGGCGGTGGTCTCGCGCGACCAAGGCGATTATCGACACGCGCAACGATCCGGCCGCGTCAGGGCCCGGAGACCGGCCGCGCGCCGCGCGCGGCAGCCCAGGAGAGTTGTGACCGTGCCCGACAGTACCCCGCGTCCCGTGATGCTCGTGATCCTCGACGGCTGGGGTCTGCGGGACGCGGTGGCCGACAACGCCGTCCACCAGGCCAGGACGCCGGTCTTCGACGGTCTGATGCGGGAGCGCCCCCGGTCGCGGCTGACGACCTTCGGCGCCGATGTCGGCCTGCCCAAGGGGCAGATGGGCAATTCCGAGGTCGGCCACCTCAACATCGGCGCGGGCCGCGTCGTCCTGCAGGACCTGCCGCGGATCGACGCGGCGGTCGCCGACGGCTCCCTCGCCCGGAACCCGGCCCTGGTCCGGTTCATCGAGGCGCTGCGCGCGTCGGGGGGGACCTGCCACCTCGTCGGCCTGCTCTCGCCCGGCGGCGTCCACGCGCACCAGGACCACGCCGTCGCGCTGGCGCGCGCGCTGACGACGGCCGGCATCCCGGTCCGGCTCCACGGCTTCACCGACGGGCGCGACATGCCGCCCCGCTCGGCCGCCACCTGCATCGCCGACGTCGCGGCCGCCCTCCCGAAGGGCGCCCGCATCGCGACGCTGTGCGGCCGCTACTTCGGCATGGACCGCGACCGGCGCTGGGAGCGGGTTCAGACGGCCTACGACGCCCTCACGGAGGCGCGCGGGACCCGGTTCGAGCGGGCCGGGCAGGCGGTCGCCGCGTCCTACGCGCAGGACGTGTCCGACGAGTTCATGCGGCCCGCGATCATCGGCGACTACGCCGGCATGCGGGACGGCGACGGCATCCTGAGCTTCAACTTCCGCGCCGACCGGACCCGGCAGATCCTGGAGGCGCTGCTCGACCCGGCCTTCGCGGGCTTCGAGCGCGCGCGCACGGTCCGCTTCGCCGCCGCCCTGGGGATCGTCCAGTACAGCGTCGAGATCGACGCCTTCGCCGAGACCCTGTTCGGGGCCCTCGACCTGCCCAACGGCCTCGGCGAGACCGTGGCCCGGGCCGGGCGCGCGCAGCTGCGCATGGCCGAGACCGAGAAGTACCCGCACGTCACCTACTTCATGAACGGCGGCCGCGAGGAGCCCTTCGCGGGGCAGGACGCGATCCTCGTGCCCTCGCCGAAGGTCGCGACCTACGACCTGCAGCCGGAGATGTCGGCGCCCGAACTCACCGACCGCGCCGTGGAGGCGATCGGCTCCGGGCGCTACGACCTCATCATCCTGAACTTCGCCAACCCCGACATGGTCGGCCACACCGGCAGCCTCGCGGCCGCCGTGAAGGCGGTGGAGACCGTCGACACCTGCCTCGGCCGCGTCGTCGAGGCGGTGACGGCCCAGGGCGGGGCGCTGCTGGTGACCGCCGACCACGGCAATTGCGAGATGATGCGCGATCCCGAGACCGGCGAGCCGCACACCGCCCACACCCTCAACCCGGTGCCCGCCGCGCTCGTCGGCGTCGACGGCGTGACCCTGGCCGACGGACGGCTGGCCGACGTGGCGCCGACGCTCCTCGACCTGATGGGACTGGACCAGCCGGCCGAGATGACCGGCACGTCGCTGATCCGCCCGCGGGGCGAGGGCTGAGGGCCGGGGCCGGCGGCACGCCGCCTGCGAAGCCCGGGCTGTCATGCGCGCCGTTCCTGCGTTACCTCCCGCCACGGGCCGGTCTGTCCCAGCGTGGTGCGAGGTCGTGGTGCGTCTGACCGGTTCTAGGACATGATCGCCCGGCACAGCCTGATCTATGTCGGCTCGCGGGGCTTCGCGGCCGCCCTGAACATGGCCTCCGTGGCGGTGTTCACGCGGCTCGCGCCGGTGGAGAGCTACGGCACCTACCTGTACGTCCTGTCCTGGGCGCTGGTGCTCTACGGGGCGACCTGCCAGTGGCCGAAATTCGCGTTCTTCGCCCTCTACGACGAGGCGCGCGAGCCCGCGCAGGTCGGCACCGTGGTGCGGATCCTGGGCGGCACGCTGCTCCTCGCCGGGCTCGGCAGCGCGCTCGCCGCCGCCCTCGGCCTGATGCCGGCGCGGATGGCGGCCGCGATCCTGGCGCTGGCCTTCGGGACCACCCTGTTCGAGGGCTCCACCGAGATCGCCCGCACCCGCCTGCGGGCCGGGGCGGTGGCGGCCTCGGTGATGAGCCGCGCCGTCCTGATCCTGGCCCTCGGCAGCCTGGCGCTGCACCTCTCGCAGGATCCCCTGCACCTCGCCTTCGCGGTGGCGGCCGCGAACGCCCTGGCCTCCCTGCCGGCCGCGGCCACGATCGCCCCGATGATGCCCGGCCGCGGCAGCCGCGCGGAGGCGCTGCGGCTGTTCGCCTACGGCTGGCCGCTCGTCCTCTCCTTCGGGACGGCGGCGCTCGCCCAGAGCCTCGACCGGCTGATCATCGCCAAGACGGTGGGGCCGGCGGGGCTCGGCGCCTACGGGGCCCTGGCCGACTTCCTGAAGCAGAGCTTCATCGTGTTCGGCGAGGCGATCGCCCTGTCGCTGATCTCGATCGCCAAGCGCGAGGCGCGGGTGGGCGGGATGGCGGCGGCCTCCGGGGTGCTGCGCGACGCCGCACGGGCCATGACGCTGATCGCGGCCTTCGGGGCCGTGTTCTTCCTGTGCTTCGACGATCTGGTCGTGGCGGTGCTGCTCGGGCCCGACTACCGGGCCGAGGCGCGGGAGCTCGCCCCGGTGCTGATCCTGGCGAGCATCCTGATGATGTTCCGCGCCTACTATTTCGGGCAGGTAATCTACTTCGCCCGCTCCAGCGGCCTGGAGGCGGCCGCCGCCTTCGCGACCCTCGCCACCGTCGCCGCGCTGTCGCTCCTGCTGATCCCGCGCTTCGGCGCCGCCGGGGCGGCCCTCGCCTTCGCGGGCGGCCAGAGCGCGGCCTGCCTCGTGCTGGTGCTCGGCGCCCGCCGGACCGGCACGACGATGCCGCTGCCGCTCGCCGACATGGCCGGCATCGCAGGGATCGCGCTGGCCTGCGGCGCGGTGAATGCCGGCATCGCCCTGGTCCCCGGCGGGCTGATGCCGCCGGGACAGGCCCTGCGCCTCGTCCTGCTCACCGCCGCCGCCGGGGTGACGGCGTGGCGCTACGACGTGCTCGGCTTCGCCGGCGCGATCCGTCACCGTCTCGCGGCCTGACGGTCCCGCGATGGCAGGCCCCGCGTCGGACACCCCATCGGACACGGCCGCGCTTCCCGGCGGGCTCGTGGCGGCGGTCCGGCCCCTCGACGGGGCGGCGCCCTGGGTCCCGGCCTGGCGGGCCCTGGGTCGGGCGAGCCTGGTGCGCAACCCGTTCTACGAGGCGGGCTACGCCTTGGCGGCCCGCGACGCCTTCGGGGCGGGCGTCCGGCTCCTCCTCGTCGCCGACCGGCCCCCCGAGGCACCCGGGGCCCGGCTCCTCGCCGCCTGGCCGTTCCGGCCGTCGCGCCGCCGCTGGGGCGTGCCGCTGCCGCTGCTCGTGGGCTGGACCCACGGCTACGCCCCGTTCGGGGCGCCGCTCCTCGACGGCGCCGCCCCGGAGGCCGCCCTGGCGGGGCTGCTCGCCGCGCCGGGCGCCCTCGGCCTGCCGCCGCGCCTCCTCCTGCCGAACGCTCCGACCGACGGCCCCCTGCCTGAACTCCTGACGGCGTGTGGCGGGCGCCGCGCCGCGTACTGGCCGCACGACCGCGGCCTGCTCGACCTGACCGGCCTCGGGCCGGAGGCGCGGGCCTCCTATCTCGGGCACCTCTCCGGGCAGCGCCGCCGCAAGCTCCGCCGCGCCCGCGCGCGCCTGGAGGCGGCGGGGCCCGTGACCTTCGAGATCCTCGCCGCGCCCGAATCCCTCGGCCCCGCCCTCGACGCCCACGTCGCCCTGGAGGCCGCGGGCTGGAAGGGTCAGGCCGGCACGAGCCTGGCGCAGCGGCCGGCGGAGATCGCCTTCCTGCGCGCCGCCCTGGCCGATCTCAGTGCCGATCTCGGGGCCGCGGACGGCGTGCGAATCGCGCGCCTGCGCCGGGGCGACCGGCTCCTGGCCTCCCTGATCCTGCCGGTCACCGGCCGGGAGGCCTGGGTGCTGAAGATCGCCAACGACGAGACGCGGCCGGAGACCGCGCCGGGGGTCCAGCTCGTCCACCGGCTGACCGAGGCGGTGGCCGCGGGCGACTGGCCGATCGACCGGATCGATTCCTGCGCGCCGCCGGACTTCGCCCTCGGCACCACCTTCTGGACCGCGCGCCGGCCGATCGCCCATCTGCTGGTGGAGGCGGGCCGCGATCCGCTGTTCCCGGTGGCCCGGACCCTGGAGCGGGCCCGGGAGCGCGTTGCCCGGGCGCGTGTCACCATCCGAAGCGGGCGATCTGCTCCAGCCGCGCCCGCGTCGCCGCCGCGTCGCGGCCCGTGACGGCGATCCGCCCGGACAGGTCGTAGCAGGTCGCGCAGAACGGCAGCTGCAGCAGCGTGTACCCGTCGTCCCGCGCCCGGGCGACGGAGGCGATGAGGCAGGGCAGGACCGGCTCGTCGGGCGGCCCGGCGAGGCAGTCGGCCCGGGGGCTGCCGAAGGCCGGGCGGTTCGGCCAGGTCAGCAGGAGCGTGGTCCCGCCCCGGCGGTCCGGGGCCGGCGGCAGGGTGTAGCTGCGCAGGAACAGCGCGCCGGCCGCGAGGACGAGGACCGGCAGAATCAGGGCTGTGCGCATCGGCGGTGTCCTCGCGCCTCAATCCCCCGCGTCGAAGCGCGTTCGATAGAACACCTCGCGGCCGGCGCCGTCGATCACCCGGACCGCCTCGGCCGGCTCGCCCGAGCGCTGCGGCACCCGGGCGCGGGCGAACAGCCGCAGGGCCCGCTCCTGCGCGCTCTCCAGGCTGCCGACCCGCACGGAGATCCGCGTCTGGATCTCGTCCGGCTCCGGTCCGAGGACTTCGATGTGGAAGGTCTCGCGCACGGGTATCCGCCTGATCGAGGGATCTTCAGCGCCGGATATCGGGATCCGGCTGCCGGCCGCCATAGCATGTTCCGGCCGGGTATCCGGTCCGGCGCTGCGCGGCGAGCCCGGGACGACGCGCCGCGGGCTCGATCTCGGCACGAAGTCCAATTGCCCCGCGGCCCGCCTCGGCACTAAGAGGGCCGCTCCGCCCGAGGAGACATCACCGGAGGAACCCCGTGGACCCGCTCAAGGCCGCCGCCGCGACGCTTCTCTGCCTCGCCCTGTTCTGGCTGGCCTTCCGGCTGACCCGGCGCCTGGTCGATCTCGCCATCGCGGGGGGCTACGCCGAGGAGCGCCGACGGCTCGCCGAGGAGGAGGCCGCTCAGGCCGAGGCGGGCGCCGTCCCGCAGGCCTCGGCCATCCGGGCCACTCCCGCGAGCTTGGCCTCGAACAGGGACCAGTCATCCGCCGCGGCGATCGGCGCCCACAACGCCTCCACCTCGTCGATCAGGAGTGTGCAGGGCGCCTCCGCGAAGTAGGGATGGTCGAGCCGCGCGCCCGGGGCGGGCGCGAGCGGCTCCAGCGCGGCCCGCACCGGCGCGAAGGCCTCGTGCGCGTAGTGGCCGGCGGACGGCCCGGCCTGCGCGCGGGTCGCGCTCGCGAGGCCGCCGTACCAGTCGAAGAAGAACCGCTCGAAGGGCGCCCGCGTCTCCGCGAGGAACCGCCAGACCGCCGAGACCAGCCGGTCGGTCTCCGGCCGCGGCGCCGGGGCGAGGCCGAGCCGGCGGAACAGGGCCTCGGCGAACGCCTCCTGCAGGGCCGGCCCGAATCCGGAGAGCGCCGCTTCCAAGCGCGCCTGGGGGGCCAGCACCAGCAGGCAGTCGGCGAGCCGGGCGAGGTTCCAGAACAGGGCCTCCGGCTGGCGGCCGAAGCTGTAGAGCCCGGTCTCGTCGAAGTAGGCGGCCGTGAAGTCCGGATCGTAATGCGGCAGGAAGCGCCAGGGCCCGTAATCGAAGCTCTCGCCGGTGACGTTGATGTTGTCGCTGTTGAGGACCCCGTGGACGAAGCCGGCCGCTGCCCACTGCGCGCCCATCCGGGCGACCCGGGCGACCACGTCCTCCAGGAAGGCGACGCCGCGATCCTCCACGCCCTCGCGCCAGAGCTCCGGCCTGTGGGTCGCGATCGTGTGGTCGAGGAGCCGGGCGATGTTGTCCGGCTCGCCGAGCGCCAGGAAGCGCTGGAAGCTGCCGATGCGGATGTGGCCGTGGGACAGGCGCACCAGCACCGAGGCGCGTGCCGGCGAGGGCTCGTCGCCGCGCACGAGGTCCTCGCCGGTCTCGATCAGGCTGAAGCTCTTCGAGGTGTAGACGCCCTGCGCCTCCAGGAGGGCGGTGGCCAGCACCTCGCGCACGCCGCCCTTGAGGGTGAGCCGCCCGTCGGCGCCGCGCGACCAGGGCGTCGTGCCGCTCCCCTTGGTGCCGAGGTCGAGGAGGCGCCCGTCCAGGCGGTCGTGCAGCTGCGCGAAGAGGAAGCCGCGCCCGTCGCCGAGGTCCGGATTGTAGGCGCGGAACTGATGGCCGTGGTAGCGCAGGGCCAGCGGCGTCTCGAAGCTGCCCGGCAGGGGCTCGAACCGGCCGAAATGGGCGATCCACGCCGCCTCGGACAGGCCGCCCAGTCCGACCCGCTTCGCCCAAGTCTGGTTGCGGTAGCGCAGGATCGTCCGCGGGAACCGGGCCGGCGTCACCGGATCGAAGAAGGCGGGGCCCAGATCGGCGTGGCGCCGGGAGGGCGTGAAGGCGGTGTCGTCCATGCGGCGGCGCGTCTCGCGGGGTGAGGATGAGTCCCGTTGTACCAAGCGAGCCGGACGCGATCCGTTGCCGATCCCGTCCTCGCGGGCGCGGCGAAGCAACCCAGTGCAGCGGGACATCGGCCGAGCGTGGCGCCGCCTGGATCGCTTCGCTCCGCTCCCGAAGACGGCGGCCGACCCGAGAGGCGTCACGATCCTAGAGATCTGGTCGGGCCGTCCCGGACACCTGCCGCAGGGCCTCGCCGGCGATCATCGCGGCCGCGACCGCGACATTGAGCGAGCGCAGGCCCGCCCGGATCGGCACCACGATCCGGGCGTCGGCGGCCGCGTGCACCGCCTCCGGCACGCCGGCGGATTCGCGCCCGACCATCAGGCAATCGTCCGGGCGGAAGGCGAAGTCCGTGTAGGGCACGGCGCCCGCCGTGGTGGCGAGGACGAGCCGGATCCCGGCCTCGGCCCGCCACGCGGCGAAGGCCGCGAAGGAGCGGTGCCGGGTGATCGCCACGTGGTCGAGGTAGTCCAGGCCCGAGCGGCGCAGGTGGCGGTCCGAGACGTCGAAGCCCGCGGGCTCCACGATCTCCACCGCCAGCCCGAGGCAGGCGGCCATGCGCAGCATCGTGCCGGTGTTCTGCGGGATATCGGGCTGGTAGAGGGCGAGGCGGAGCATGGCGCCGGCCTTGTGCGGGGCGGAGGGCCCCGCCGTCAAAGGCCGCCGGCGCCGACGCGCAGCCGGCAAACCGCCGGGCCGGCCCCCGCCGGGGCCGAGACCGCGCGGAACTTAAGCCCCGCCAGAACCTTGAGGCGGCGCGACCCCCCTGTGCGGCCCCCGTCTGAAAGACCTGCTCCGATGCGCACCCCGCTCCTCGCCTCGGCCCTCCTGCTGGCCGGCCTCGCCACCGCCTCGGCGCAGACCGACGGCGCCAGATCGGACGGCGCCAAGCCGGACGGCGGCGCCGCCGCGACCCCGGTCCCCGGCCAGCCCGCCACCATGGCCGACAGCCTGCGCCCGACCTTCGTGGCCCAGGCCCCCGACGACATGGTCGCCAGCAAGCTGATCGGCTCCAGCGTCGTCAACGGCGCCAACGAGACCATCGGGCAGATCGCCGACTTCGTCCTCGACCAGAAGGGGGCCGTGAAGGCCTGGATCATCGGGGTCGGCGGCTTCCTGGGGATCGGCTCGAAATACGTCGCGGTCGACCCGTCCGTGCTCAAGCTCGACCGCACCGACGGCAAGACCCTCCAGGCGCGGATCGACACGACCAAGGACCAGCTCCGGGCGGCGCCGGAATACGTCTATCTCGGCAAGGAGCCGCCGAAGGGCGCCGCCCCGGCGAGCCCCGCGGGGGATCCGGCCTCGAAGCCGTAGCGGTCGCGCCGGCGCGGCGCCGATCGGCCGGCCGGCGGCACCGCGCCGGCTTGCCTCCGCGCGCCGTTGTGTGCTGTGCCGGCCTCCCCGGAGGTCGGAACCCGTCCCATGCGCCGCGCCCTCGTCCCGCTCCTCGCCTTCTGCCTCGGCCTCATCGGCCTGACCGGGGCGGCGGTGTTCGCGTTCCTGCCCGACAAGGCACCGGTGGGCGTGCCGAGCGTCGGCGGCCCGTTCACGCTGGTGAACCAGGACGGGCGCACCGTCACCGAGCGCGACTTCGCCGGCGCGACGCACCTCGTGTTCTTCGGCTTCACCCACTGCCCGGACGTCTGCCCGACCACCCTGCAGCAGATCTCCGACGTGCTCGCTGCCCTGGGGTCGAAGGGCAAGACGATGCGGGTCGCCTTCGTCACGGTGGATCCCGAGCGGGACGATCCGGCGAGCCTCAAGACCTACCTGTCGAGCTTCGACCCGCGCATCACCGGCCTCACCGGCACGCCCGAGCAGGTCACCGCCACCGAGAAGGCGTACCGGGCCTATGCCCGCAAGGTGCCCGCCAAGGACGGCGACTACACGATGGAGCACACCGCCCTGGTGTACATCATGGACGCGCAGAACCGCTTCCTCGGCGCCCTCGACCTGACCCGGCCGGCCGACGAGGTCGCCGCGCAGCTCGCCAAGAAGATCTGACCGCCGGCCGGTCCGGCCGCACGCGCGTCAGAGCGTCATCCCGGCGTGGAAGCGGTCGGGGGAGAGCGGCAGCAGGAACTGCACGCCGAAGCCGCCCTCGAAGTAGCGCACCAGCCGGCCCGGCGTGCTGCCCACCGTGACGGCGGCGCCGAGGGGCAGCGGCACCGGGCAGGAGATCGCCACGCCCGACATCGAGATGTCGATGAGGCGCGCCCGGATCTCGCGGCCGCCCTCGACGCGCAGGACCACCGCCGTGTTGGTCGGCACGAGGCGCTCGTGCGAGCGTCCCTCCGGCAGCCCCAGCATCTCCCGGTTCGCCAGCCAGGTGAGCTGGGAGGCGAGCTTGTCCCGCTTGCGCGACGTGGCGTTGAGCTGGACCGCGAACCCGTCCGGGCAGGTGCGCGCGACGACGCCCTCGATGCGGCCGATATGCTCCAGGTAGAGCACCACGCGCTCGCCGACCGCGCCCTTGACCGCGCAGGTCAGCCGCACGCCGCCCGGCGACATGTCCACGGTCTGGCAGGGATATTCCCGGCGGTCGGCCAGCATGTAGCGGCCGAGCACGGCGACCGGCACGCGCTGGTGGCGGCGCTGGTCGGCGGCGCCGCGCGCCGGCTCGGCGGCGAGGCCGCGCAGATCAGTTCCGGCGGTGGCCTCGACCGCGATCATTCCGAGATTGGTCCTGCGCCGGGAGAATGGCCGGTGCAGACTAGGCTCGGACTGTTACGAAACCCTTTTTCCCTGCTTCGCGGTCTATCGGCCTTGTAGAAACATCCACTGTCGAGCGCGGCCGCGCCGTGCGCGATCGACTTGTGCGCCGAAGATGTCCTCGGGCGCGCGCGCCGATTCGATCGAACTGGCCGGCGCGGTCCGGGCGTAACCTTGGACGAATACGGTTCTCAGGCGCGCCCGCCGGCGTGGACGAGGAGGTGGCCGTGGCGCACCGGACCGGGGTAGCCCGCGCTCGTGCGCACGGCGGTGCGGGCGGGCGGGACCGGCTCGGTCCGGCGGCTGGGCAGGATGCGCAGGGAGGTGGTCTCCGCCTCCACCAGCGGGCGCAGGCCGAGCCAGTGCGGCGCGCCGTCGAGGCTGAGGGTGCCGAGGGCGCGGACCTGCGTCCGGCCGCGGTGGCGCAGGGGCAGGAGCAGGAGTTCGAGATCCGCCGCCTCGCCGGCCGCGTTGGTGCCGCGCAGGCCCGCGACGACGCCCAGCGTGTCGCTGGCCACGATCTCGACGATCCGCCAGGGATCCGTCGCCCGGGAGCCCCACAGCTTGGCGAAGGGCTCGCCCTTCAGCTCGCGGCCGTACAGGGCGCAGACCCGCGTCCCCGCGAGCCGGATGCTCGCGGAGCGGCTCGGCATGTCGAGTTCCAGGATCAGGCTGTCGGCGAGGAGGTGCCGGATCTCGCCCGGCTCGATCTCGGCGCGTTCCGGCGCGGCCCGTTCTCCGCGCAGGCGCTCCCAGTAGGCGTGGAGCATGCGGCTGGTGGGATGCTTCATCGGTGTCCCGATTCTCAACGCCTGTGGTTCATCCCCGGATCATTCTGGCACATCCGCGGGGGTGTGACCGGCCGATCCGGGCGTTCACCGCGTCCGGGCGCACGGGCCGTGCCGGCTCCCGCACCCGCGCGCCGCCGGTCCCGCCGGCGCCGCGCGGGGCGGGGGGTAGCGCGTCGTGGCCGGCGACACAATCGTCGCACCCCGCCGGGCGCGCCGCAGCCGTCCGGGACGGATCCGGAGTGAAGACAGGGCGGTGCGCGATACGGACCGCGATCCGACCGGTATTTGCGAGCTTCAATACGTCGCCGGGGCTTGCCCGATCGCGCCGCGCCCCGACATGGTGCGGCGATGGACGCCTCCCCCGATTTCCCGCGGCAGAGCCGCGTGCCCGTGTTCAACATGCCGGGCATCGTCACCGCGTCGATCGGGCTGCTCCTGGCGATCCAGGCGGTGCGCGAGTTCCTGCTGCCGGACACCTGGGACATCCGCCTCGTCCTCGACCTCGCGCTGGTCCCGGCGCGCTGGACCCTCTGGTTCGATCCCGGGCGGGCCTCCGAGGTGATCCGCGCCGCCGCCGATCCGGGCGATCCCGGCCTAGAGGCGGCCCGCGAGGCCTTCGCCCGCTACATCGTGGGCGAGCACGCCCTCCAGCCCTGGACGCTCGTCACCTACGGGCTGCTGCACGGCTCGTGGATGCACGTGATCTTCAACAGCGTCTGGCTCGCAGCCTTCGGCGCCCCGGTGGCGCGCCGCTGCGGCGCCCTGCGCTGGTGCGTGCTCGCGCTGGCCGGCACGGCGGCCGGCGGACTTCTCCACATCCTGATCGATCCGCTCAGCGCAGGGCCGCTGGTCGGCGCCTCGGCGGGGATCTCGGCCCTGATGGCCGCCGCCGCCCGGTTCGTGTTCCAGCCGCCGGTCTCGGGCTACGGCGCGCCGGCCTGGCAGGTGCCGCCGCCCCGTCCCGCCGAGACGATCCCGGAGCTGCTGCGCAACCGGACCGCGGTGTCGTTCCTGGTGATCTGGCTGCTGACCAACCTGCTCTTCGGCCTCGTCAGCGTGCCGCTCGTCGGCGAGAACGCCGCCATCGCCTGGGACGCCCATCTCGGCGGCTTCATCGCGGGCTTCTTCCTGTTCCCCCTGGTGGATCCCCGGGAGCCGCGCCGGCACTGAGTCCCTGCCATCGACGCCCGGCACCTTGCCATCCGGCCGGATCGATCACACACTCGCCACAATGTGAACGAGCCGGGCCAACCCGGCCGAGAACGCCATCAGGGCGCCGCGGGCTGACGGCGCACCGGCCGCGTCACACAGGGAGAGAGCCATGACCGTCGCACGCATCCTCGCCGAGAAGGGCAGCTCCGTCGTCACCGTGGGCCCCGACAAGACCCTCGATGAGGTGATCCAGATCCTCGCCGACAAGCGGATCGGCGCCCTCGTGGTCGCCCAGGCCGACGGGACGGTGGCGGGCATCATCTCCGAGCGGGACATCATGCGGGCGCTCGCCCGGCACGGGGGCTCGGCCTTCGACGCGCCGGTCTCGGCCCACATGACCACCGCGGTCACCACCTGCGGTCGGACCACCACGATCGAGGAGGTCATGACCCTCATGACCGACGGGCGCTTCCGCCACGTGCCGGTCTGCGAGGACGGGCGGCTGATCGGCCTGGTCTCGATCGGCGACGTGGTGGCGCGCAAGATCGCCACCGTCGAGGCCGAGCACCAGGCCCTGCGCGACTACATCACGATGGCGTAGGGGCGCCGGCACCGCGCGTTTCCGTCCCTCGCTTCGGGCTGCTTGCCGATCCACCCATCCGCCTTGGCAAGATGGTTTCAGGATCGGGCGCCGGTCCCCTCTCCCGTGCGGGAGAGGGACAGGGTGAGGGATGAGAACTTACAGAATGAGGCGCCCCCTGTCGGCGCATCGATCGCGTGCCCTATCCGGGGAGTTCTCGTCCCTCACCCCAACCCTCTCCCGCACGGGAGAGAGGGCCCGTCGCGCTCCTTCATCAGCGTCGGTCTCCACGCGAGACCTGTGAACATCATCGCCTCTTCAGGGTTGGGGGAGCCCGGATCCTGTCGTTCCTTTCTGCGCCCGCCTCACGCCTTCACGGGATCGAGCTTGACGTGCCAGAGGTCGGTGTCGGCCGCGTCCTTGAGGGTCACCGTCATCTGCTCGGTGGCGCCGTCCACCGCCACGTGGCCGAAGAACTGGTAGCCGGCGGCCGGCGACAGGTTCACCTGGCCCTTGTCGGGCGCCTTCACGTAGCGCAGCTGCGGCCCGAAGGTGTTGTCCAGCGCGTTCGGCCCGAAGGTGCCGGCGTGCAGCGGCCCGGAGACGAACTCCCAGAACGGCTCGAAATCCTGGAACTGCGCCTTGTCGGGGTCGTAGTAGTGGGCGGCCGTGTAGTGCACGTCGGCCGTGAGCCAGACCGTGTTGCGGATCCCCGCGCTCTTGATGAAGCGCAGCAGGTCGGCGATCTCCAGCTCGCGCCCCAGCGGCGGTCCGTCGCCCTGCGCCACCGCCTCCGAGCCGAAATTGCGGTCGGTGTCGTAGGTCACCACGAGGCCGAGCGGCATGTCGGCGGCGATCACCTTCCAGGTCGCGCGGGACTCGAGCAGCGCCCGCTTCAGCCACGCGATCTGCTGCGGCCCGAGGAAGTAGGATTCGGGCCCGTACGCCGTCTGCCGGTTCTCGCCGTTCGGGCCCCGGTAGGAGCGCATGTCGAGCATGAACACGTCGACCAGCGGGCCGTAGCCGATCTTGCGGTAGACCCGGCCGGGCTCCGACGGCTCGAAGCGCATCGGCATGTACTCGTGGAAGGCCTTCGCCGCCCGCAGCTGCAGCGCCAGCACGTTCGGGTCGGCGTACTTCTTCTTCAGGTGCTCGGCCCGGGTCAGCGGCTCCCCCGGCCACCAGTTGTTGGTGACCTCGTGGTCGTCCCACTGGGCCAGGATCGGCACAGCGGCGTTCATCGCCAGGACGTTCCGGTCGGTGAGGTTGTACTTGTGCCGGCCCCGGAACTCCGCGAGCGTCTCGGCCGGCTTGGCCACCTCCTCGGTCACCCGGTTGCGCCACAGGCTGCCGTCGGGCAGCTTCACCTCGGACTGGATCGGCCCGTCGGCGTAGATCGTGTCGCCGGAATGGATGAAGAAGTCCGGCCGGTTCTTCAGGATTGCGGAATAGATCGTCATGCCGCCGCGGGCCTCGTCGATGCCCCAGCCCTGGCCCGCCGTGTCGCCCGACCAGCAGAACGACACCGAGCGCCGGTCCGCCGGCGCGGTCCGGAACCGCCCGACCTGGGCCGGCCCGACGATGGTCGGCGCGGCGACGTCCTCCAGGCGGACCCGGTAGAACACGTCCTGGCCGGCCGGCAGCCCGGTCAGCGTCACCTTCACGGTGCCGTCGGTCTCCGGCAGGGCGTCGGCGAAGACGCCGCCGCGGATGTCGGCGAAGCTCTCGGTGGTCGCCCACTCGACGATCGCCCGGGCCGGCCGGTCGGACCGGGCCCAGACCACCGCCGAGTCGGTGCCGACGTCGCCCGACTGGAGGCCGTGGGTCAGGAGCGGCCGGTCGGCGGCGCGGCTCAGGCCGGGCCGTCCGAGGCCCGTGGCCAGCCCGACGAGGCCGGCGCCTCCGGACAGCAGGATCTGACGGCGACTCGTATACATTGGAGGTCCTCCAGCATGCACGGGCGCCCATCGCAGGCGGCCACGACAGCCGGATGACGGCCCCCTCCGGACGGAGCGCGCCCGGATCCCTCAGGCCCGCGCGGCCGCGCCCTCCAGCACGGCCCGGATCCGGGGCAGGGCGGCGCGGGCGGCGCGGTGCCCGAGGGCGATGCCCTCCGCGGCCCGGTGGAAGTCGAACAGCCCGAAGGCCCCGAGATCCGGGCCGATGGCCACGTCCGGCGGGTCGCGCTCCAGCCGGGCCCGCGAGATCCGGTCCTGGGTGGTGTTGAACGCGTCGAGCACCACCCGGGCGATGCCCGGCACGGCGATCTCGGCCTCGGGTCGGTCGAAGCCCGGCAGGCGCCCGCGCACGACCTGCAGGAAGCCCCGGCGCGGCGGGGCCGGGTGCGGCGCTTCGCGCACCACCGGTCCGCCGGTGTCGCCGTTGAGGTTCACGCAGATGACGAGGTCGGCCCCGAGCGCCCGGGCGAGCGCCACCGGCACCGGGTTGACCAGGGTCCCGTCCATCAGCACGCGGCCGTCATGGGCCACCGGCGGGAACAGGCCGGGGATCGCGTAGGAGGCGCGCACCGCGTCCACCGCCGGGCCCTCGGTCAGGCTGACCTCGTGGCCGGTCCCGTACTCGGTGGCGACGCAGCCGAAGCGGATCGGCAGCGTCTCGATGCGGCGCTCGCCGAGATCCGCGGCGAGGCGCTGGCGCAGGCGGTTGCCGGCGATCAGGCCTGAGCCTGGCAGGCGGGGGTCGATGAGCCCCACCACCCGACGCCGGGTCAGCGCCCGGGCGAAGGCCTCGAGCCGGTCGAGGCGCCCGGCCGCGTAGCAGGCGCCGACCACGGCGCCGATGGAGCAGCCGGCCACCACGGTCGGCGTGATGCCGCCTTCCTCCAGGGCGCGGATCACCCCGATATGCGCCCAGCCCCGGGCCGAGCCGCCCCCGAGGGCGAGCCCGACCTGCGGGCCGGGGCTCGGCGGCGCGCGGACCGGCTCGACGGTTCCGGGCGGGAAATGCGGGTCGGCGGACTCGTCTTGCCACCGCGTGGCAAGAGGGCGGTTCATCGCCCGGCGGCTTTCAGGACGACCCGGCCGTCCGCCTCCCGGACGACGCTGCGGTAGAAGCAGTCGCGCCGGCCGGTGTGGCAGCAGCCGCCGTCGCCGCCGACCTCGACGCGGATCAGCAGGGCGTCCTGGTCGCAGTCGACCCGCATCTCGACGACGCGCTGGATCTGGCCGCTGGTCGCGCCCTTGTGCCAGAGCTCCCGGCGCGAGCGCGACCAGTACCACGCCTCGCCGGTCTCCAGGGTGCGGGCCAGCGACTCGGCGTTCATGTGGGCGAGCATCAGCACCTGCCCGTCCCGCGCGTCCACCGCGATGCAGGCGACGAGGCCGTCGCGGTCGAACCGGGGCGTGAGGGCCGTGCCCTCCTCGATCTCGGCCCGGGTGCCGGGGGGAGCGAAGGCGGTGTCGCGCGCGGTCATGGTCGAGGCGTCGCCCGGGGCTACTTGGCGCCGCCGCGCACCAGGGTCAGGAAGCGGACCTGCTCGTTGGCGTTGTCCTTGAAGACGCCGCGGAACTGGCTGGTGATGGTCGAGACGCCGGCCTTCTGGACGCCGCGCATCGCCATGCAGAGATGCTCGGCCTCGACCATCACGGCGACGCCGCGGGGCTTGAGGATGCTCTCGATCACGTCGGCGATCTGGGCGGTCATGGTCTCCTGCGTCTGCAGGCGGCGGGCGAAGGTGTCGACCACGCGGGCGAGCTTCGACAGGCCGACCACGCCCCGGGTCGGGTAGTAGGCGATGTGGGCAAGGCCCATGAACGGCACCATGTGGTGCTCGCAGTGGGAGTGGAACGGGATGTCGCGCACCAGCACGATGTCCGAGTAGCCCTCCACCTCCTCGAACACGCGCTCCAGCAGCTTCTCGGCGTCGACCGCGTAGCCGCCGAACAGCTGCTCGTAGGCCTTGGTGACCCGGGCCGGGGTGTCGAGCAGGCCCTCGCGGGTCGGGTCGTCGCCGGCCCAGCGCAGGAGGGTGCGCACGGCGGCCTCGGCCTCGGCGCGGCTCGGGCGGCCGGTCTCGATCCCGTCCGGGACGCGGGTCGCGGAGGCCGGCTCGGGCGCCACCTCGACGGGACGGCCCTCATCCACCGGCCGATTGTCATTGCGCATGCCGTTCAGCCCTTGCCCGTCGCCCCCGTTCCGGTCGAAACCCTGGCCG
Source organism: Methylobacterium sp. Leaf361 (assembly GCF_001424445.1). Lineage (NCBI taxonomy): Bacteria > Pseudomonadati > Pseudomonadota > Alphaproteobacteria > Hyphomicrobiales > Methylobacteriaceae > Methylobacterium > Methylobacterium sp. Leaf361. Next base: position 62,419 of record NZ_LMPY01000014.1, on the reverse strand, counting down.
TCACCCTGGTAGGACAAGGATTTGAGCGCGGCATCCATGGCATCTCCGGCCCGCGCGATGCGGGATTTCATCGGGGTGCTGTCGGGCTTGGCGTACATCGTCGGATCGCGTCGGGCGTTCGAGGGAAGATCCCGGGCTCGAAAAGGTTTCAAGCCGGCGCCCCGGGATGGACGAAAGGCCGTGGGAACCACCGTGGCCGTTGGCGCGACCCTGGTCGACGGCCCGCCTCCTCGCGAAGCGGCCGTATGGCGCCTATATCATCGTTCGCGGGGTAACGCGCAATGCGCGATGCACGCGGCAGAGTCCCGATGGGAAGTGTGCCTCCGGCCGAGGACCCGATGCTCGACGACATCTACAACCGCCGTATCCTGGAACTCGCCGCCGACATCCCCCGGCTCGGCCGGCTCGAGAACCCGGACGCGAGCGCCACGGCCCATTCGCGCCTGTGCGGCTCGACCGTGACGGTCGACCTCGTCCTTGGCGAGGACGGCCGGGTCGCGGATTTCGCCCAGGAGGTCCGGGCCTGCGCCCTGGGACAGGCCTCCTCGTCGTTGATGGGCCGGCACGTGGTCGGCGCCAGCGCGGACGAGCTGCGCGGCGTCCGCGCGGCCATGCGGTCGATGCTCAAGGAGAACGGCCCGGCGCCCGGCGGCGCGTGGTCGGACCTCGCGGTGCTCGAGCCGGTGCGGGACTTCAAGGCGCGCCACGCCTCGACGCTCCTGACCTTCGACGCGGTGGTGGACGCCCTCGACCAGATCGCCGCCAAGCGGCAGGCCGCCTGACGGCATGGTCCGGCGCGCCGCCCACTGGGCGATCCGCGGCTACCAGCTGACGCTGTCGGGCCTGATCGGGCGCCAGTGCCGCCACTGGCCGAGCTGCTCCGAGTACGCCGACACGGCCATCGCCCGGCACGGGCTCTGGCCCGGCGGCTGGATGGGCTTCGCCCGGATCTGCCGCTGCGGGCCGTTCGGCACCCACGGCATCGACCTCGTCCCGGAGCGCGTGCCCGCGCGGGCGGCGTGGTACCGCCCCTGGGCCTACGGTCGCTGGCGCGGCGTCGAGGCGCCGCCGTCGCCGTTCGCCTGCGAGGCCGTGGGGCAGGAGGCCGAGGCGCGGTAGATTTCGTTCCTGCTTTGTTTCACGTGAAACACGGGTGCCGGGCGGTCGGGCTGGCGGATCGGAGATCGCTTTTCGGAGATCCCGTGCGCCTGCCCCGCGCTCAACCGGCCTGACGGTTCGCCGCCAGCTTCTCGGCGAACTCGATCGCCTCGATGAGGCTGCGCTCATTGGCGACGCCGGTGCCGGCGATGTCGAAGGCGGTGCCGTGATCGACCGAGGTGCGGATGATCGGTAGCCCCAGGGTGATGTTCACCCCCGACAGGTCCATCCACTTGCCCGTGGCCGGGTCGATCTCGAAGCCCAGGAGCTTGACCGGGATGTGTCCCTGGTCGTGGTACATCGCCACCACCGCGTCGTACTGGCCCGCGCGCAGCTTCACGAACACCGTGTCGCCCGGCACCGGGCCGTGCACGTCGAGCCCGTCGGCGTTGGCCGTCTCGATCACCGGCGCGCTGACATCGATGTCCTGGCGCCCGAACAGGCCGCCCTCGCCGGCATGGGGGTTGAGCGCGGCGACCGCGATCTTCGGCCGGGCGAGACCCAGCCCCTTCAGCGCCCTGTCGGTGAGGTCGATGACGAGGCGCAGGCGCTCCGGGGTCAGGCGCTTGGGCACGTCCTCCAGGGCGACGTGGGTCGTGACGTGGGAGACCCGCATGTTGCCGTGGGCCAGCATCATCACCGAGCCGCGCACGCCGGTCAGCTCCGCCAGCATCTCGGTGTGGCCGGCATAGTGGTAGCCGGCCCTGTTGAGCGCCTCCTTGTTGAGGGGCGCGGTGACGATGCCGCCGATCCGGCCGGCCAGGGCGAGGCGAACGCCGGCCTCGATCGCCTTGTAGGCGAAGCGGCCGCCGTCGGCCGAGAGCCGGCCGGGCTCGATCGGCGCGCCCTCCGCGTCGGCCTGGAGGCAGCACAGCGCCGGCCAGTCGCCGTCCTCGGCGACCTCGGGAACGGGATCGGGCAGGAGGCCGAGCGCCCGCTCCGCGCGGCGCAGGGAAGGGGCGCTGCCGATGACGACGAGCTTGAGGTCGCCCGCGTCGATCCGGTGCTTCAGCCGGGCGGTGGCCTTGACGATGATCTCCGGGCCGATGCCGGCCGGATCGCCCATGGTGATGGCGAGATGTGAGGTCACGCGTCGCTCCTGCTGCGCGGAAAGCCGTTGCCGTGAAGTAGATCGCGCCAGACGCCCTCTGTTCCGAAGGCGCCGGATTTGGACACGACCGCGAGCCCGTCCCAGCGTCCGCCCCGCAGGGTCGAGCGGGGCAGGCCCGGGGTGATCTGCCCGGTGACGTCGAGGCGCGCGACGGAGAGCGCGAGGCACAGCGCCTTCAGGGTCTCGCCGCCGGCCACCAGCAGCGTGCCGGGCCGCGGGATGCGGTCGATCACCCGCGCGAAGGTCTGGGCGATCCGCGCCGCGGCGTGCTCCCGGGCGGTGCCCTCGGGCAGCGCGAGGCTCGCTAGGACGACGCCGTCCCGGTCGAGGCGCTCGGCCACCGCGCCGGCATGGTCCGGGTGGCGCGCCGACAGGACGAGGTGGTGGCGGCCGCAGGCCGCGAGCTGCGCCGCGGTCTCGGGCCGGTCCGAGCCGAACAGCCCGAGGACCGGGCCGGCGAGCCGGTCGTCGCCCGGCGCCGCCACGCCGCGCGCCAGGGCCGCCGCGAGGCCGCCGCTGCCGCACCAGAGCACCGGTCCGTCGCCGCCGAGATCCGCGACCCGGGCGAGGTCGGCGTCGCTCGCCGCGTCGTAGACGGCGACGCCCGCCACCGGCCCGTCGGACACGTCGGCCCGGCGCGCCGGCAGCCCGACCGCCCGCAGGCCCTCGGCGATGTCGCCCGAGACCGGCTCGAAGCCCGCGCCGCGCCGGGCGAGCTGCCGCCCGCCCTCCGTGCGGCGTCCCTGATACGGGAAGGCCGGCGCCACCACGCAGCGCCCCCAGGTCCCGGTGCGCAGCACGGCCGCGAGTTCGGCCGCCCAGGGGCCGCGCAGCAGGCTGTCGACCTTCTTGAAGGCGATGTCGGCGCCGTCCAGCCGGGGCGCGAGGGCGCCGACGATCCGGTCGGCGTCCGCGGCCGAGCCTTCCCGGGTGCCGGAATCGATCGCCAGGCAGCCGGATCCGTCCGCCGCCAGGATCTCCGGCCACGCCACCGGGATCGACCCGCACAGGCCGGTGAAGCCCGCGGCCGTGTCGAGGGTGCCGGTGAGATCGTCGGCGATGAGGCGCAGGCGGGTCATGTCGGGCGGATCATGGCGGGAGCCGCGCCGGCCGCGCCGCCCGGCCGAGCGCGGCTCGCGTGCTCGTTGTCAGGTTGTCGCGCGGCATACCGACCGGCCGGCGCGGCGGCAAGCGGGCGGCCCCGCGCCGCGGATCGGCCGCCGCCCGGGCGAGGCCTCCGGGTCGGGGGGAGCCGGACAGGGACGGGGACGTCGCCGCGGATCGTGCCGGGCCCGCCCAGTCAGGGATGGGCCCGCCCAGTGGCCAACAGTGCACCGGTCCGGCCGCGCGTTGCGCGGACTCGTCGAAAGGTTGTAGCAGCCCGCCCGGGGGCCAGCGGGTGCCGGGGCTCGGGACGGGCCGGCACCGGAAGGGCGACCCATGCAGATTCCCATCAAGCGCTCCCTGGAGCGCGTGCCCGGCGGCCTGATGGTGGTGCCGCTGTTCCTCGGCGCGATCCTCCACACGCTCTTCCCGGACACCGCGACCTTCTTCGGCTCGTTCACTGGCGCGCTGTTCAACGGCGCCCTGCCGATCCTGGCGGTCTTCTTCGTCTGCATGGGCGCGGGCATCGACTTCCGCGCCGCCCCGGCGATCGCCCGCAAGGGCGGCGTCCTGCTGGCCGCCAAGGTCGGCGTCGCGGCGATCATGGGCGTGGTGTTCGGGCAGATCCTCGGCGAGGCGCCGGTAGCCGGGGGCGCCTTCGCGGGGCTGTCGACGCTGGCGATCGTCGCCGCCATGAACGACACCAACGGCGGGCTCTACCTCGCCCTGATGGGCCAGTTCGGCCGCCCGAAGGATGCGGGCGCCTACGCGATCATGAGCCTCGAATCCGGGCCGTTCCTCACCATGGTGACGCTCGGGCTGGCGGGCCTGTCGGCCTTCCCGTGGCCGACCCTGGTGGGCAGCATCCTGCCGCTGCTGATCGGGATGATCCTCGGCAACCTCGACCGCGACATGCGCGCCTTCCTGTCGGGGGCGGCGCCGGTGATGATCCCGTTCTTCGCCTTCGCCCTCGGCTTCGGGCTCGACCTCGCCAAGATCTGGCAGGCGGGCCTCCTCGGCATCGGCCTCGGCGCGGCGGTGGTGGCGATCACCGGGGCGGCCCTGTTCGTCGCCGACCGCCTCACCGGCGGCAACGGCGTGGCGGGCGTCGCCGCCGCCTCGACGGCCGGCAACGCCGCCGCCGTGCCGGCGATCATCGCCGCCGCCAACCCGGCCTACAAGGAGGCCGCCGGCCCCGCCACCGTGCTGGTGGCGGCGAGCGTGGTGGTCACGGCGCTGCTCGTGCCGCTGCTGACCGCCTTCGTGGCGGGGCGGGTCCGCCCGGACGCGGCCGAGGCCGATCCGGCGCCGGTCCCCAGCCCCGCTCCGACCGCACCCTGACGTCTCTCGCGGTCTAGCTGCGCGTCCCGCGCGACCGGCGGCAACCGAAGTCTCCGAGTCCGGTTGTCCCTCCAGGAAGCGCGGCACGGCCGCGTCTCACGGCGAACCGGAGCGGGCACTGCATGTCGACCGAATCCAGAGGCAAGACGCATATCGACATCTACGACCGCGCCACACGCGAGGAGTGGGCGCAGCGTTTCGGCGTCAGCGAGGAGAGGCTGCGCAAGGCAGTGACCATGGTCGGCAGCCGGATTACCAGCGTCGCCGCCTATCTCGACAAGCCGGCCGCCTGAGACCGGCGCCATGGAAGTGCCCCCCGATTTCCGTCCGCCTCCGGATCATCCGATGGCGGGGACACCGGCGCACGGATCCGCACTCGGGTCCGAGTCTGGGTCCGAGCCCGCGCCGGGAACCGCGTCCGGGACCGACGCGGCGGCACCGCAGCCTTCGGCGCGGTCGTCCGACACGATCACGTTCGAGCAGATCCGCGAGCGGGCCTACGAGCTCTGGGAGCGCAACCACAGGCCCGAGGGCTTCGAGATCGAGTTCTGGCTGCTGGCCGAGCGGGAATTGCGCAAGGAGCGCGATCGCCGGAAGGCCGACGCGGCGCCGGCAGCGCCGCGCTCCGATCCGCCGCCGGCCTGACGGTCTCCGACCTTCATCCGAGACGGTCCCGGGTCACCGCAGACCCGGGGTCGGATGACCTTCAGGCCTCGATCGCCGCCCGGGCTTCCTTCACCGCCGCCTCGAAGGCGACGAACGCCGTGGTCGCCGAGTCCCAGGTCTGGCTGCGCACGTGGCGGACCAGGGCGGCCGCCTGCTCGCGGGCCTGCGCCAGGGGCTTCTCGATGGCGGCCGGCCGCGTCGCGTCGGCGGGGACCCCCTCCGGCGGCGTGTCTGTCGAGCGCATGCCGACCAGGGTCGCCGCGATGGCGCGCCGCCACGCGGCGCAGTCCGCCGACAGGCGGATCACCCGCTGATCCGCGGCGGTGCCGGTCTGCCGGTCGAGCAGGGTGCGGCCGAGATCCTCGATCCGTCCGAGCTGCGCGAGGGCGTCGCCGATCTCGCGGCGGGCCTTGTCGGTCCCTTCCGCGATGCGGCCGACGTTCTGGGCGATGTCGCCGGTGGCCTGCATCTGCTGGCCGAGGATCTCGGAGGCCTCACGCATCTGCGCCGCGACGTTCGCGACGGCGCCGCTCTCGGCCTCGACGCGGGCATTGGCCCGAACCATCGCGGACGCGCCGGCCTCGACGGCGTTGCGGCTGCGCGTCACGGCGGCCTGCATCGCCGCCATCTCCTCGCGCAGGCCGCTGACCCGCGCCCGGATCTCGTCCGTCGCCTTCGCGGTCTGCGCCGAGAGCGTCTTCACTTCGGCGGCGACCACCGCGAAGCCGCGGCCGGCCTCGCCGGCCCGCGCCGCCTCGATCGTGGCGTTGAGCGCCAGCAGGTTGGTCTGGGCCGAGATCGCCGCGATCGTGCCGGCCATCTCCTCGATCCGCAGCGCCGCGGTGGAGAAGCTGTCGAGCCGGCTGCCGATCTCCTCGGTGCCTTCCTCGATCCCGCGCATGCCGTCGGTGGCGCGATGCAGGTCGCCCACGCAGGTGGCGATGCCGGCCCGGGCCGTCTCGGCCATCTCGGCCGCCGACGAGGAGCGGGCGGCGATCTCACCCGTGGTCGCGGCGAGCTCCTCGCTGGCGGCCGCGATGAGCCGGGCCTGCTCGGCGGTGCCGGAGGCGTCGTGGGTCATCCAGCCGATCGAGGTGCCGGCGTCGGACGCGGAGGCGGACAGGCGCGCCAGGAGAGTCAGCCATTCCCGATCGACGGCCGGCTCCGCGACGGGCGTCGGGGCCGTCTCGACTGGCAAGACCGCCGCCGTCTCGACCGGGGCGGTCGCCGTCACCGGGGTTGCTAGCGCGTCAGGGATCTGACGCTGCCGGCGCAAACTGAACATGCGGGCCTCTCCGACACTCTAATCGGGGCGCATGGTCACACAGAACCTTCAACCAATGGTGAAGGATAGACAAGTCTCTCGACAAGCGTTGCGGGGCATCGGTGCAGCGCAACACGTCTACTTCGAGAAGTTGCGCCCCCTGATAGCGCTCTATCAGGGGGCGCAATGCTTCATTCGCCGGTCAGGGCCGCCTTGGTGCGCGACCACCAGCCGGCGCGCTTCGGCCGGTCCGGATCGGACGGCGGCGTCAGCACGATCGCCACGGGCTCGGGCGCCGGCTCGGCGGGAGCGGCCTCGGGCGAGCCGGCCTCGGCCTGCGCGCCGACGGTCGCCCGATCGGCCGCCGGCGCCGCGGACTCGACCGGGGCCACCGGCAGGTCCACCGCGGTCTCGGTCCGGTCCTCGGCGGCCGCGGCCGGCGCCGCCTCGATCGCCTCGGCCACAGCCTGGGCGCTCACCGGCTCCTCCGCCGACAGGGCGACGACATCGCCCGCGGCTTCCGGCGCGTCGTCCGTCTCGGACGCCTCGCGGGTGCGGCCCTCGCTGCGACCGCGGCCGCCCCGGCGCCCGCGGCGGCGGCGACGGCCGCCCTCGTCCTCGGACCGCGCCGCCTCGTCCGAACCCGCGACGGCCTCGTCGGCCTCGCCGGCCTCCGCGGCGACGGCCGCAGCGGGAGCCTCGGTCCCGGCCGGCTGCGCGCCGTCCCAGTCCCCATCGCTCCGTTCCGCGTCCGAACGGGCGTCGTCGCGGCCGTCGTCCTGCTGGTCGTCCTGATCGTCGTCGCCGCGATCGTCCTCGGCGCGCCCGTCCTCGCCGCGGCCCTCCTGGCGACCGCCGCGCCGGCGGCGGCGACGGCGGCGGCGGCGGCCCTCGCCCTCCTCGCGCGACCCGTCCTCGCGGGCCTCGGCGCGGCCCTCGTCGGCCTCGCCCTCGGCGTCGGTCTCGGTCTCAGTCTCGGTCTCGGTCTCGGCCTCGTCGGCCTCCTCGTCCTCGTCGTCGAACTCCATCGCGGGCGAGATCGCCTGGGCGCGTACGCCCGTGACCGGGCCCTCCGCCCGCTGGGCCGGCTCACCGCGGTCGAGCTGGAACGGTGTGGTCGCCGCCAGCCGCTCGTCGGCCGCGATCGTGATCGTCACGCCGAAGCGCACCTCGAGCTCGCGCAGGTGTCCGCGCTTCTGGTTGAGGATGTAGAGCGCGATCTCGGTGCGGGTGCGCAGGACGAGGTTGTGGGAGGCCGACTTGAGCAGCACCTCCTCGATCGAGCGCAGGATGTGCAGCGCCACCGACGCGGTGGCGCGCACGAAGCCCGAGCCGCCGCAATGGGCGCAGGGGATCGAGGAGGATTCGAGCACGCCGGTGCGGATCCGCTGGCGGCTCATCTCCAGGAGGCCGAAGGGCGAGATCCGGCCGACCTGGATGCGGGCGCGGTCGTTCTTCAGGCACTCGTTGAGCTTCTTCTCGACGGCGCGGTTGTTCCGCTTCTCCTCCATGTCGATGAAGTCGATGACGATCAGGCCCGCGAGGTCGCGCAGCCGGAGCTGGCGGGCGACCTCCTCGGCGGCCTCCAGGTTCGTCTTGAGGGCGGTGTCCTCGATGTCGTGCTCGCGGGTGGCGCGGCCGGAGTTCACGTCGATCGAGACCAGGGCCTCGGTCGGGTTGATCACGAGGTAGCCGCCGGACTTCAGCGAGACGTGCGTGGAGAACATCGCGTCGAGCTGCTGCTCGACGCCGAAGCGGGCAAAGATCGGCGTCGAGTCGCGGTAGGGCTTCACGACCTTGGACTGGCCGGGCATCAGCATCCGCATGAAGTCCTTGGCCTCGCGGTAGGCGTCCTCGCCGGCGACCAGAACCTCGTCCAGATCCTTGTTGTAGAGGTCGCGGATGGCGCGCTTGATCAGCGAGCCCTCCTCGTAGACGAGGGCCGGCGCCATCGACGTCAGGGTCAGCTCGCGGACCGACTCCCACAGGCGCATCAGGTACTCGAAGTCGCGGGCGATCTCGGGCTTGGACCGCGAGGCGCCGGCGGTGCGCAGGATGACGCCCATCCCCTCGGGCACCTCCAGGTCCTGCACGACCTCCTTCAGGCGCTTGCGGTCGGCCGCCGAGGTGATCTTGCGGGAGATGCCGCCGCCCCGGCCGGTGTTGGGCATCAGCACCGAGTAGCGGCCGGCGAGCGACAGGTAGGTGGTGAGCGCCGCGCCCTTCGTGCCGCGCTCCTCCTTGACCACCTGCACCAGGATGATCTGGCGGCGCTTGATCACCTCCTGGATCTTGTACTGGCGGCGGTAGTGGCGCGGACGCTCCGGGATCTCGGCCAGCGCGTCGCCGTTGCCGCCGACCTGGGCGATCTTGGGCTCGGCGTCGGGATCGTCGGACTCCTCATCGGACTCCTCGTCCGAGTCGTCATCCTCGTCAGACTCGTCCTCGTCGTCCTCCGACTCGTCCTCATCCTCGTCGTCGTCGGATTCCTCGTCGTCCTCCTCGGAGGCCTCGTCCGACGCTTCGGCCGACGGGTCGGCGGCGGTCGGCGCGGTCTCCTCGGCCTCGCTCGCCCCAGCCTCGCTCTCCTCCGTCACGATCGCGTGCGCGGCGGTCTCGTCCGGCGCGTCGGACACGGTCAGCGCCTCCGCCACGGCGATGCGGGCCTCCGGCTCGGAGGGGGCGTCCTCGGACGGGGCGGAGTCGGCGGCGACCGACTCCGACGCGGCGGGGGCCGCCTGCGCCTCGACCGGCGCGGTCTCGGTCGCGGGCTCGGCGGCCTGCGCCGGCTCACCCTCCGGGAGGTCGCCGGCGGCGGCCTCGGAGGCGAGGGCCTCCTGCACGGCCTCGGGGTTCTCGGACAGCGTGTCGGGCTGGACGGCCGGGTCGATCCCCGACTCGTTCCGGATCTCGGCCTGATCCTCGCTCTCGGACGCCGCGTGCGTGTCCTCGGCGCTCACGGTCTCGTCGGCGCCGCGGGCGCGGGCCTCGGCACGGCGGCCGCGGGACCGGCGCGACGACGACCGGCGACGGCGCTCCTCGCGCTCGCGGTGCTCCTCGGCGTCGCGGGCCTCCTCTTCGAGGAGTGCCTGCCGGTCGGCCAGCGGGATCTGGTAGTAGTCGGGATGGATCTCGTTGAAGGCCAGGAAGCCGTGGCGGTTCCCGCCGTACTCGACGAACGCCGCCTGGAGCGACGGCTCCACCCGGGTGACCTTGGCGAGGTAGATGTTGCCGCGCAGCTGGCGCCGGTTGGCGGCTTCGAAGTCGAATTCCTCGACCCTAGACCCGTGGACCGTGACGACCCGGGTCTCCTCCGGGTGCATCGCGTCGATCAGCATTTTGTTGGCCATGTCGGACTCTCGGCATGGCGGCCGACGTCGTTCTCCGTGCCCGTGGTCCCGGCGGCGCCTCGCCCGACGTCAATGCTGTCGGGCGGGATGCCGGCCTCGTCGCCGAGGCGGATGGGTTCGAGGGGAAATTGCCGTCAACCGCCGTTCGGCGCCCTGGGCGCCTGGGGTTGAAACAGGCCGGGCGGACGGACGGACCGGCGTGACGCACCGTTTGCGCCTCCGGGGCACGCGCAGCCTTATGCTGGGCCGTGCGTCCGTCCATCGTGGTCCCGACCTCGCGAAACAATCTCGGCCGGCGGGGGACCGGCCGTGAATTCCTGGGTGCGGCGGAGGATCTCCGCCGCGTCGTGCGACACCTGCCCGATCGCGGGCGGCACATGCCGCCGCCAAGCGGACCGACAGGGCCCGCCGCGACACCGCGACCGCTTTCGCGAGGAATTCGGTCACGTCCGCGGGCCGTTGCGGCGACCGGCGGGACCGGAGAGGGGTCGACATCATTACAGACCGCTGCGCGGATTTGGCAAGGGTCAACGTGAATAGATGTCACGGGCCTGTCACGGTGAACGCGGCGCCACGCGACAGGCGTGTGCCTACTCCGCCGCTTCGAGCCGCGGCGTCACCCCGGCGAGCGCCGCGGGCTTCGGGCCGCCGGTCGCCCAGTCGAGCAGCTCGACCGTGTGGACGATCGGGATGGCGGTGCCCTTCCCGATCTGCGTGGCGCAGCCGATGTTGCCGGTGGCGATCACGTCGGGGCGCACGCGCTCGATGTTGGCGACCTTCCGGGCGCGCAGCTTGAGCGCCAGCTCCGGCTGCAGGATGTTGTAGGTTCCCGCCGAGCCGCAGCAGATATGGCCCTCGGGCACGTCCTTCACGGTGAAGCCCGCGCGCTTGAGCAGTGTCTTCGGCTCCAGCCGGATGCCCTGGCCGTGCTGCATCGAGCAGGCGGAGTGGTAGGCCACGACGAGGTCGGTCTCGGCCACGGGGGCCAGGTCGAGCAGCGCGAGGTACTCGGTCACGTCCTTGGCCAGGCTCGAGACCCGCCGCGCCTTCTCGGCGTAGGCCGGGTCGTCGCGGAACATGAAGCCGTAATCCTTGATGGTCGTGCCGCAGCCCGAGGCCGTGACCAGGATCGCGTCGAGGCCCTGGGCGATCTCGGCGTCCCAGGCGTCGATCGCCTGCCTGGCATGGGCGTGGGCCGATTCCTCCTTGCCCATGTGGTGGGTCAGCGCCCCGCAGCAGCCCTCGTTCGCGTGCACCACCTCGATCCCGTGCCGGTTGAGCAGCCGGATCGCGGCGGCGTTGAAGTCCGGCCGCAGGACGCTCTGGGCGCAGCCGCGCAGGAGGGCGACGCGCCGGGCGGGCGTCCCGGCCGCCTGGCCGCCCGCCGGCGGGAACCGGCCGGGCCGGTTCGTCGGCTCGCGGGGCGGCGCCCCGGCCGGCGCGAGGTCGAGCATGGCCGCGAGGCGGTTGCCGACCCGCGGCAGCCGGGCCACCAGCCCCCGGAACGGCGCGCCGAGCTTGGCGGCGGTGAGCGCGAGGCGGAAGCGCCCCGGATAGGGCAGGACCTGGGCGAGGAGCGCCCGCAGGAACCGGTCGCCGGCGGGGCGCGCGTAGGTCTCCTCGATATGGGCCCGGGCGTGGTCGACGAGGTGCATGTAGTGCACCCCCGACGGGCAGGTGGTCATGCAGGACAGGCACGAGAGGCAGCGGTCGACGTGCTTGACCACCTCCTGCGAGGCCGGCTTGCCGCCCTCCAGCATGTCCTTGATCAGGTAGATCCGCCCGCGCGGGGAATCGAGCTCGTCGCCGAGCAACAGGTAGGTCGGGCAGGTCGCCGTGCAGAAGCCGCAATGCACGCAGGTCCGCAGGATCTTCTCCGACGCCGCCATGGCGGGATCGGCGAGCTGGGCGGGGGCGAAGTTGGTCTGCACGGGTCGCGTCCTCGGCGCCACGGCTCCCCACGCTCGGGGAGGGGCGGGATCTGAAGCTTCAGAGTCCGGCGTACATCCGGCCGGGGTTGAGCACCCCGGCGGGGTCGTGCGCCGCCTTGATGCCGGCGGTGAGCCGCATCAGCGGCTCGGCCAGCGGCTCGAACACCGGCACGGCGGCGCGCACGGCGTCGGGGGCCCGCACCAGCGTCGCGTGGCCGCCCTGAGCCCGCACCGCCCGGCGCACCGTCGCGGCGCCGGCATCGCCCGCCGCGCCGGTGGCGAGCCAGATCAGGCCGCCGCCCCAGTCGAAGAACCAGCGCGCGTCGCGCTCGGCCGCGACCGCCGCCGCCAGGGCCGGCCCGCGGGTCGGCGCGGTGGAGATCCGCCACAGGGCGGCCTCCCGCGGCTCGGCGAGCGGCGCCGCGTCGCGCACCGTCCTCCGCCACAGGGCGGCGCCGGCCTCGCCGTCGATGATCTCGGGCTGGCCGTAGCGCTTCAGCAGGCGCCGCAGCTCGCCCGTGCGGTAGTCGATGGAGTCGGAGAAACCCTCGAGGCGCATCAGGGTCCGCGCCTCCGGGGCGCCGATCCCGGACGGGAGGTGCGCGGCGCCCGTGAGCTCGAAGGGCGAGCCCAGCGCCTCCGACAGGGCGGTCACCGCCCGCGTGTCGTCCAGGCCGGAGAAGACCAGGGTCGCCACCCGCTCGCAGGTCGGCAGCACCTTGAAGGTGACCTCGGTGAGGAGGCCCAGCGTGCCGTGGGCGCCGGCCATCAGCTTCACGAGATCGAGGCCGGTGACGTTCTTCATCACCCGGCCGCCCGACTTGATCGCCTCGCCGCGCCCGTTGACGAAGCGCACGCCGATCAGGCTGTCCCGGGCGGCGCCGGCATTGATCCGCCGGGGGCCAGCATTGTTGATCGCCGCCACGGCCCCGAGGGTCGGCTCGCCGGCGGTGCCGTACAGGCCGCGCAGGTCCATCGGCTCGAAGGGCAGCATCTGGCCGCGGGAGGCGAGCAGCGCCTCGACCTCGGCGAGCGGCGTCCCGGCCCGGGCCGCCACCACCATCTCGGCGGGCTCGTAGAGCGTGACGCCGGTGAGCGCCTGCGCGGAGAGCGTCGCGCTGTCCTGTGCGGGCCGGCCGAGCCCCGCGGCGGTGCCGCCGCCGGCGAGGCGCAGGCCCTCGCCGCGCCCGGCGGCCGCCCGCACGATCTCCCCGGCCTCCGCCTCGGTGCCGGGCTCGTAGACGCCCATCGTTCCCGTCCCGGTCCTGTTTGTATCCATTCCAGGACGGGTGTCGCCGGATCCGGCGGCGGATTCAAGCGCAGGCGGAGTCGCGGGGTTTCAGCGGCGGGATTTCCACTGCGCCGCCTTCGCGTGAGCCTACTCCGCCGCCACGGTCCGCGCCGGGCGCAGGCGCGCCAGGACCTGGCGGCGCAGGCCGGCGATGTCGAAGATCCAGACCAGGGCGCCGTAGAGAACCATCCCGGACGGGACCAGCACGGCCAGGGCGGTGGCGGGCGGCAGCTGCCGGAAGGGGGCGAGGGCGAGCCCCATCGCCGCGCAGGCGAGCGCGGCGACGCCGATCTCGCCCCAGGGCAGCGCGATGCGCCCCGGGCCGGTGAGGGCGCGCCAGCCGAGCCACGTTCCGGCGGCGGCGAGGCCCGCGGTCTGCGCCACCGCGACGCCGAGCCCGCCCATCCGGTCCGGGAGGACCAGCAGGCCGGCGCCGTTCACCGCGAGGCCGACCAGGGCGGCGGCGACCACCGGCAGGGTCCGGCGGCGGATCTGGAAGACCGGGTTGAGGGCGTAGAACATCATCGCGAGGCAGAACAGGCCCGGCATCAGCACGGTGCTGTAGGTCTCGAACGGCCCGCGATAGGCGTCCGGCACCACCAGGCCCTGGAGGGCCGGCAGCACCGCCCAGAAGCCGACCGCGCAGGGCGCCAGCAGGGCGAACACGGTGCCGGCATTGGCGGCGACCTGCGCCTCTGCGGCGGCGCGGCCGCTCTGCTCCTCGGCCTGCACGGCGAACTGGAACAGCAGCAGGTCGAGGGCGGTGCCCAGCGTCATCAGCGAGCGCGAGGTGACGTCGGCCGCCAGGGCGAAGTAGCCGGCCTCGGCGAAGCCGGCATGGCCCGCGATGGCGCCGCGATTGACGAAGGCGAGGCACTGGTAGGCGGTGTTGGCGGCGATCAGCGGCAGGCCGTAGCGCGCGAAGACCCGCCAGGTCGTCGACAGGCGCGGCCGCTCGAGGGGCGTGCGCGGGTCGCGCAGGGGGTGGCGCAGCACCGCCACCGCGAGGAGCTGGCTGAGCCCCGCCGCCGCCAGCACCCAGGCCGGCTGGGGCAGCCACCACGCCGCCGCGGCCATCATGGCGAAGGACAGGACGTTCTTCACCGCCACGAGGCCGAGATAGAGCTTGCCGTCGAACCGCGCCCGGGCGAGGGCCGCGTGGTAGTCGAACACGCCGATGCCCAGGGCCGCGAGGCCGGTGCCGCACAGGACCGCCTCGCGCCCGTCGGCGCCGCCGGCGAAGCCGAAGGCCCCGCACAGGGCCGCGGCGGCCAGGAGCAGCGCGCCGATGCGCAGGTAGGCCCGGTCGAGCCCGTGGCGGATCCACGGCTCGTCGACGCGCACGCGCCCCGAGTAGAACCGCGTCGCCGACAGGCGCAGCCACTCGAACAGCACCGTGTTCAGCACGATGGCGCCGGTGGTCGCGAGGGCGAACCGGCCGAAATCCGCCGGCCCCAGCAGCTTGGCGATCAGCAGGCCGAGGACGAAGTTGAGCCCCGCATTGATGACGAAGGCGACGATCACGGCCATGGACGGCGACTCATGCGCGGCGGGATTGCCCCCGCCCGTTGCGTACGCTGTAGCGCGCGAGCCGTAAGACTCCCCTAAACGGGCGAGATCGGGGCGGAGACCCGCGCGGCTCCCGGCACCGTCCGGTCACGCGGCCCGGACGGTGTCGAGGAAGCGCGCGACCTCGGCCGCGAGCGTCTCGGACTGGCGCGACAGCGCGGACGCCGCCGCGAGCACCGCGTTGGCCGCCCGGCCGGTCTCCTCGGCGGCCCCGGCGACGCCGAGGATCGTGCGGGTCACCGCGCCGGTGCCGACGGCCGCCTCCCCGATGTTGCGGACGATCTCTCGGGTGGCCGATCCCTGCTCCTCCACCGCCGCCGCGATCGCGCTCGCCACGCCGCTGATCTCCTGGATCCGCCCCGTGATCGCGCCGATCGCCGCGACGGCCCCGCCGGTCACGCCCTGGATGCCGGCGATCTGGCCCGCGATCTCCTCGGTCGCCCGGGCGGTCTGCGCGGCCAGGGCCTTCACCTCGCCGGCGACAACCGCGAAGCCATGACCCGCCTCGCCGGCCCGGGCGGCCTCGATCGTGGCGTTCAGCGCCAGCAAGTTGGTCTGCCCGGCGATCGCCGCGATCAGCCCGATCACGTCGCCGATCCGCGCGACCGCGTCGCTCAGGTCCCGGACCATCGCGCCGGTCTGCCCCGCTTCCGCGACGGCCCCCTGGGCGAGCCGGGTCGATCCCTCGACCTGCCGGCCGATCTCCTCCACGGAGGCGCCGAGCTCCTCGGCCGCAGCCGCCACGGTGCCGACGTTGGTGGCGGCCTCCTCGGCGGCGGCCGCCACGGTGCTGGACTGGCTGGCGGTCTCGGTCGCGGTGGCCGTCATGGTCTGGGCCGTGCCCTGCAGCGCGGTGGCCGCGTCCGAGACCTGGGCGATGACGCCGCCGACCGTCCGCTCGAAGCGCTCGGCCATCGCCCGCAGGTCGGACCGGCGCCGTGCCTCCGCCGCCTGACGCGCCTCGGCGGCCTCGGATTCGAGCTGGCGGCCGCGGATGAGGTTGTCCTTGAACACCTGGACGGCCCGCGCCATGGCGCCGATCTCGTTGCGGTAGGTGCGCGCCGGGACCGTGACGGAGGCGTCCCCGTCGGCCAGCGCCCCCATCGTGGCGGTCAGCACCCGGAGCGGGCGCAGCACGCCGCCGAACAGGGTCCACAGGCCGAGGGCCACCAGCAGGATCACCGCCAGCAGCGCCGCCCCGCTGCGCGCGACGTCGCCCCGCGCGTCCTCGGCGAGGGCCTCGGCGCGCGCCACCATCGCGTCGAGGGCCGCGTCGCAGAGGGCGACGAGGGAGCGCTGGTTCGCGGTGTTGCGGTCGCGCAGCTCAGCGAAGGTGTGGCGCGGGGGCGCGTGCGTGCTGAGCGCGTCGAAGACCGCCCGCGCGATGGCCTCGGTGTCGCCCTCGAAATTGGCGGCCTTCGCCCGTTCGTACGCGGCCCGCACCGTCTCCGAGACGTCGACCGCGGCCTCGGTGGTGCGGCGCCACGCGGACAGAAGCTCGGTCCGCTCCGCCGCCGCCGCGACCGTCTCGGGCAGGGACCACGCCGCGCCGGCGACCAGCGAGGCCTGTACCCGGACCGCGACGTTGCCGCTGGCGACGCGCGTCTCCCAGGCCGCCTGCTTGAGGGCGAGATAGCGCTGCAGCACCGGATCGGACCGGGGAATGGCCGCGTCGACCGCCTTCAGCGTGGCCGTCAGCGCCTCGAGCAGGTCCTGGAAGGCGGCCATCGCGGCGTCCCGCAGCGCCGGGTCACGCCGGGCCAGCGGCAGCCCGAGGGCCGCGTCGATGCGGGGGCGCAGGTCCGCCATCGCCGCCTGCGCGGTGCTCAGGCGCTCGAGCGTCGCGCTGACCGCCGGCTCTGCCAGATCGCCCAGGCTGCGCCGGGCCCGGCCGTAATGCTCGGTCAGCGCCTGCCGGCTCCCCGCGATGGTCGACAGGGTCTTCGCGTCCGCCGGCGCCTCACCCCCGAGGGCGAGCGTCGATCCGCGCTCGAGCCGCAGCGGGAGGATCGTCCGGAGGAGGCCCTGGCTCGCCTGCGTCAGGGTCAGGGCTCTCGCGGCGCCCGCCGCCCGCGCCCGCGCGTCGACGAGTGTCCGCACCGCGTTGCCAAGCGCCATGCAGGCCATGATGACGATCACCAGGCACAGCAAAGTCCGGATCGAGAAGCGTCCTAGCCAGCGAGTCATCGGTGAGATCTCATGTCCCGCGATGCTCTGTCTTAGAACGTAAGGTTTTGTCAGGCAATCGACCGAAATTCTTCGACAGAAGTACGGATTTATAGGTCGATAATAGACCGAATTGTGAAGTAATATAAGACAAAGACCAGAATTGGCGAGGATTGTCGGGAATTGGACCGCATTCTCGCGTGACGATATCGGCGCGGTCGCCGGCCGCGCGGCGGGTTTGTGCCGGTCCGTGGCGCGGCGCGAGGGACCAGGTATCCTGCGGGCGCACTCCCGAAGAGCCGCAGGTTCAGCGCTGTCGGCCTGCCGGTGCCCCCGCGATGACGGAGTGTGGCGCGAGGACGCGCCTGGCCGGATCTCGCTATCGCCGGGACGGTGTGCGGGCCAGCCGGCGGCTGGGCGGTGGTCCGCGCGGCAGTCCGCGCGGCGCCTACAGCGCGCGCTCGTAGCGCCACGCCTCCATCCCGTCCTCGTAATAGTCCGGCCGCACGGCGAAGCGGGTGTAGCCCCGGCGCTCGTAGAGGCGGATGCCGGCGCCGTTGTCGGCGCGCACCTCCAGCCGGAGCCGGTCGCAGCCCTCCGCGCGGGCGCGGGCCTCCGCGGCGTCGAGGAGACGGCCGCCGAGGCCGAGGCCGCCGCGATTCGGCGCCACCGCGATCGAGGCCAGCCGGGCGATCCGGCTGCCGCGCCGCCGCTCCAGCACCGCGGCGCCGACGAGCACCGGAACGGGATCCCGGTCCGGCGGGTCGATCAGGGCCGCCAGCACGTCCATGGAGAGCGAGCGGATCGCGTGGCGGATCGCCCGGCGCTCGGCCCGGTCGGTGGCGAAGGCGGCGTGCTCCAGGGCGACGAGGGCGTCGAGATCGGCGAGCGTGGCGGTGCGAATCGTCGGCTCGGGGAGCCCGTCGCCGACCGGGCTGCGCAAGGGGGCGCTCATGACCGGGCGCTCACAGGGAGGCGCTCACGCCCGCGCCGTCGCGGTGAATCTGGTCGGCCCGGCCATCGCTCGCTCGCTCGCCTGAGTACTCTGCCCCGTCCGGTCAGATGCCCGCTTCCGCCCCGCTTGGGAAGCCCGCACGGCCCCGTCGACGCGGTCGGGGCGCGTCGTCGATGCGTCGTTTTTGCAACGGAGCGCGCGGGGTGTGGATTGCGGGCGGAAAAGCGGGCGTTCCGGGGCGGTTTCCCCTTGTCGCGCGGGTCCCGTCTCCGTATATGCGCCGTGCCCAATTTCGCACGTGCCTGTGGCCGCGTGTCGGTTGGTGGGCATCCGGTCAACTGCCGGACAGCCGCCAGGGGTCTTAAAGGATCGATGGTCGCAAGGGTGGATCCCTACGGCCGGCATCCAGGTGGCAACACCGGACCCCGACAACAACCGGCAGCCGGAGGCGAAACCGGCGAACCCCGCTCTCCACGGGGGACGCAGCTTAAAGCAACGACGAACGGGCTTTTTTGGTCTCGTCGGCCCTCCACAGGCCGGCACCGAAGAGGCTTGTTTCTCTTTGCCCGGCGTGCGGTGGGGGTCCTCCCTTCCAATCCACGGCAGCTTCCGGGTGCTCTGCGCCCGCTCCGACGCACGCGTCTCCAAAGCGCGTGGGTCCGCGCGACGCATCGCCCCCTGACGCCGGCGGCCCGTTCGGGCCGTCATCTTCGACAGCGCGCCCCGCGTAGGGCGCTCGCGAACCCGTGCCGGGAGACGACCATGACCGACCGCATCCGTGACTTCCTGCGCGTGCGCCGCGACCTCGGTCAGGACGAGGGCCCCGTGATGGTCCTCGACCTCGACGTCGTGCGCGACAACTACACCGCCTTCGCGCGCTCCCTGCCGGACACCCGCGTGTTCTACGCCGTGAAGGCGAACCCGGCGCCCGAGGTGCTGCGCCTGCTCGCCGAGATGGGCTCCTGCTTCGACACCGCCTCCGTCGCCGAGATGGAGATGGTGCTGGCCGCCGGCGCCACCGCCGACCGGATCTCCTTCGGCAACACCATCAAGAAGGAGCGCTGCATCGGCCGCGCCCTCAAGCTCGGCATCCGCCTGTTCGCGGTCGATTGCCAGGCCGAGGTCGAGAAGATCGCCCGCGCCGCCGACGCGCTGGGCGTGCCGGCGGGCGAGGTGCGGGTGTTCTGCCGCATCCTGTGCGACGGCGCGGGCGCCGACTGGCCGCTCTCCCGCAAGTTCGGCTGCGTGCCCGAGATGGCCGCGGACGTGCTGGAGCACGCCCACCGCCAGGGGCTCGAGGCCTACGGCATCTCGTTCCACGTCGGCTCTCAGCAGGGCAACACCGAGGCCTGGGACGGGGCGCTCGGCTCCGCGGCGGCGATCTTCCGCGAGTGCGCGGAGCGCGGCATCGGCCTCTCGATGGTCAATCTCGGCGGCGGCTTCCCGACCAAGTACCTCAAGGCGGTGCCGGGCGTGGAGAGCTACGGCGAGGCGATCTTCCGGGGCCTGACCAAGCATTTCGGCAACCAGATCCCCGAGACGATCATCGAGCCGGGCCGCGGCATGGTCGGCAATGCCGGCCTGATCGAGGCCGAGGTCGTGCTCGTGTCGAAGAAGTCCGCCGAGGCCGACGAGGTCCGATGGGTCTACCTCGACATCGGCAAGTTCGGGGGGCTCGCCGAGACCATGGACGAGGCGATCCGCTACCCGATCCGCACTGCGCGGGACGGGGAGGCGACCGAGCCCTGCGTCATCGCCGGCCCGACCTGCGACTCGGTGGACGTGCTCTACGAGCGGCAGCTCTACCCGCTGCCGGTCTCGCTCTCGATCGGCGACAAGGTGCTGATCGAGGGGGCGGGCGCCTACACCACGACCTACGCGGCGGTGGCCTTCAACGGCTTCCCGCCCCTTCAGCAGATCGTCATCTGATCCTTCCTAGGATCAGGCCGGGGTCCGGCCGAGGGACGCAGGCTCCTCCGTCCTCGCGAGCGGAGCGAAGCGATCCAGGGACGCGCGACGCCTTCTGACGTTTCGCTGCCCTGGGTCACGTCGCTTCGCTCGTGATGACGGGGAGGGCGACCCTGCCGGACGCTGACGTCCACCACCGCGTCGACCGAGGGCGTCCGGCTCTCGGTCACAGACAATCGCTTCTCCCGCTCGCCGGCCCGGGGAGGGCACAGCCATGATCGAGATCCGCGCGGAGCATCTCCACGACGTCCTGGCGCGCGAGCGCCTGCTCGACGCGTGCTTTCCCGGCAATCGACGCGCCAAGACCTCGGAGCGCCTGCGCGAGGGCCGCCTGCCGGCCCGCGGCCTCGCCTTCGCGGCGACCCGGGCGGGGCGGCTCGTCGGCACCCTGCGGCTGTGGCACGTCGAGGCCGGGCTCGCCCGCCCGGCGCTGCTGCTCGGCCCGCTCGCCGTCGATCCGGCGATCCAGGGCCAGGGGCTCGGCTCGGTGATGATGCAGGCGGCCCTCGGCCGGGCGGAATCCCTCGGACACGGCGCCGTGCTGCTGGTCGGCGACGCGCCCTACTACGCGCGCTTCGGCTTCGACCGGGCGCTCGCGGAGGGCCTGACTCTGCCGGGGCCGTTCGAGCGCGCGCGCTTCCTCGGTCTCGAGCTGCGCGCGGGCGCGCTGGCGGGCGCCGAGGGGATGGTCCGGGCGACCGGAGTGCCGGCGCCGGTGGGCGCGGTGGCCAACGAGGCGGGGGTGGCGCGACGACGCGCGGCCTGAGTTGGAGCGCCACGCGCCGCAGAGGTGAGGCGGCGAACGCGCCGTCTTTGCGAGCGCAGCGAAGCAACCCAGGGTGGCGCGCGCTCCCAGGCTGTAGCGTGTCCCCGGGTCGCTTCGCTGCGCCCGCGATGACGGCGTGCAGAGCCGGTATGCTCCGTGGGGCGGCGGCATCGACCGCCTTGGCCAGCCCCATGCATTGCGCACGCCGCCCGCGATCCCGCATAGACGGTCCGCCGGCCTCCCGGAGAAGGTTGCTCGACCGATGCAGATCGCCACGCCCTACCTGATGTTCCTGGGCGACGTGCCCGACACGCTGGCGGCCAAGACCGCCTACGGGATCAAGGACTGGCGCCCCGAATGGTGCGTCGGCCAGATGCGCCTGCCGGGCTGCGCCGCCGATCTCGGCATCCCCGACATGACCCTGCCCGAGGCCCTGGCGAAGGGCTGCCGGACCCTGGTGATCGGCGTCGTCAACGCCGGCGGCGTCCTGCCGGACCACTGGGTCAAGGAGATCGTCGCGGCGATCGAGGCCGGTCTCGACGTGGCGAGCGGCCTGCACGTGAAGCTCGGCGCGGTCCCGGCCATCGCGGAGGCCGCCGCCCGCCGCGGCCGCCAGCTCCACGACGTCCGCCACACCGACGAGCGCTTCCCCACCGGCAAGGGCACCAAGCGGGCCGGGCGGCGCCTGCTCACCGTCGGCACCGACTGCTCGGTCGGCAAGAAGTACACCGTACTGGCCCTGGAGCGCGGCATGCGCGAGCGCGGCCTCGACGCCGATTTCCGCGCCACGGGCCAGACCGGCGTGTTCATCTCCGGCCGGGGCGTCGCCATCGACGCCGTCGTGGCCGACTTCATCTCCGGCGCCGTCGAGACGATCGCGCCCGAGGCCGAGCCGAACCACTGGGACCTGATCGAGGGACAGGGCTCGCTCTACCACCCGTCCTTCGCGGGCGTGAGCCTCGGCCTGCTGCACGGCGCGCAGGCCGACGCCTTCGTGGTCTGCCACGAGCCGACCCGCACCAACATGCGCGGCGTTAAGCACCCGCTTCCGACCATCCGGCAGGTGATCGACCTCACCGTGCAGCTCGGCAGCCTGACCAATCCGGGGATCAAGCCGGTCGGCATCGCGGTGAACACCCAGGCGCTCGCCGAGGGCGAGGCCCGGGCGCTCCTCGACGCGCTCGGCTCCGAGCACGGCCTGCCCGCCACCGACCCGGTGCGCTTCGGCGTCGACGGGCTGGTCGACCGGATCGTCGCCGACTTCCCGGCGATCTGATACCGCTTCCCTGTGCCGGCTCTGACGCCGTCCCCGTGAGCCGAGCGAAGCGATCTAGCAGCGCCATGCCAACCGGCCGCTCGCTGCCCTGGGTCACTTCGCTCCGCCCGTGATGACGGAGCGGGCTGCATCGACCGCAGGCCTGAACCGGAGACCGTACGACATGGCCCGCCGCCTGACCCTCGCCGTCGAGCGCTTCCCGATCGCCGGCGCCTTCACGATCTCCCGCGGCAGCCGCACCGAGATCGCCGTCGTAGTGGCGACGATCGCGGACGGCGACGCGGTCGGGCGCGGCGAGTGCGTGCCCTATCCGCGCTACGGGGAGAGCGTCGAGAGCGTCAGTGCCCTGATCGAGGGCCAGGCGGAGGCGATCGCGGCCGGGATCGGGCGGGACGCGCTCATGACCCGCATGAAGGCGGGCGCCGCGCGCAACGCCCTCGATTGCGCGCTGTTCGACCTCGAGGCTAAGCGGCAGGGCCGTCCCGCCTGGGAGATCGCGGGTCTCGCCGAGCCCCGGCCGGCCATCACCGCCTACACGCTGAGCCTCGGCACGCCGGAGAGCATGGCGGAGGCCGCCCGCAAGGCCGCCCACCGGCCGCTGCTCAAGGTCAAGCTCGGCGGGGACGGCGATCCGGAGCGCATCGCCGCGGTGCGGGCCGGCGCGCCGGAATCCCGGCTGATCGTCGACGCCAACGAGGCGTGGCGGCCCGAGAACGTGGAGGCCAACCTCGCGGCCTGCCTGCGGGCGGGCGTCGCGCTGATCGAGCAGCCGCTGCCGGCCGACGCCGACGCCCTGCTCGCCGAGATCCCCCACCCGGTGCCGGTCTGCGCCGACGAGAGCCTCCACGACCGCGCCGGCCTCGACGCGCTGGCCGGGCGCTACGACGCGATCAACATCAAGCTCGACAAGACCGGCGGCCTGACCGAGGCGGTGCTCCTCGCCCGCGAGGCGCGGGCCCGGGGGCTCTCGATCATGGTCGGCTGCATGCTCGGCACCTCGCTGGGCATGGCGCCGGCGGCCCTGCTCGCCAACGACGCGGAGTTCGTCGACCTCGACGGGCCGCTGCTGCTGGCCCGGGACCGCGACCCTCCGCTGCGCTACGAGGGCAGCCTGATGCACCCGCCGACGCCGGACCTCTGGGGCTAGGGCCCGCGGCGGGGCGGTCGTCGTCCGCGGTCCCGAGAGGGTCCCGCGCGATGTCCCGGAGGCGCCACCCTGTGGAGATCCCGGGTGCGGAGGATAGGGATCGCTCCGCCTGTCACCGGCAGGGCCTCACAAAGGGTTTGGGATTAGGTATACCAGAAGGCTTGCCTTCCGCTCGCCCGGCTGCCATCCATCGCACGTGCGCTTGGGGCCGTGGCGTGGACGCGCTGTTCCCAGCAGCCAGACAACACACAGCAAGTCTCAATGCTGGGGAGGACCGACGTGGCCAAGAACATCCTGATCCTGGGGGCCTCCTACGGCTCGCTCCTGGGCACCAAGCTCCTGATGGCCGGTCACAACGTGACCCTGGTGTGCCGGCGGAAGACCGCGGACCTGATCAACCGCGAGGGGACCGAGGTCCGCATCAAGCTGCGCGACGAGAAGGAGCACCGCGCGATTCACTCGCGCGATCTGCCCGGCAAGGTCGACGCGATGCCGCCGGAGGACGTCGACGTGTCGCGCTACGACCTCGTCGGCCTCGCCATGCAGGAGCCGCAGTACAACAACCACACGATCCGCGTCCTCATGATCAAGATCGCGGCGGCGAAGCTGCCGTGCCTGTCGATCATGAACATGCCGCCGCTGCCCTACCTCAAGCGGATCCCGGCGCTCGCCGCCATGGACCTCGAGGACGCCTACACCAATGCCGGCGTGTGGGACCGGTTCGAGCCGGGTCTGGTGTCGCTCTGCTCCCCCGATCCGCAGGCCTTCCGGCCGCCGGAGGAGGAGGCGAACGTCCTCCACGTCGGCCTGCCGACGAACTTCAAGGCCGCGACCTTCGCGGACGAGGCCCATAACCGGCTGCTCCGGGAGCTGGAGGCCGACATCGACGCCGTGCGCCTCGACGGGCACGACGTGCCGGTGAAGCTCAAGGTGTTCGACTCGCTATTCGTGCCGCTGGCCAAGTGGTCGATGCTGCTCACCGGCAATTACCGCTGCATCACTCCGGGCGAGCCGCAATCCATCCACGACGCCGTCCACGGCGACCTAGCGCGCTCGCGGGCGATCTACGACCACGTCGACGGCATCGCCCGGAAGCTCGGCGCCGACGCGGCCGACCAGGTGCCGTTCGAGAAGTACGCCAGGGCTGCCGAGAGCCTGCTGAAGCCGTCCTCGGCCGCGCGGGCCGTGGCGAACGGCGCGCCCTACATCGAGCGGGTCGACCTGCTGGTGAAGCTCATCTCGCACCAGCTCGGCGAGCCGAACGCCGAGATCGACCGCACCGTCGAGACCGTCGACCGCAAGCTCGACGAGCGCATCATCGAGGGCTGACGGGCGCTGCCTTCGCTTCGCTCCGTCATCACGAGCGGAGCGAAGTGACCCGGGGCGGCGCGCCATCGGTCGGCGTGGCGCCGCTGGATTGCGTCGCTGCGCCCGCAAAGACGGTGGCGAGGTCTCCAACCGGAAACGGTATCACTCCGCCAGATCCAGAAAATGCCGCCCCTGGCGGTCGTCGATCTCGACGATCCAGAGATCGGAATCGAACCGGATCTCCTTGGTCAGACGCTCCTCCACGTCGAGCGGGCTGCCGCCGGTGACGATCGCGGCGAAGCGGCGGTCGCCGCTCTCCTCGGCCTCGAACAGCGCTTGCGGCGCCGGTCCGTAGAGGTCGGCGCTGCCGTCGAGCCGATCGACCTTCACGAAGATCGCGCCCGCCTCCGCGGATCCGCGCCGGCGCAGCACCGCCGGGATGCCCGCGACGTCCAGACGCCGCAGATGGGCCGAGACCCAGAAATCGGAGCGCAGGCGCATGCGTCTGTAGCCCTGTGAATCGCGCGGCCCGCGCCGCGGGCGGGCGATCCGGCGCGGCGGTCGGCCCCTGAAACCCGGCCGGTTGGAGCGGCGCAAGCCCCGCCATGCGCGAAAGCGCCGGCACGGGCAAGCGCGGATGCGCGACGCCGCACGTCTAGAGTAAACGGCTCAGCGCGGCGAATAATCCGTCAAAAAATCCAGTATTTCTCGGGATTAAAAAAGAATTGAACAATGTGCGTCAGCGCACATCTATAGTATTTTCTGCTGCCTAACTGAGCAAAGGGCGCCCGAATTCGCATGTCACGATGATTTGAGGAGCAATCCGATGCGGAGAATGACCTCGCTCGCGACGCTGATCGTCGCCTGCCTGTGCTTTGCTGTGCCGTCGGCCGACGCCCGTCCGGAGACGCTCATGGATTTACTGGGCCACCGCGACTCCGCGTCCTGCCCGCGCTACCAGCGGACGCCGAGCGATGCCTGCAACATCGTCGTGCACCGGCCCGGCGGTAATCCCACGCAGGACATGACCGGATCGATCGGCCACGCGAAGTCCTGGCAGGCCAATGGCGGCCCGCGCTGCAAGACGATCTGCCGGTTCACCGGCACGCAGTACTGAGGGATGCGCTCTCACGACGACCGGCACCCGAACCGCTTCCGCGGAGCGGGCGCCGCTTCCGTCCCGCTAGCCGTGGCCCGCCCGCGCCATCAGCTCGCGCAGGGTCCGGCCCGTCGCCTCTCCGGTCACCGGCAGCTTGGCGCCGCGCTCGAACTTCTCGATCGCCGCGCGGGTGCCGGGGCCCATCGCGCCGTCGGGCTTCACCGCGTAGCCGAGCTTCGACAGCGCCTTCTGGGCGCGCAGCACCGGATCGCCGTCCTTCTCGGACTTCGCCGCCTTGGCGTCCGTCTCCTTCGCGGCCGGCTTGGCGGCCGGCCGAACCGGCGACGCCTTCGGGGTGACCGAGGCGGTGGTCTCCTCGGACCGGATCAGCTCGCCGATCGCGTCCCGGGCCGCCGGCTTGGCGGGGATCGGCGCTGCGGCGCGGTCGGCCTCGATGACCCGCACCGGATCCCGCGCGGGTTCCCGGAGGGCCTCCCTGGCGGCCGGCGCCGCCTCGCGGGGGGCGGGCGCCTTCTGGGCGAGCTTCGGCAGGATCGGCGCCGGATGGCGCCCGGTCTGGTAGCCGAGGGCGTTGACGCAGACGAAGCCCGCCGCGCCGAGGGCGACGAGGCTGCCGAGAACGGCGCCCGGGCTGGTCCGGCAGGTGGCGCCCGTCGCCTTCAGCGCGCCGACGAGCACGGCGCGCCAGTCGCCCTGGACCGCGGGGCGGCGCGGCGCGGCGCGGCGCGCGCGGCCGGGTTCGCCCGGTACGGTGATCTCGCGGTAGCCTGACATCATGTCTCCTTCCGGGGATCTTCGGGTCAGCCGGTGCGGCGCAGGACCGGGTCGGCCGGGGCCGCGGCGAGGCCCGGCTCCGCGTCGAACAGGCCGAGCGGCAGGCGCACCACGCGGCGGGGCGCCGGGGCGCCGCGCACGGCCGTGCGGATCGGGGCCGGGCCGTGGGCGGCCGCGGGGGCCTGGCAGACGAGGGGCAGGGTGACGGTCACCACCGTCCCGGCCTGGGGCGCGCTCTCGATCAGCAGGGAGCCGCCGTGGAGGCCGACGAGGCCCTGGACCACCGACAGGCCGAGGCCGGTGCCCTCGTGCTGGCGCTTGTAGCCGCCGCTCCCGGCCTGGAAGAACGGTGTGCCGAGCTTGGGCAGGTCGTCCGCGCCGATGCCGACGCCCGTATCGGCCACGACGATGTCCAGGGTGCCGGCGCCGCGCCGCAGGGACAGGTCGATGCGGCCGCCCGCCGGGGTGAACTTCACGGCGTTCGAGATGAGGTTGATCAGCACCTGCCGGCAGGCGGCGGGATCGGCCGTGATCTCCACCGGTCCCGACAGGGCGGCGGTGACGACGACGCCGGCGGCGTCGGCCTTCAGGCGCATCATGTCGCAGCAGGCCCGGAGCAGGTCCGCGATGTCGAACGCCTCGGGGGCGCAGTCGAAGTTGCCGCTCTGGATCCGGCTCATGTCGAGCAGCGTGTTGACGACGCCGAGCAGGTGGTGGCCCGAGGCGCCGATGATGCCGGCATATTCCCGCGCCTGGACCGGTCCGAGGCTGACGGCGCCTTCGCCGGCGAGGACCTCGGAGAAGCCGATGATCGCGTTGAGCGGCGTGCGCAGCTCGTGGGTGACGTTGGCCAGGAACCGGCCCTTGATCGCGTCGGCCCGCTCGGCCTCGGCGCGGGCGCGCTCCAGCTCGACGGCGTGCCGGTGGTGCTCGGTCATGTCGCGGGTGACCGCCACGACCGCCGTGGCGGCGTCGTGCGCGCCGTGCTCGATCCGGTGGGCGCGCATCTCGGCGTAGATCAGGCTCGCGCCGTCGGCGCGGCCGGTCTCGGGCTCGACGTGCAGGCGCAGGGGCAGGGTCGCGGGCCGCCCGGTCGCGGCGACGTCGCTCACCGCCTTGAGGAAGGCCGGGCGGTCGGCGACGTGGACGCGCTCCAGCAGGCCGTGGCCGCGCAGGCGGGCCGGGGCGCTGCCCAGGAGTCGGACGGCCGAGACCGAGGCCTCCAGCACGCGGCCGTTGCGGTCGTGCCAGGTCACGAGGTCGTCGATCGCCGAGAGCAGCAGCCGGTCGCGGGCCTCGTTGTCGCGCAGCCGCTCGCGCCAGACGCCCTCGTTGCGCATGTGCTCCAGGGCCTGGGCGGCGACGTGGCCGATCGCCGTGATGGCGAAGGCCGGCAGGGCGACCGCGGCCGAGATGTCCATGACCGGCAGGGAGCCGGCCCAGGCGCCGAGGGCCACCACGGCCAGGACGCCGAGGACCGCCATCGCGGCGGCCGCGATCGTCGCGCGGAGCGAGCCGGAGACCAGCGCCTCGAGGGGGATCGCCACGAGCCAGACCGCGGCGGGCGAGGTGACGCCGCCGGTGACGCCCGCCAGGGCGACGACGAGGCCGGTCAGGCCCGCCGACGAGACCGCGTGGGCGACCCAGAGGGAGCCGGTGCGGGTGAGGAGGACGGCGGCGAAGACCGGCAGCAGCAGGCTCGCGATCGCCAGGACCTCGAAGCCCGACGGCACCCCGCGCCACAGCAGGTAGGGCGGCAGCCCGGCCATCATCACGGCGCCGGTCGCCAGCCGCGACACCAGGAAGCGCTGGTGGCGCGCGCGGGCGGCCGGGTTGTCGGCCGCGGATTCGTGGACGAGGCCCGCGAGCCGGTCGTCGATCAGCGACGTCAGGACAGTCTTGATGGTCAAGGTTGGCACGCGTCGCGCTGGCTGCGTTCCCGCATCCGTCGCGCCTCCGGTTCGACTTCGAACGACTACCGGACGGTCGCAGAGCCGGCTTAAACGAGTGTTGCGGGACTTGTCCGAATGGTCGGGATGCTTTCCGCGAGGTAACCAGCCGATCGCGAACAAGCTTCATTCACCATCGTGCGGGAAAGCTCGGGTTGGTAGAGGCCCGGTTCACGAAATCCGTCGAATGCTTCGCGCGATCTCGAGCGGAGAAACCGTTCCATGACCGTCCTGCTGCGCGCCGCGCTGGTGATCGGCGTGCTCTCCTACTTCGCCATGCTTCGCACCGGAGCGGACCCGGCCGCGGAGGCCCGCAGGCTCGCCGGAGCGGTCCCGAGCGCCCAGGCGGTCGTGCCGTCAGCCCTGGAGGCGGTCCCGCCCGAGACCCGGGAGCGGGCGGTCCGCGCCGTGCTGGCCCGCGGCCTGATGGCGGAGCTGAGCCGCCGCGCCGCGGAGGCGCCCTCGAACGACACCCTGCAGGAGACGGACCGGCAGCCCGCGTGGCGGGGCGCCGATCCGGAGAGCGATCCGCAGAGCGATCCGAAAAGCGATCTCCGGACCGGGCCGCGCTGACGGCCGGCCGGTCAGCCCGGCTCCCCGCCGCTCGCCGTTCGGGCCCGCGCCGGCAGGGGCGGCCGCTGCGCGGCGACGCGCTCGGCGCCCTGGCGCAGCTTGGCCTCCGGGCCGTGTGCCGGCTGGTGGGCCTCGCTCCGACCGCGCTCGGCGAGCGGCCGGTCGAGGATCGCGGCGATCAGGTCCCGCGAGGCCGGACGGCTCACAGTGCGGAACAGCCGGACGAGATCGGCGACGCGCTCGGCCGAGCGCGCCACCCCCTGGTTGAGGGTCAGGAAGATGTAGACCGCCTCCTCCTCGTGCAGGCCGGCGGCCCGCAGGCCTAGGGTCAGGAGGTCGTAGCGGGTGCCCGCATCGGCGACAACGGTCAGGAAATCGCGGGGCAGGCCGAGCCCGTCGGCCAGCGCCGCCATGAAGGCGGGAACGTCGCGGGCGGCGGACAGGCCGGTCAGGGTCTCGCCGAGGCCGCGGGGCGGCGGCGGGCAGGGGCGCAGGGCGGCGGTCGCCTCGACGGCCCGGCCGATCACCGTGCGGCGCATCGGGTCGGCGTGCAGGTACAGGGGCACGAGGTCGGCGGCCGAAACGTCGGGCCGGACCAGCAGCAGCCGGGCGAGGTCGGGGGCGGTGCGGCCGCGGTCCACGAGCCGCGACAGGGCCGCGCCCCGCAGGGTGTGGCCGAGATTTGCCGCCAGCGCGCGGTCGATCTCGGGGCGGCCCTCGCGGGAGAGTTCGTCCACCGCCTCCCGGCTCAGCCCGGCCCGGGCGGCGATGCGGGCGGCGATGTCCGACCCCTCGGCCAGGGCCGCCTCGATCAGGCGGTGGCTCAGGGTCGGGGCCAGCTCCACCACCGCGTCGCGGGCACCGCCGCCGCGCAGGGCGAGCGCCTCCAGCACAGCGGGCGGCGTCTCGGGGCAGGGGGCCAGCTTGCGGGCCACGACCCGGGCCGTCTCCTCGTCCACCGTCGGGATGAGTCCGCAGGCCAGGGACTCGAAGATCTCGATCTCGGTCCGGTCCCGGGCCGCGGCCCGGACGAACAGGTCCGTCTGAACCCGGAGGATCACCGGCTTGAGATCGAGATTCTCGATGCGTGACAGTTCGAGGAGCCCGGACAGGTCCGGCGGAGCATCGACGGAAGGGGGCATGGAGGATCGGTTACGCAAGACTGCAGTAAGGTCACGCTAACCGCATCGACGTGAATCGACCTTTAAACCGCCTCCGCGGCGACCGTGCCGTCCTGCGCCAGGATGGCACCGGCGCGGTCCCAACCCGGCCGGACCGTCAGCGCATCAGTCAGTGCGGCAGTCAGCGCGTCAGCCAGAGCACGAGGCCGAGCCCCACGGCGGCCGCGACGATGATGCCGGCGTAGAGCGGCAGGACCCAGGGCTGCCGCTGGTGCGGGTAACCCTTGGCCGCCCGCTCCGAGGGCGCCCGCTCGTTCTGCCGGGCGATCCGGACCTCCCGGGGCGTCGGTGGCGTCCCCCCGGCCTCCTCGCAGGTCCCGAGCGGGGCCGCGCCGATATCCATGTGCGGGGTCTTGTCGGCGGTGCGGCCGCTGTCGATGTCGCCCTTGAGCTGCGCGGCGGTCGGCGCCTCGGAATCCGGCGGCGGATCGCAGGGCAGGTTCGCGGGCGGCGGCGGGGTCTCGGATCGCAGCGTCATCGGGGGGCTCCACTCTCCGGGGGTAACGCCCGGTGAGCCCCGCCGGCTTCGGCCAGGATGTCGCGGATCTCAGCCGTCTCCGGTGCCCCGCTTCAGCAGCGGCCGCGCGAGCACGGTCCCTTCGTCGGCGAAGCCGGCGGCGGCGCAGAAGGCGCGCAGGGCGGCCTGGTCCGGCCCCGCGGCCAGGAGCAGCCGGTCGCAGCCCGCCTGCCGCGCCGCCCGGCCGGCCGCCTTCAGCAGGACCCGACCGATGCCCCGGCGGCGCGACTCGGCGGCGACCGCGAGGCCGGTGATCAGGCCGAAGGGCCGCGGCGCGTCCAGCGTCCGCACGGGGGCGACGGCGATGAGGCCGCTCGGCGGCCCCCATTCCACGGCGACGAGGGCGATGCCGCCGTCCCGCTGCAGGGCCTCGAGCCGGGCCGCGAGGTCAGCGGCGCCGACCGCGACCCCCGCCTCGCTGAGCAGCGCCGCGAGACCCGCGGCGTCAGGCCCCGCGGCGGCGCGGATCTCCAGCCCGTAACGATTGCCCAAATCCCGCTCCCGATCGGCATGTCCGGCGCATGCATGTCCGGCGGTTCAACGCGTGGCGAGGCCTCTCGACACGGCGCGTCGCGCTCCTGAGGCTCAAACGCGGCGCCATCCCGCAGATCGCGATCACCGCGGGATCGGCTCCGTCGCGCGCGGCGCCGTCGTGATGCGGCGCGCGCGGAACGCGCCGGGCCGTCCGCGCTTTGCTCTCCCGTCGGCGGATCGGGGAGCGCGCAGCATGGCGGGGCGGGTGACGGATCGAGCCTCCGAAGGGGAGGCCGGCCAGGCGCGGCCGGAGACAGCGCCGGCGCCCGAGGGGCCGGGCCCGCGGCCCGGCATGACCGAGGCAGAGGTCGGGCCGGAGATCGGGGCGGAGGCCGAGGCGGTCGAGCGGCACAAGGCCGAGACGGAGATCGCCGCGGGCGACGTGGCCGACGACCTCGCCGATTTCGCGTAACGGACCGGCGCGCGGGTCGCGCGCCGGCCGGTAACCACGAGCCCGGGCGTTGCCGGGCTCAGGCCGGGCTCAGGCCGTCTCCTTGGCCTTGCGGGTGCGGCTGGCGCGCTTCGGCTTCTCGGCCACTTCCGCGACGGGCTCGGGCTCGGGCGCCGGGGCGGCGGACTTGCGGCGCTGCTGGCCGAGGCCGAGGCTGCGGGCGAGTTCCGAGCGCTGGGCCGAGTAGCTCGCGGCCGTCGACGGATAGTCGCGCGGCAGCCCGAAGCGCTCGCGATACTGCTCGATCGTCAGGCCGTTGCGCGACAGGTGCCGCTTGAGCGTCTTGTACGGCTTGCCGTCGATGAACGAGATCAGGGCGTCCGGCGTCACCGACTTGCGGATCTGGGCCGGCGTCGGCTTGTCGGCCGCCTCGGTGACCGTCGCCGTGGGGGCGGACAGCTTCGTCAGCGCGGCGTGAACGCCGGCGAGCAGACCGGGCAATTCGCTGATCGGCACGGAATTGTTCGAGACATACGCCGAGACGATGTCGGACGCCTGCTCGATAAAGGTCTGCTGCTGCTCAGTGGCGTTGTCGTCCATCGATGATTCCCTCTATCCGACCGTCGTGAGACGGTTCTAACGTCTGTGCAGCAAAATCAAGTCGTCGTCGAGCATTTCCCTACACAATGCCCCCGCCATGAACACGCATATTATTCAAACCGTGGGTCGAGCTGAAATCGACCGTCGAGCAAACCGACACCCCGGAGCCGAAGTTGGACGAGACCGGGCGACGCGGACGGGCGCCGGTTATGCCTTCCGCCGCGATCTCGCCGCGGGCTTCCTCTGCGAAGATCCGTCTCCGGTCTGATGAGAGGCGCAGAACTTCACGCGGCGGCCCGCCGCGATGTCCCGTGAGCCTTCGGGACGGGACGAACGTTTCGGCCGGACTGTCACGTGATCTGCCGCGGACCGGTCATGGCCTCGGAGGCGGCCGGGCGATAAGGATCCGGGCGGGGCAGGATCCGGGGCGATCGGCGTGGACCAGCAAGTGGACCGGCAAGGGGATCACCAAGGGGATCACCAAGGGGATCACCAAGTGGATCAGCGCTCGGAGACGGGCACCGTCTTCGGCGCCATCATCCCGTTCGTGGATCACTGCGGGATCGAGGCGCTCGACGTGCGCGCGGGCCGGACGCGGCTGCGCCTCGCCCTGCGGCCGGAGCACGCCAACAACCTCGGCATCGCCCATGGCGGCGCGCTCTGCACCCTGCTCGACGTCGCCCTGGGGACGGCGGCGCGGCTGCGGGCGGGGCGCCCCGTGGTGACCCTCGACATGCAGACCCGCTTCCTCGCCCCCGGCCGCGGCGTCCTGACCGCCGAGGGACGGGTCACCCGGGCGGGGCGGTCGGTGATCTTCTGCGAGGCCGAGATCCGCGACGAGGCCGGGGAGCTGGTGGCGACCGCCACGGGGCTGCTCAAGCCCGTCGGCGAGCGGCCGGCGCCCGCGTAGGGGCCGCGTAGGGGCCGCGTAGGGGCCGCGTAGGGGCCGCGTAGGGGCGTTGTCGCCGGTCGGGACACCGGCGCGGGAGCCCTGCGCGGGAGCCCTGCGCGCCCGTGCGGGGCCGCGACCGCATTGACGTGCGCCCGGCAGGGTGGAAAAGCCTGTGTCATGACGATGCCGGACGACGCGCGCGCAGCCCTGGCTGCGCCTCCCTCCGAGGCCGACGTGACGGCCATGAAGTCCGAGGCCGCGGCGTGGTTCGAGACGCTGCGCGACCGGATCGTCGCCGCTCTGGAGACCCTCGAGGCGGAGGCGGCGGGCCCGTTCCACCCCGACGCGCCCGAGGGCCCCGGGACGTTCGAGAAGACCCCGTGGAACCGGACCGACCATACCGGGCGGCCGGGCGGCGGCGGCGTCATGGCGATGCTGCGGGGCCGCGTCTTCGAGAAGGCCGGCGTGCACATCTCGACGGTGCACGGCGAGTTCGCGCCGGAATTCCGCGCCCAGATGCCCGGCGCCGCCGAGGACCCGCGCTTCTTCGCCACCGGCATCTCGCTGATCGCCCATCCGTGGAACCCGCACGTGCCGACGGTGCACATGAACACCCGGTTCGTCGCGACGACGCGGGCGTGGTTCGGGGGCGGGGCCGACCTGACGCCGGTGCTCGACCGGCGCCGCACGCAGGACGATCCGGACAGCCGCCACTTCCACGCCTGCCTGGCGCGGGCCTGCGCGGCGCACGGCATCGACCACGCCCGCTACAGGGCGTGGTGCGACGAGTATTTCCACCTCAAGCACCGGAACGAGCCGCGCGGCATCGGCGGGATCTTCTACGATTACCTCTGGAGCGGGACGCCGCAGGCCGACCTCGCCTACACCCGCGACGTGGGCCGGGCCTTCCTGGAGGCCTACCCGAAGATCGTGCGCGACAATCTCGGCACGCCCTGGACCGAGGCGGACCGCCACGAGCAGCAGGTGCGGCGGGGCCGCTACGTGGAGTTCAACCTGCTCTACGACCGGGGCACGATCTTCGGCCTGAAGACGGGCGGCAACGTCGCCTCCATCCTCTCCTCGATGCCGCCGACCGTGCGCTGGCCGTGAGTGCGGGTCTGCCGGCCGCCTACGCGCCGCAGCAGGACGCGGCGCTGAAGGCGATCGCCGCGTGGCGGCGAGACGGGGGATCGCAGGTGTTCCGGCTGTTCGGCTATGCCGGCACCGGCAAGACGACGCTCGCCCGCCGGATCGCCGAGGATGTCGACGGCACGGTGGTCTACGGGGCCTTCACCGGCAAGGCGGCCTCGGTGATGCGCCAGAAGGGCTGCTACGACGCCGCCACGATCCACTCGCTGATCTACCGCACCAAGGAGGCAGAGGAGGGCGGGCCGACCTTCACGCTGAACCGCTCGGGCCCGGCCGCCAAGGCGGACCTGATCATCATCGACGAGTGCTCGATGGTCGATTCCGACCTCGGCAACGATCTCCTGTCCTTCGAGCGGCCGGTCCTCGTCCTGGGCGACCCGGCGCAGCTGCCGCCGGTGCGCGGCGGCGGCTTCTTCACCGAGGCTGAGCCCGACGTGATGCTCACCGAGGTGCACCGGCAGGCCAAGGACGACCCGATCGTCCGCATGGCCATGACCGTGCGCGAGGGCGGCCGGCTGGAGCTCGGCAGCTACGGGCAGAGCCGGATCGTGTCGCGCCGCGCCCTGGATCCGGCCGAGGTGCTCGAGTGCGATCAGGTGCTGGTCGGCTTGAACAAGACCCGCCGCCTCTACAATGCACGGCTGCGGGAGCTCGCCGGCCACACGGACCCGATGCCGGCGATCGGCGAGAAGCTGGTCTGCCTGCGCAACGACCGGGTGAAGGGCCTGCTCAACGGCTCGACCTGGACCGTGCAGGCCCTGCGCGCGCCGCCGCGTCCGGACCTGATCCGCCTCGACGTGGTGCCGGAGGACGACCCGGCGCTCCGCCGGAAGCCCACCGACATCAAGGTGCTGCGCGCGATGATCTCCGGCACGGACGAGGAGATCCCGCTGTTCCTGCGGCGCGAGACGGACGAGTTCACCTACGGCTACGCGCTGACGGTGCACAAGGCTCAAGGGTCGCAGTGGGATCGGGTCACGCTGTTCGACGAATCCTACGCGTTCCGCGAGCACCGGGCGCGCTGGCTCTACACCGGCCTGACCCGCGCGGCGCAGGCGATCACCGTGGTGGTCTGATCCGGCGCCGCGCGACGTCTCGCTTGTGAAGCGGGACCACGCGTGCTACGCACCGCCCGTCTCATCGAGGCACCTTGCGGAGAGGTGGCAGAGCGGTTGAATGCACCGCACTCGAAATGCGGCATGCCTGCAAGGGCATCGGGGGTTCGAATCCCCCCCTCTCCGCCAGTTCCTTCCTGAAACCGCTTAAATGTCAATGTGTTAGCGGTTTTCATGGTGGTGCTGCCTACAGTGGTACCTACAATCTGATGGTCACAGTGGTCAAAGCCCGGTCATAGTTTGGCAAGGCAGTCGGGCTAGGGCTCAATCTGCCGGCGAGTTCTCGACCGTCTCGTTGGCCTCCACGCTCGTCTGATGAGCCCGCCAGAGCTTTCCCGGGCGGGCGTGGATGCCTGAATTCCTGTCGACCTCTTGCATAGGTGAGAGACCGGCGCCCTGAGCGGCGATAGCCTGCGAACGTCGGCTTCACCTCCCGACCTCCACGTCCGCCCTTCGCATTCCTCCAGATCAGCCGCCGGGCGGGCGTGGATGCCAAGGGTACGCATCCGATGCGTACCCTAAGCTCAACTTTGCCCGCGAACCTGTGACCCCTACCATGTCAAGGTAGGGATCCCTGGCGGAAGGGGTGGGATTGAAACCCCGCCAGCCGATATCGAGCGGCCGCCTCAGGTCGCCCCGATGATGGACTGGACGGACCGGCACTGCCGACAGTCAGGCGCATAGCGAGCCCTCCTCGGCCAATTCGCATAGGCGGATGACGAGGTGAGCGCCGAGCGCGAAGCGGCATTCGATAAGAGCCTCACGCACGAGAGCCCGCGCCGCCAACCGATCGGTTCCACACACAGCGGTGAAGGCCGCGTTGAGCACTTCCATCGCCGCGTCGCCGCGACGATTGACGTTCTCCGCCTCCTTCCTGATCTCATTCAAAGTTCGCCGTAGGCGGGCAATCTCCATGGCAGGATCGGCGGCTTGGCGTGCCGCCTTTGTGATCTTGCCGACCCGGCGACCATCCTTGGCCGCGAGCCGGACATGCCGAGGCGCTAGAGCCATGGCTAGCCCTCCCGCCAATCGGAGCCGACCGCCGCCAACACGACAGCCGCGCGGGTGGACGGAGCAGAGACGGGTGGGCTCACGAAGCGTCTGCCGCCGCCGCTCGGCGGGTTCAGCGTTCCGTTGTCCTGACACCACTCGCGCCGGAACTTCTCGACAGCGAGGGCAATCCTCACCGGCTTGTCCGCTGCCCCAATGGTATCCAGCTCGATCAGCGCCTCGCCGTACTCGACTGCGAGCCAATCGGCGTAGGCCCTCAGCAGGCCGGGCGTCACCGGTGTCGCGGCAGCGGTCGGCGTCCCGATGAGCGTCACGCCGCCCCCGATTAGGGGAAGCGAGGCCAATCCACGAAGGAAGCCACGGCGATGGGAGGGGCCGTTCATCCACGTCCCCCCTGCCAGGAGCAACCCACGGCGCTCAGCACGAGAGCTGCACGACTGGACGGTTGTGGCTGTTTCGCCGGATCGTCCGACATGTGATAGCCGGCGCCGAGGTTGTCCAACGGCACCCAATCGAAGCGCCGGCCAGTCACCTTGTCGTACCAGACGCACTGGCAGTTGGGGTTGGCATCGTACAGTTCGGTCGACCGAAAGCGCTCCCACTTGAGAAAGCGTCGCTCCATGTCGAGCCACGCGTCGTAGCTGTCGAGAAGCTCCCGTGAGGTTGGAAGGGCGACCGCAGATGGGGCGCCGATGAGGGCCACACTGCCCCCAATAAGAGGAAGCGTGGTGAGACCGCGAAGGAACCCGCGGCGGGATGCGAGACCGCTCACAGGCACCTCCCGTAGCCAGAGAAGCCCTGCTCGGCCACGGCTTCGAGGTCGGCAATGCCGTTGTCGTCGGTGAGCCCTTCGGCGTCGTGACCGTCCTCCAGGTCCGCGTCGCCGTCGAGCGCATCTAATAAGGCGATGTCCGCCTCGATGCGGTCGGCGATCCGGCGGCGCAGGTCGCGGAGGCGTTGCCGATCCAGATCTGGATCCGCGGCGCGCATGGTCGCGATGGCGATGGTGACGGGGCCCGACTGCCGGCCG
Organism: Methylobacterium sp. Leaf361; assembly: GCF_001424445.1. Lineage (NCBI taxonomy): Bacteria > Pseudomonadati > Pseudomonadota > Alphaproteobacteria > Hyphomicrobiales > Methylobacteriaceae > Methylobacterium > Methylobacterium sp. Leaf361. The sequence goes on along the minus strand of NZ_LMPY01000014.1, from coordinate 25,212 downwards.
GGCGCCGCGCCTAATAAGCTTCGAGGGCTTTGCTCGGTCTGAGCAAATCTGCTCAGGCCCTGGCTGCCGGACGGGCGTAATAAGGGCGCGCGTGTGCTATGGGCGTGGGTAGCCATTGACGTAGCTCCGATGCGTTGATGGTCAGGGCTGGCCCGGGGCTCCTAACCCCCGTGTCGGCCCGTTGCATTTGTGTGCAACTGAGTGCAGTATGAAGACACCGAATTTGGATGTCAACTGCACACAATTGCACCCATGGCAAAGACCTCAGCGATCTCCGTCCGCGTGGCCGACGCCGTGAAGGCAGCGGCAGAGAAGGCAGCCGCCGAGGACAGCCGTTCGGTTGCCTCCTACGTCGAGAAGCTTCTCACCGAGCACCTGAAGGCGAAGGGCTATCTGAAGTGAGGATGACGTCCGTCGCGAACCACGGAGCGGGCAGATGCGCACCATTCTCATCGCCGCGGCATGCGCGCTCGCCGTTGTCGCCATTGTAGTCCTCGGCGGTCTCGCGAGCCACCTGAAGGACTGAACCTCAGACGCTGTGGCTTGTGGACCACGCAAATTCTGAATTGACAAATCGTTAAGATTTATCGCTGGCGGCCGGAAGTTGCCTATGACCATCAGTGGGCCCGCTTCTGCGAGTGCCTGGCCATGCCGCTCCCTCTTTACGACCGCCTGCACCGCTACATCGTGGTAGCGTTGGCGTGCGGCGGCGCCGCGATGGTGGCAGCGGCTTGGATCTGGGACGCGCTGTGACAGACTGACTTGTTAACTGGGGTCGTTGCGGCACCGAGAGGATCCGGAGCCAGCGAACTGACGGAGGTGGCTGTGGAGGACGAGGACCGCGAGTTCGAGCATTCCCCGCTATCCGGCTCCTTCAGCCGAGATGGTGAAGCCGTCGATGTCGAGATCTACCGCTATGCCGGCACGCGGGATCCCTGGCAGCTGGTCGTGATCGATCTGTCGTCTGGCGGCTGCACCGCTTGGCAGGAGACCTTCACGACGGACCAAGAGGCTTACGAGGCCTTCACTGCGACGGTCGAAGCGGACGGCATGGCATCTTTCGCGGGCGTCGTGCCGACCGTGCGGCACTGACCCCATCCCTTCTTCGTAGCAGCGGCCCGAGTTGCGCCCGCGTGGTCGCGACGGCTATGCGGACGCTGGGGCCTGTAGCTCAATGGTTAGAGCCGGCCGCTCATAACGGTCTGGTTGCACTTGCGCCAGATTTCTAAATATTCCCAGGCCTATTGCGTCTCGAAACCGGTGTGAAAATTCCATTGTCTCGATCTATGAGCTTCACCGTTCCAATCTCAATCCATTCGGCTTTGATATGTCCGAAAAGGTGGTCAACAAATTCATTCGTCTGATCGTCCGATAAGCTGCACTCTATTAACGGAAAGATTTCTTTTCCGACGCGCGTAAGTGGCAGGATATCTAAAGACATTTCCTCTTCGCTGATGCCGCCTACCATAAATCCAGTCCTTGCCACAGTAAACAATTGTTTTTTATCTGGGTTGAATTTAGTTTTCCTTGTTATTTCGTCTGATATTATTCCATAGTGCTTCAAATCCAATATTCGATCGAACATATCTGTGAAATTGAACCGGGAAGTGAAGGGTATAAAGTCATAGGCGATTATGAATGGCGCCATGGCGGACAAAGACGTCGCAACTTGAGTGTCCAGGACGTCTACAAAATTAAGCGTCGCGAACGAGAAAGCCCCTGGCTTCCGTATCTCACCCGCAAGTACTCTACCAAGAAGCTTCTGCATGCGTTCTGAACTTGCGCCGGCGGCCAAATCCTCAAAACGATTTAGCCAATCATCTTCAATGTCAGGGGGCGCGTCCCCGATCGGATCGCCGGAGTTCATCTCATCGGCGGCATTTTGCAACACCGAAGCCTTATTAAGATGCTTCCGAACAGCGGAAGAACCAAGCTGCCGCAACGCGACCTCCACAACAGCAGGATCGGATGCGCCTAATTTTGCGGCTTCAGCAGCTAGAGCCTCCATGATGGCGCTGGATCCCGCCGTTTCAGTTCGAATGCGTTGTTGGATCTGTTCGCCCTTCGCTGTGGCGATGTTCACCCAAGCGCTGCCTGCGTTCGCTGTGTCACCAATGAGCTGTGCAATCGCTTTAGCTGCCCCTGGTAGCTTGCCGCTGGCTACCCACTCAGCGAACCACCCACCTGAGGTGGGAACGGGCAGATTTTCAGGCACAGGGTGTCTGACCTCATTGAAAGAGGTCAGGCTACACCTAAGGTTCGGCCGATCCAACTGACCAACATGATGAACGCGTAGGCCAATCCCACATAAAACGTGGCCACGAAGCCTAAGGCGGCGCAGACGGCAACCGTTGCGCTGATGGATCTGATAGGCATTTTGCTCCCCTTTTTCCGCTCACGCCTGCCCGCAGTTGGCCGCTGTCGCGTAGCCCTGACTGCTACTCCGCCTTCGCCATCTGGCGCCCATGGTTCTGCACCACGTCGCGGAAGAGGTTGCCGGCGGTCGAGGTCGTGACCCGAGCGTCCGCACCAGCCTTGTGGACGTTGACCACGACCGAGCCGTTGTTCTCGACCTTCGGCGCCGCCACGATGCCCGCCCTGCCGGCCGAGGCGTCGAGGCGACCCTCGCCCTGCTGCATCGCCTCGAACGCCTTCCTGGCCTTCTCCCGAGCCGCCCACGCCTCACCGTCGGCTCGGCCACTGCGGAGGCGGTTTGCTTCCTCCATGGTCACGCCGGGCGCGTCCTTCATGCTGTTGGGCTTGAGGACCCGCGGTGCGCCGTTCGGCAGGAAGTCGCCTTCAGCTTTGCCGATATCGGGGCGCGGTAGGCCGGACAGACGGTTGGCTGGCATCTCAGGATCGGCGCGTAGGGCGTTGCGCACCGCGCCAGAGCGCCGGTTGATGAACTTCGGCGCCTCGAACTCCTTCGTGATGGCGTTGGTATCGCCTTCGAGGTTGCCCGAACCATCACCCATCAAGATGCTACGGGTTCGAGGATAGCGCCCCGACATGGCGCTGTGAGCCATCTCGCGCATCTGGCCCTCGGCGGAGTTGCGGGCATAGCCATTGGCCTCAAGCCACCTGACCATGTCGCTACGTCGGGCTCCCCGATAGTTGCCCCAGCCCTTTGGGTCGCGGGCGCCGTAGATGCCGTAGCCGGTACCGCCGTCGTGGATCTTATTCGGGTCCAGGCCCGACTCCATGAAGGCCTGTCCGACGAGGTGCGCCGCGCTTTCCCGGAGCCGATCTTCAGGCACGCCTTCGCGACGAAGCTGATCCATCGCGTAGCCCATCATCTGGCTCATGCGAGCGGCGCCGGCACTGCCGCTACCATCGCCACGTGGAGCAGAACCGCCTCCGATCCCTGGCAGCCGCGGCGTGCCGCCGCCGAGGCCATTGAGGCGTCCACCGCTACGGCCAGCGCCTGGACCTGCAGGACCGGCCTCGCCGCTGTAGCCGGGGCCAGAGCCGCCGCCGGGCAGGTTCGCGCCGCCACCAAGGCTAGGAGGCCTCCGGAAGCTGCCACCGCCCGAAAAGGCTGCAGACTGGATCCGCGCACCGCCGAACGGCCCGTCGCCCTCAGCGGATGACTTCTGAGCCGTGGCGCCCTGCTGAGCCTTCATCTGCTCGGACAGGCCGTCGATCGACCGCCGCAGCTTCTCCGTCGACTCCCTATAGTCGCGGTCGCGCTGCTCAGGCGTGCGAGCCTTGAGGCGGGCCAGCTCGGCTTCCGCGGCCGTGAGCTTCTGCTGCGCCGCCTCCGGGCTGTCGATCAGGCCCATCCGCTGCTGCGTGCGGCCGATGAGGTGGTCCGAGGCATCCTTTGCCACGTCCCGCAGCTTCCGGAGGCGATCCACGTCCTCCTGGGCCGCGATCTCATCGTCGCCCCTCATGGGCGCGAGCCGGCGCGCAAGCGGCCCGCTGCCGCCGTCCAAGTGCCGGAACGACTCGACGTACTTGCCCTCGTTGAAGGAGCGGATCGCCGCGGCGATTTCCTTCACGCTCTCGGCGAGCGGCCGGACCAGCATGGTGGTCGAGACCAGCATCTCCTTCGCCGAGGCGCCGGCCCCTTTCCAGTCAATGGCGTTTAATTCGCGACTGATGCCCTCCAAGCCCGTGCGCAGACCCTTCACGAAATCGCCGCGCTGATCCTTGGCGATGCCGTCGATCCACTGCGTGAACTCGGAGGCATACGGGAGCACCTGCCGGGCGATGGTCGTGCCGATCGTCTGCATCGAGGTCCGCAGGTCAGCCACGGCCTGCTCGAATTTCTCAGCCTGAAGAATGGCCTTCGGGTCGAGCGGACCCAGCCGTTCCTTCTGCTTGTTCCAGACATCGGCCAGCTTGCCGAGGTGCTCGTCGCCGAGCCGACCGAAGTCGGCGTTGCCGAACACGCGCTGGGCGAAGATGCCCCGCTCCACCGGGTTCTTGATGGTCTCCATGAAGGTGAGGCTCTTGCGGAGCTTCTCGCCCTCGTCTGAGGTGCCACGGATGTCCTTGGCGAAGTCCTGGAAGGCCTTCCGCCCGGCCGCGTCCGTGCCCTGCCGGGTGATCCATGAGTAAGTTTCGCCGATGCCGCGGGAAAACTCGCGCATGTTCCCGGCGAACGTCTTGGTGCCGGCGGCAACCGCGTCCTGCTCTAACCCGAACTTGCGAGCGACGGCGCCGAACGTCTGCAGCGTGCCGGCCGCTACGCCCGTTTCACGACTGAGCGCCCCCAGGCTCGACAGGTTGCTGGAGAGCTTGCTCAGCGACATCGCCACGCCGGCCACCGCTGCGCCCGCGGTCAACCCGGTGACGCCTACCGTCGCCAGCGCGGGGTTCAGGATCGTCGTCGCGGAGCGCGCGGTGGACTGGATCGCGGCCTCGGCCTTGCCCATCCCCTTCGCCAAGGTCTCACCGTGCGAGGCGCCTTGCCGGCTGGTATCGAGCAGCTGCGCGCGCAGGCTCTTCAACGGTCCGGAGAACCGGTCGACCACCTCGGCCTGCATCCGCAGGGTCTCATCGGCCATGCCGACCTCCTATGTCTGTGAGGGCGCTCAGGTGTAGAGCCCCGCCGGGGTGCCGCCGGAGCCTTGAGCGCCGCCGGACTGGGTCTGGCCGCCGCCGTTGTAGGCTTCCGGCAAGACGAGGTTAATGTCGGTGGTGGTGCCCTGCGGCCCCTGCGAAGAGGTCACCGCCTGGATGGCCAGCAGCATGTGGTCCTTGGTGAACAACATCGGCGAGTAGATTGAGACGACATCGCCGATGTGCTCCAGCCAGAGGCTGTTCTGGTCCTTGAACCAGCCCTGCACCTTGATGTTCACGCTGATTTGGTTGGCGAGGTTGAACCCGTTTTCGTGCTGGGCCCGCATCCGCATGTCGGCCTGGTCGCCTGGCTGCTCGGCGAGGAAGCGGTACGGCGCATGCTCGGTGACGGCCGAGTTCTTCACCGTGGCGGTCACGTCCCGGGAGGCGTCGCCGAAGGTCTGATCGTTGCCCGGCTGCTGTCCAATGGACTGAATTTCAGAGAAGGCGTCCGCATAGTCGAACACGGCGTTGGCCGAGAGGATGTTGCGGCCTTCCTGCAATTCGGCGATGGCGCCGGTCTTGGGCTTCAACCTGTAGCCGACGATATCGGCGCCCTGGCCGGGCAGCAGGTAGATGTTCCGAAATCGACACAGGCGCTCGATGAAGTCGAACACGCTCTCGCCAACCAGCACATTGACCTTCGGAAACACCTTGTCTGCGTCGGACGTGTCGCCCTTCAGACTGAACTTGACGCCGTAGGGCTTGAGGACGGAGTTGGCGATCTGGCTGAGGCTGTAGTTCTTGAACTCGCCCTGTTCGTGGTTGACCGCCGATCTCGCGATCACCTGCGAGCGGGTCGTCCCCGTGATCTGCAGGCCGTGCTCTCGGGCATCGTAGGCCGGCTGCCGGCCCGTGATGCGGCCCTCGGAGACAGCCTGCCGCCCGCCGAGGATCACCTCGCAAGGGTCGCCGATGCCGAGCTTCATGGAGGCGAAGTCCGGGGCGCTCTCGGCCGGAGCCGCTGCGGTGAAGGCGAACTTCGGGAACAGCTCGACGCCGGACCGGGTGACGGACACCGTCTGCCAGTTCAGGTAGTTCCTGCCCTTCACCTTGATGGAGGCGACTTCCTGCGGCTTAGGCATGTCAGGCCCCCAGGGTCGGGATGATGCGGTCGGCGAAGCCTAGGGCCACGGCCCGCTCGGCGGTCAGCACGGTCTCTGCGGCGCGCAGGGCGGTCAGCTCGTGCCGCGGCAGGCCAGTGCGGCGCGCTAGGATGTCGAGGTGCGTGGCGTCTGCGGCTTCAGCACCGTGTGCGAGGTCGAGCACCCGAGCGGCGTCGCCCTTGGTGGCTTCCGACGACCACAGGGCCCGCGCAAATCTGCGCAGGGCCTCTGCCGTGAGGTGACTGTCCGAGACGCTGGCGCCCGCCGTCTCACGATCCACGCGGCTGCTGTGCAGGCCGATGATGCCGCCAGCCTCGATGGCGACGCGCTCGCCCGCCATGGCGATGACCGCACCCATGGAGAAGGCGTTGCGGACCGTGACCTCGACGGGTCGGCCGCACTCGCGCAGAGCGGTGTAGATCGCCAACCCCTCGGCGCAGGATCCGCCGGGCGTGTCGATCACCACCCGGACCAGGCCGGTTTGGGCGACCTCAAGAAGGGACCGGCGCACCGCAGCAGCGCTGACGTGGTGCTCACTGATCTGGCCGTCGATCCAGATGCGGCCGTCGTTTCTGTCGAGGCTGTAGCGTCTCATTGCGCGGCCTCCGACAGGATCACCCCGTGCATGTCAGGCAGCGCGCCGAGGTCGGCCGGCGGCTCGGCCGGCTTCATGCCCTTGCCGCCGTCGCCCAGCGCGCCCGTGAAGGCCACGCCGCGGAACGAGCCGCTCTCGTCCGGCTCGATCCGGGCGGCTGGGTTGATACGTAGGATCCGCATGATCGCGGCGCCCGGCATGGACTGCGGACCGAAGCCAACGCCCAGGTTCATGGCCTGCGCCGCGATGGGCTCGGGGAGCATCAGGCCGCCGGCTGGCACGTCGATCCGCTGGCCGAGATAGGTGCGGTAGAAGGCCGGGCGCGACAGCACGACCTGCACTTCCGGGAAGATGGCAGGCTGCGTTGGCTCCGGCGGTTTGGACGGCAGCACGTTCGGGGCGGCGCCCTCGCGGATCGCCCTCGCATTGGCGCGCATGGCCGAGACTGTGACCGCGGCAGCCGGCACGGCGCCGATCGGACGCTCGTAGCCAGCCACACCCTCGAAGGGGTTCTCCCTAGGTAGGATGCCGGCGAGGCGCCCGGCAGCGGCGAGGATGTTGCCCTCGGGGCCGCTGCCGAGGATCGGATCGCGGGGAGCGTGATCCCGGCACGCCTGCACCAACGCGATGTTGGCGCGGTCGAAGGCAGCCGCGGCCTCGTCCATCCTCGCGGCGGCTTCCTCGATCCGAACGGCGCCGGCCTCGATCTCGCCAGCGGTCCGGTCGCGCTCGCGTCGGTCCCGCTCGGCAGCCAGCCGGGCCTTCGCATCCTCGATCAGCTCAGCCAGGGTGCGGGCCGCATCCTCCAGGGCGGCGCGCTCGTCCGCGGCCTTCCGGCTATTCTCCGCGACGGACCTGGCCTGCCGGGCGTCAGCGCCGTCTGTCTCAGTCAGGAACCGCCGCTGCTCAGCTACGGCAGCGTCATGGCGGGTGACCGCATCGGCGAGCCGGTTCAGCACGCCCGAGCGGCGCACCTCTAGGCTCTGCACCTCGGCCTCCAGGCCTTTCGCCTTGTCCCGTCGTCCCAGCATGCCTTTTCCCCAAATCTGGGGAGCGGCACCCACCCCCAAGGTCAGATGCCGCTCCTGCCGAGCGGCTGGGGAGATGAAGTCCAGCGCTCAACGAAGAACAGTATCGGGCAACTTCACTGACCTGGGCAGATAACAAAACGCGACAATAGTAGAGGCGCAGGGTCACAAAACGCGACAATTCACACAGTCATGCTTGCGACTTCGGCCTTAACCTCGTCCAGGGTCACTAAGCCATCCCCATCGCTGAGTTCGACCAGAACCAGTTCCGTCTCGCGGGCTAGCAGCGCATGCAGTTCGGCTACGGTTTTGCAGGCGATCCCGCGAGGCGCCGCTCGGCTCGGAATGGCCTCGACCTTGTTCTTGATCTTCCGGCACAGGATGATTTGCGACGCGATGGCCACTTCAGCCAACACCACCTTGCCGGTGGCGATGTCGTTCTTGATCTCGGCTGAGATTGCGAGCGCACGATCTTTGCGGGCGCGCTCCTGCGCAGGATCTAGATCGCCGGGCGCGACATCCGGCGCGGCACGCTGATGCGCGAGGTAGGCTCGAACCACCGGAATGAGCGGATATCGGCCGCGCTCAGCCTTCGGGATTACGCCTTCAGCAACGAGTTGCTGAACACGGCGAGGCGTCACGTCGAGTGCGTGAGCGATCGTCGACACCGGCACCATCAGCGCAGCGTCGGCTGCAGCGCCAGTCAGAACGGATTTCGCTTTCATGAGACGGTTTCCTCGAAGCTACAGGGCAAATTAAATTTGAGATGACGAAGCGAAACTCGCTGAAAAGGTTGATACCTGCGGAGAAGCTGCGCTCGTGCGGACCCTCAGGCCTGACCACCCCCAGGAGGACCCGCCTCAAGTATTGACCGGGCTTTCTGCGCGGAGAGGGGCCCCATCGTGGGACGGGGGTGATCCTGGGTCCTACCCGTCGCCCGTCTCAGGCTGGCTCGGGAGGTGAAGCTGCAGGCGCCCGCCGACCTTCCGGCCTCGACCTGTGCGCAGGCCACGCTGTGCGCGGCGGCGCGCTGCCATCGGCTCGATCCCAAGCTCACGAGCGGCAGCTTTGATCGGTAGCCATTCCGGCCGGTTCGGTACGGTCAGCACGGGCGTCGTCGTGGCCGTGACGGCAAGCACCCGACGCAGCGTGCCGATCATGCGGTCGACACCGTCGCGGAACGCCTCGGCATCAGCGAGTGCGGCCAACATCTCGGCCCGTTGTTCGGCGGGCGTCATCGCTGCACCTCTACTGCTTGGCGCTTCCGCTCCTCCTGTATGTCCCGGATCGCAATCGCGATGTCGATCGCCGGTACGTTCTTGATCTTCGGAATGAGTTCGAGCAGCACCGCGCGGGGCATTTTCTCGGCTAGTAGTTCGGCCACCTTCTTAGCGGAAGCCTTCCGATCCGCGTCGGTCAGATGGGCGTAGTGCTTCGCCCAGACGCTCCGGATGATGTCGTTCCGCTGCGGCTTGGTGATGTAACCGATGCGGAATAGCTCGCGGGCCGCACCCTCCTGCCAATCAGGATTGTCCTTCGCCTCGTCCCAGACCTGCTTCAACTCGGTGAAGTCGTGCTCGGCCTCGGGCGATAGGGGCTTCCGAGATGCGGTAGCCCGCTTCGGTCCGGTCGCCTCGGCCGCCGCCTCGCGCACACTCAAACCCGCAACGCGTTGCGCTTTTGCCGGGTCGCCTTCGACGTGCTTGGCGATCCTCATGTAGAGCTGCGCGGTCCTGGGGGAGACGGTGGTGTTCAGCCGGAGCCATGCGTCCCAGCCTCCGTGCGGGACGGTGTCCTTGGCCTGGGCCAGGAGCCGGCCACACTCAACGGCGTAGCGTGCGCCCTCCCGCTTGGCAGCCTCGACACCGGCGTGGGCGGCGTTGATCGCACCGGCGATATTGGAAAAGTTCATCACGGATCCTCCGTTGCTAATGGATGCTGCCGGGCTGCGGCCCGAGTGCGGCGATCGTCTCGTCCAGCGCTAGGCGCTCAGCTTCGGCGCGGTCGAAGCCGCCCTCAAATTCCCGGATCGCAGCGCGCTCTTCGAAGTGGGCGAACCAATCTTCCGCGTCGTTGCCCGGAGCCGTCACACGTTCTGCTACACCCGCTGTCACACCCTCTGAGGTGTACCGCTTATCGCCATCTCCATTTTCGAGGGTGTAACAAGGTGTACCAGGTGTGACGCGTTGATTTTGTTGATCTTTTTCGGATCCTGGAGGTGTACCAGCAGGGTGTACCACTGGGTGTAGTGCTGAGCTTGGTACACCTGTTACACCTGGTACACCTGTTCTCCGGGTAGAGAGGAACTTCGTGATTTCACGGAGTCGGAGGCGAAGATCAGGACGCATCGGAGCCTCCATCGAACACGGCCGCCGTGATCACGTAGACCCGTAACTGTCCGGCGGGTGTCCGCTCCGGCCGCTGCAACTTCGCCTTGTCCCGCTTGAGCATGCCGTGATCGGCTAGGATGCGGGCTGTCGCCACTGGATCGAGACCGGAGCAAACCTCGGACTTCCACATCTCGGGTAGGACGAGCCAGACCCGACCGTCACCGTGACCGCGGCGCCAACCGGCACGGTTCGGAACGGGGCGGGAGTCGGTGTCGTCCGTCGACTCGAAGCGGCTCTCACCATGCGCCTCGAAGAACCGGCGTACCTGGGCGATGGCCTCGCGGACCTCGGCCGGCTCAGTGCCGCCCCGCGAGCCGATCCAGTCGGCCAGCGCCCGCGCCGCGGCCGCCTCGGCCTCACCTTCCTCCCACGGGACGATGTTGAAGGTGCGGGCCAACTCACCCGCCGCAGCGATCACTCCCAATCGCGCGGCTGCACGCCGGATTTGTCCGTCCGCGTCGGCGGGCGCGTGCTCCGTGACGAAGTTGTCCACGAGATCGACAACGAGTGCCCGGGCTTCCTCCTGGCCCATGTCCATCAGAGCGCGGACGAATGCGGGCCCGGCCTCACCGTAAGCTGACAGGGCCGCCTTCTGCAGCGCCTCTGCGAGCCGGGCCGGATCCCCGTCGGGACCGGCATTGTCGAATAGGCCGTATCCGTGACCAGCATCGGCCGGCACGTCGAGTAGACGCACCGCCTGGCCAGCGTAGGCCTTACGCTGCTTGTCCTCGGCGATCTTGGCGGCCATCGGCAGCTCGCCAGTTGAGAGGGTCAGCACCCGCCACGTCATCGGCGCCCGAATTGAGCCGTCCCGGGCCGAGCGTCCTTTGCCCACGCCCGAGGCTAACTGGTAGACGGCCGCCGCCGCGTCTCGACCTTCAGCCACCCCGATCTCGTCGAGGCAAAGTAGGGTGTCTGTGACGATCGCGGCTGTGGCCTCCTGCGCGTTGGCCGTAGCTCGCCAGGACCGAACGAAACCAGGATCCGAGGCGCCTCGACCCCAGACGCTAGCGGCCGTCTTCAGGGCGGTGGTCTTCCCGCGGCTCGACTGGCCGTACAGGTTCACCCCGCCACCCTCGCCACCAACAAGATCGACGAGCGGACCGGCGAATGCGGTCGCCACTGCCAGGACGAGGCGGCCGTGGCCGGTGGTCAGCCTACCGACGCTGTCCCGCCAATCCTGCAACGTCCCCTTTCGCGAGTAGGGCGCCGCGGTCGCACCGGTCAGGATCACCGTCTCTGCTTCGGGCTGACCGATCACGGAGTCCGGCAGTACGAACACCCGCTGCTCGCCGATGATGTGCCAGCCGGTCCGGTTCACGGTGGTAACGCGCGCCGTCACCGTCACCCGGTTCAGGTAGTCGCAGAGCGGTCCGCGACCGGCGCGAGAGACGACGAGGCCACGGGCGGCAAGATCGGCGGCCAGCGCGCCCATATCGCCGTGGAGCGCCGCGTCAGCCACAGCATGCTCGTGACGGCGGCCGTCAGGATCCCGCCAGCGGAGCCACCGGGCCCAGCCGAGGCCGTAGGGATCCCGGGCGCGGCCAATCACCTCGAACGGCGCCGAGATCCACATGTCCTCCGTGGTGGCACTCTCACCCCGCCCCTTCGTGACCTCCGCAGTCAGGCCATCGGCATTCATTCGGAAGCGGTCAAACGACACGTAGCTCGGTGTCGGCTCGACCCGATCAACGTGCTGCAGAACTAAGGCCGCCAGGTCTTCCGGCTGCCAGCCATCCACCTCGAGGCCGTCAGCGGCATCCCAGCCTTCAGGTGGCTGGCGATCCTCGCCCGATGGCAGCGTCGCGGCCACCCGCATGGCGTCCACCGTCGTGATGATGCCGGCCCCCACGGCCGCTAGCTCGCGCTCGATGTCAACGGCGTAGCCGAGGCCCGGCGCATCGTTGTCCGGCCAGATCATCACCTGCCGCCCGGCGAGCGGCGTCCAGTCCGCTGACTTGGCTGCCTTCGATCCTCCCGGGCTCGTCACCACCACGCTGTTAGGGAACACGCTCTGCGCAGCGTCGGCTGCTTTCTCGCCCTCAACCACGATGACGGAGGCGTTGGGCCGCGCGGCGAGACGATCGAGGCCGTAGAGCGGCCGCGGCTTCGGCCAGGTCTTGCTGAGCCAAGCGAGGCCGGTGGGAGTCCGCCACAGGGTGGTGGGTAGGAACACCTTGCCGTCGGCGGTCTCAAACCGGGCGATGTAGCCGAGGTCGCGACCTTCTCTGTCCCGGTAGGTGTAGACCGCCACCGGCTCATCGCGTCGCGCCGAGCGGAAGTTGCTAGGACGCTTCCCAGGCGGGATCGGCATGACGATCGTGCCGCCGGCCGGCTCGCCCCCCGGCTCGGGCTTCGCTGCTGCGGCCGCGTCCCCCTGCACCCGCGCCGACATGCGCTTGACGCTGGAGTCGTCGTTGGCGCTCTTCGGCTCCCACGGCGGCAAGCCGATCTTGGAGCGCACGAAGTCCTTGCACATCAGCTTGCCGTCGTTGGCGAAGCTATCGACCGTGATGTCGGACCCATCGTCGGTGAGCCAGACCGTCAAAGAACGATCGGCGGGCGAATGCCCGGGACCGGGTGCACGAACCTTATTACCGCGAACCTCACCACCGAGAGCGCGGGCGATACCATCGAGGCTCAGCATGATGCGCCGCCCTCCTGTGCTTGGATTAGAGCTTGGATGAGATCAGGCAGACGGTCCCGACACAGGCAGATGCCGCGCTTCGTCGGCACCGGCTCGCCGTGCGCACCGATCAGGCGCGCGAAGGTCCGGATGTCGATGAGGTCGAGTCCGTTGAAGGTGGTCAGGCTGACCCGAACCTCCTCCACGTTGTTCTTCGTCACCGTCGCGATGAGTGTGGGGGCGCTCATGCGCGCCTCCAGTTCTCAGGCAGCTCGAAGGCGTGAGCCGCGATCACCGCAGCGACGGCCGGGCTGCATTTCAGGCGCGCGGTGATCCGGCGCGCTTGAAGGTCGAGGTGGTGTGGGTTATCTCTGAGATCGTCAGCCGCCAAGCAGACATTTCCCAGAGCCCTCGGCGTTCCAGCGCCGGGGGTTCTGACGTTGTAGGCCAAGTTATGCCGCCTCCATCTCAAGGGAGGCCATCAGGCTCCGAAGGCTATCGGCCGGGATCAGGGTCTTCACTCCGATCTTGATCGACCGCAGGCGCTTCTTGGCAAGCAGTTCGTATACAGTGGTGCGGCTGAGACTGAGGCTGTGGCAAACCTCGTTCACCGAATAGGCGAGCTTCTCCGGCGGCGCGCGCAGGTCCACCTGCGCCGCCTTAAACTCCTTGGAGTTCATTGGGGCTATTCCTTCTGTGTCAGCACGTGTCCGCGCTGATAGGCAGAACTTGGCGCATTTATGCCGCCCGAAAAAGCGTTCCCGATATTTTCATTTCGGGAATTTTTGGAGGGGCCCGGTCGTCCGGGCCGCCTTCATCTTTTTGCTCAAGCCGCTATTGTTGATTATCGTCTTACTGGTTAGATTATGGGCATACGGATGGGTCTTCTTTAGCCATTCCTCCAATATCTTCGCCCATTCTGAATTGTTCTTGTGTTTTTCGCCTTTTGATATTCTGCGATCAAGCTCTTCTTCTACAAGGGCCATAGAGCTTGGCCTTCCTGGGCCGCCGCTATTTGGTATCGCAACAGACTTTATTAACTCAGATCGCCGTGTGGCGATTTCCGGCCAAATCGATAGAAGATCCTGTAGATTTACTTTTACAACGTAGTATTTTGTTCTATAATACTCGAAAGAGGGTTGTCCCGAAATAATTTTTCGTCGGCCATTCGGAGATAAAGCGCGAGAAGTTCGCCAATAATAAGTTACAGGGCTGTCTTCCGGCCAGCCATGCCATATTTCTATGGTCGGAAGAGGTGTGTTTTCTTGTTCCTGTGTGTCATCAACGATCGCCGTGCGAGCTACCGCCTTGATTTTTCCTGCCCATAACGCGCGCGATAATTTTCGCTCGGCAAGCTCTTCGTCTTCTACGATCTGAAGAACGAAATTGAAGGCGTCTGCTAATGATATCCACTCATCGGCCACAGTACACCGCCCATGCGTTCATCAATTCGCGTCGCTTCTGGAAGAGATCGCCGCGTCGGTAGGCTGCCTCGACCCGGTTCTCAATGATGTGGGCGAGCGCCATCTCCACCATCTCGTTCGGGAAGTGCGTGGTCTCGGCCGCCCAATCGCGGAACGTCGACCGGAAACCGTGCACCGTCAGATCCGGCCGCTCCATTCGCTTCAACAGCTCCAGCATTGCCATGTTGGACAGTGGCCTGCCGCGCTTACCGCCGGGGAAGACGTACCGGTCTCCGAGCACCTTGAAGCCTTCGAGGATCTCCACGGCCCGATCGCACAAAGGCACCCGATGCTCGCGGCCGCCCTTCATTCGCTCGGCCGGCACGGTCCACGCCCGGTCGGGAAGGTCGATCTCGTCCCAGGTCGCGCCGATCACCTCGCCCGTGCGCGCAGCCGTCAGGATCGTGAATTCGAGGGCGAGGGGTGAAGTGCCGCCCTGAAGGCGCAGCTCCGCGACGAACTCGCTGATCTCAGCAAAGGGGAGAGCGGCATGGTGCTCGACGCGCTGAACCTTCGAACGCTTGGGCAGGAGGTTCTGCAGGTGTCCACGCCAGCGGGCAGGGTTCTCGCCCTGCCGGTAGCCACGCGTCGCAGCCCAATCCAGCACCGACTCGATACGCCCACGCACCCGCGTGGCTGTCTCCGTCTTCTCGCCCCAGATCGGCTCGATCACGCGCATTACCAGCCCGGTATCGACTGCCTGGACGGGGAGGGCGCCGAACACGGGCGTGGCGTAGGTGGCGAGGGTGTTGCGCCACTGGTCAGCATGTTTCGCGTTGCGCCAGCCGGCCTTGTGGGCCTCGATATAAGCGTCAGCGCAGGCGTCGAAGGTGATGGTATTGGCCGCATCGAGTCGCGCGGTTGCGCGCGCCTTCTCTCGGGCCTCTATCGGATCGATCCCGTCCAAGCAGAGCTTCCGGCACTCGGTAGCCTTCTCACGCGCCTCGGCCAGCGTCAGGGTGTTCAGCGAACCGAGGCCCATCGACCTCGCCCGGCCGTTCAGCATGAACCGGAAGATCCACGAACGTGCCTGGGCGTTCGTGACCTGCAGGTAGAGTCCGCCGCCGTCGGCATAGAGGCCTGGATCTCGAGTGCGGGAGACCTTCAGTGCGCTGAGCTGCCCTGGCGCTCGTCTCGACACGATACCTACAGCGCTACCTACAAACAGGAGCCGGATTGTAGCGTGTCCGTGCGTGTACGGATAGACGGGCCAGGGAAGGGCGATTAAAGAAAAACAACGGGTTACGGACAGTGGCGGACATGCAAGGACAGTCCTTGGAAAGACCCCCTCTCCGCCACGTACTTGAACTAAATTATTGATTTAACTGAATCTTCTGACGGGGTTGCAGTAGCCGGCCCACGTTGCGCCCCACATTTCGAAACGGCTTGTACCGGATGTAGATGAACGATGTGCCCGCGCGTGCGCGAGGGCGAACTCGTTGCTCGCTATCATCACCAAGCCCGATTTCTTCGAGAGTGATTCTGATAGCGCAGCCGGGGCGAGGACCCATGCGGCAGCGGTCATGCTCGCTGCCGGACACATGACTAAAGAGGTTGGGAGTTCAGATCCGCCCACCGACAGTCAGCGCGAGAGGGCGAGTCGCATCCCCGATGACCGGCTCGATCTTGCCCTAGAAGAACGCCGAGTACTGCTCCGCGCGATCGGCCGGGCCGGCGCAGCCAAGTTGGTCAGAGGCCGACTTCGGCGAATTTTGGCTCGCGACTGCCGATGGTACGCTGATAGGCGAGCGCGAGATGCTCGCCGAGCGCGTCGGCCAGTATCTTCTCACATCGAGTATGGGTGGTGTCTCGTGACCTGACCGGCTGGCTTTGGACCGGGCTGATTGAGAGGATCAGCCAGGACCGAAGGCGTCGGACATGCGGCGAGGTCGGAAGACGAGCGGGGAGCAGGTTGTGCGGAAGCTGCGCCAGATCGAGGTGCAGACGGCACAAGGCAAAAGCTTGGCGCTGGCGTGCGAGGAGGCGGAGATCTCCGAGCAGAGCGACTCACGCTGGCGCAAGGAGTACGGCGGCCTCCAAGTCGACCAGGCCAGGAAAATGAAGCAGTTGGAGCGCGAGAACGCTCGGTTACGGCGGCTCGTGGCGGACCTGTCTTTGGAAAAGCAGGTACTGGCGGACGTCGCCTCGGGAAACTTGTAGCCCTCGAGCGACGCCGGCAGGCGGTCGATGGCATCCGGGAGAAGTACGGCCTCTTCCGAACGTCACGCCTGCCGGATCGTCGGCCTGCACCGAGGCACGCAGCGCTACGTGCCCACACTGCCGGCCGACGCGGATGCGCTGACCCGCGCCATCATGGCCCTGGCGTCCGAGTACGGCGCGACAGATACCGCCGTGTCACCGCGCTGCTGCAGGCAGACGGCTGGCCGGTGGGCAACGATCGGGTTCATCCTTCGAGAACCTCAGGATGAGGGCATCTGGCCTCGCGAGGGGCTGAAGGTCCCCCAGGAGCACCGGCCGCGCAGCCGTCTCTGGCTGAACGACGGCTCATGCGTGCGACTGCGGCCGCTCCGCCGCAATCATGTGTGGAGCTTCGACTTCGTGCAGGCGCAGACACATGACGGGCGCAGCTTGCGCATCCTGACGCTGATCGACGAGCACAGTCGGACATGCCTGGCGCTGAAGGTGGCCCGACGCATCAACAGCGTAGGTGTGATCGAGACGCTGGCCGATGCGATGTGCCTGCACGGCCTCCCGGAGCACATCCGCTGCGATAACGGCCCCGAGCTGATCTCGAAGGCGCTGCGCCAGTGGGTCGCCAGGACGGGGCCACAGATTCAGTACATCGCACCCGGCTCGCCGTGGGAGAACGGGTACTGTGAGAGCTTCAACGGTAGGCTGCGCGACGAGTGCCTACGCCAAGAGATCTTCTACTTGCTGAAGGAGGCGCAGATCGTGATTGGTCGATGGCAATCTACCTACAACCGCGTCCGACTGCATTCGTCGATTTGCTATCGGCCACCTGCGCCTGTCAGCTTCCCAGATCTGGCCTTCCGGCTCCCCGTGGCCGCCGCCATGCAGTAGTCTCTCAATCGGCTCGGTCCAAAATACCGGTCAGGTCAAGGAAACGCCCGAACCGAGGCTATGAAGATGGGGGCATATGCGGACGTTCCGCTGGCGACCGAGGCTGTGTCAAAACCCGAACGCTATCGGCCCTCGTAGAAGAACGTTCTCTCGAAGCAGGGTGACATCGGGCTAAGGGACCTCGTGTTGCCATCAGTCAGTCGCGCCGGGGATCCCTCCCGGCCGCTGCGGAGACGTTTGTTCTACGGTTTCCCAGCACATCCNCATCGGGCTAAGGGACCTCGTGTTGCCATCAGTCAGTCGCGCCGGGGATCCCTCCCGGCCGCTGCGGAGACGTTTGTTCTACGGTTTCCCAGCACATCCGAGTTTTGACACAGCCTCGACCCATGCCGGCCGCCCGGATCGCGGCCAAGCTTTCGCCCAAAGCGGTCATCTGCGACCGGCCGCGCACGGTCGGTAGGCATCGAAGTCGGCGGCGACTGTATCTGAGATTCCCTGTTCGAAGCAGTTCAACGCGGCGAACTCGTGAACTCGAGCAGTTTATGTCGCGAGCAACGTCGGTACTCTCGCCCCCCGGCGAACGCAGCCGTCGCCGTGAGTGCGCTCATCGACCGGTCCACTGCTGCATCCGCTGGCGGGGCTTCGAATGCCGTCGCTTGCTCACCCTGCCGAAGGGCAGGCGCAACGTCGCGATCACCGGATAGACGGCGGGAAGAACGACGAGCGTCAGCAGCGTCGCGGTGATCAGGCCGCCGATCACCACTGTGGCGAGCGGGCGCTGCACTTCCGCACCCGCGCTGGTCGAGAGCGCCATCGGCAGGAAGCCGAGCGCTGCGACAAGGGCCGTCATCATCACCGGGCGCAGGCGCCTCTCGGCCGCCCGGCTGGCCGCCTCCCGCGGGTCCAGGCCGGAAGCTTCGAGGTCGCGGATGGTGCTCGTCAGCACCACGCCGTTCAGGATCGCGATGCCGAAGGTCGCGATGAAGCCGATCGCCGCCGAGATCGAGAACGGCATGTCGCGCACAGAGAGGGCAAGGATGCCCCCCGTCGCGGCCATCGGCACGTTGAGGAAGATCAGCCCGGCGCGGCGGATGTCGCCGAACATCACGACGAGGAGGACGAGGATCCCCGCCAGCGCCGCCGGCACCACCACCGAGAGGCGGGCGGTAGCCTCCTGCAGGTTCTGGTACTGGCCACTCCATTGCAGCGCGTAGCGGGGCGGCAGCTTCACCTGATCGGACACGGCCTTCTGCGCGGCGTCCACGAAGCTCTGCACGTCGCGGCCGCGGACGTTGGCCTGGATCGAGATCCGCCGCTGCAGCCGCTCGCGGCTGATCTGGGCCGGGCCGGAGGTGACCTCCACCGAGGCCACCATCGCGAGCGGCACCGTCATGGCGGGACCGGTCTCCTTGCCCGGCCGCCCCACCGGCAGGGCGCGGATGCGCTCGATGTCGCTGCGGTCGGCCGGGTCGAGCCGGACCACGATGTCGGTGATGGAATTGTCGTCGCCGTAGACCATGCCGGCGGTGCGCCCGCCGATGCTCTCGACCGCGTCGAGCACGTCCGAGACGTTGATCCCGTAGCGGGCGGCCTTGACCCGGTCGACCCGGATCGAGAGCGCCGGCATCCCGGCCTGCGCCTCGGCCTTCACGTCCGCCGCGCCCTGAATGCCTGAGACCACCCGCACGATGGAATCGGCCGTGTCCTTCAGGACCTTCAGGTCGTCGCCGTAGAGGTTGATCGCGACGTCGCCGCGCACGCCCTCCAAGAGGTCGTCCATCCGCATCTGGATCGGCTGCGAGAAGCTGTAGGCGACGCCCGGCACCTCCTCCCGGAGGCGCTTGTCGAAGGCCGCGACGAGCCCTTCCTGGCTGTCGGCGGTCCTCCAGGTCGAGGGGTCGGTCAGGGTGATGAAGCTGTCGGTCGATTCGACGCCCATCGGGTCGGTCGGGATCTCGGCGCTCCCGGTGAGGGAGACGATCCGCTTCACCTCGGGGAAGGATTTCAGCACCCGCTCGATGCGGGTGACGGTGGCGAGCGAGGCGTTCAGCGCGATGCCGGGCAGCTTCTCGGAGGTGATGACGATCGAGCCCTCCGACAGCTTCGGCAGGAACTCGCCCCCGAGCCGCGTGGCCATCGCGCAGGAGCCGACGAACAGGGCGACCGTCGTGAGCACGGTGGCGAACGCGTGCCGCTCGGCCCAGCGCAGCACCGGCGTGTAGACACCCCGCACCGCGTGGACGAGACGCGTCTCGCGCTCATTGACACCGCGCCCGGCGAGAAAGAGCGCCGCGAGCGCCGGCATCAGGATCAGGGTGACGACGAGCGACGAGGCGAGCGCCAGGATCACCGTGAGCGCCATCGGGGCGAACATCTTGCCGGCCACGCCTTCCAGCGCGAGGATCGGGACGTACACGATGATGATGATCGCCACCGCGAAGATCACCGGGCGGGCCACCTCGGCGGCGGCGTCGCGGATCACGTCGTGGGCCGGGCGGTCCGGGTGCTCGCCCCGGGCGCGGAGCACGTTCTCGATCATCACCACCGCGCCGTCGACGATCAGCCCGAAATCGATCGCCCCGAGGCTCATCAGATTGCCCGACAGGCCGAGCAGCCGCATCCCGGCAAACGCCATCAGCATCGAGAGCGGGATCGCGGCGGCGACGATCAGCCCTGCACGCAGGTTGCCGAGCAGCAGGAGCAACACCACGATCACCAGCACCGCCCCCTCGAGGAGGTTGTGCTCCACCGTGCGGATGGTGCGGTCCACCAGCGCGCTGCGGTCGTAGAACGGGACGATCTCGACCCCCGGCGGCAGTTGCTGGCGCAGCGCGGCGATCGTCTTCTTCACCTCCGCGACCACGGCGCTGGCATTCTCGCCGTAGCGCATCATCGCGATGCCGACGACGGTCTCGCCTTCCGCGTCGTGGGTGACGGCGCCGAGCCGGACCTTGGGGGCCTCCTGCACCGTGCCCAGCGTGCCGAGCGTCACCGGCACGCCGCCGGGGCCCGTCGCGACGACGATGTTCGCGATGTCCTCCGGGCCCTTGGCGAGGCCGAGGCCGCGGATCGTCTCCTGCTGGTCGTTGTGCTCGATGTAGGCGCCGCCCCGGGCGGCGTTGTTCTCAGCGAGCGCCGTGTAGACCTGGGCCAGCGTCACGCCGTAGCGGCGCAGCGCGTCCGCCGAGACGCGGACCTCCTCGGTCGGCATCTCGCCGCCGTAGATGTTCACGTCGGCGATTCCGGGGGTGAGCTTCAGCTTCGGCGCGATGGTCCATTGCAGGATGCGCTTGAGCTGCATCGGCGTGTAGGCGGGCCCGCGCAGCTCGAACTGGTAGATCTCGCCGAGCCCGGTCGCCATCGGACCCATCTGCGGATCGCCGACTCTGGCGGGCATCAGGCTCTTGGCCTGGGGCAGGCGCTGGAACACCTCCGCCCGCGCCGCTGTGACCGACACGGATTCGTCGAAGGTGACGTAGACCGCCGAGACGCCGGCCCGGGACGTCGAACGGACGTTGGAGAGCCCCAGCGCACCGGCCATCGCGTTCTCGACCGGAAAGGTGACGAGCCGCTCGACCTCCAGGGGGCCGAGCCCCGGCGACAGGGTGAGGATCATCACCTGCTTCGGCGAGATGTCCGGCACCGCGTCGATCGAGAGACCTTCGAGGTTAGCGGCTCCGCCCGCCGCCGCGGCCAGCGCGATCATCAGCACGAGGAAGCGGCGGCGGACCAGGATGGCGAACCAGCTCTTCATCGCCGGCGCTCAATCCGTCGAGCCGAGAAGGCTGCGCAGCAGGATGGCCTTCAGGCCGAAGCTGCCCGCGGTCGCAACACTCTCACCCGCCGCCACGCCTCGGCGCACCTCCACCCAGTCGGTGCGCTGGATGCCCAGCGTCAGGGCCCGCCGCTCGAACCTGTCCGGGGCCGTGCGCACGAAGGCGATGGGGCCGGTGTCCGTCTGCTGCACGGCCGCCGCCGGGATGGTCACGCCGTCGCGACCGAGATCAGCCCCGACCGTCACCGAGACGAAAAGGTTGGCGCGCAGGAGATCCTGCGGGTTGTCGAGTTCGATCCGCGCCGGCGCCGTGTTCGTCGCCGGATCGAGGGCGGCGTTGACCGAGCGGACATGGCCCTCGAAGGGCGGATGGCCGGGCACCGGGCTCTCCACCGAGACCGCATCCCCGGCCTTCACCCGGGAGATGTCGGCCCCGTAGAGGTTCGCCAGCACGACGACACGGGTGGGATCGGCCACCGTGAAGGCGTCGCGCCCGGTATCGACGACCTCGCCCAGGGTGATGCCGACGCTCGTCACCACGCCGGCAATCGGCGTGACCACGGCGCTGGTGCCGGGCGCGGCGCCCTCGGCCGGGGCGAGGCGCTGGTACTGCGCCCGGTACATCTCCGCGTTCGCCTGCGCAGATTTCACCGCCGCCTGTGCCTTGGCGAGATCGACCTGCCGCCGCTCGACCTCGGCTTGCGCCACGCCCCCGAATTTCAGCTGCTCCAGCCCACGCTTCACCTGGAGCGCCGCCACCGCCTCGGAGGCCCGCGCCTCGCCGAGGGCGGCTTCAGCCGCCTGAAGCCCGTTGCGGGCGTCGAGGAGGCCGGCGGCATCGAGGGTCGCGAGCGTCTGCCCCGCCGTCACCCGGTCCCCGGGCTGGACGGCGAGGCTCAGTACACGTCCCTGCGCGCGCGGCTTGAGATGCGTCACCCGCCGCTCGTCGAAGGCGACGGTGCCCGGCGCCCGCACCGGGAGCACGATCCGGCGGGTCTCCGCCGTGCCGAAGGCCAAGCCGATCCGCGTCTGCCCCGCCCCGTCGAGGGTGACGAGATCGGGGTTCGCCGGGGCGTCGTCGGAACGGTCCGCCTTCGCCTCGGGGACCGCGGGCGGGGCGAGGCCAAGGCCGGCGAGGAGTGGGCCGCGATAGGTCCAGCCCGCGAAGGCCACGGCGGCCAGCACCGCCAGGATGAGCAGCGCTCGCGGCGCGCGGCTCCGGCTCACAATCGGAGCCGGCGCGGAGGCATCCCCGCGCCCGAAGCCATCGGTCTCGGATGCCTCGGAGACCTCCGCGGGGCGCGCGGACGCTTCGGTGTTCAGCGACATGGACAGGCAGCTTGCCGACCGGTCGGGCCGGACGCTCCGCGGATGAGGTTCATGCGTCGAAGCCGGTGGGGAGCACCTCGTCGCTGACGAAGCGCCCGGTCTCGACCTCGCGGATCACAACCTCGAAGCCCTCGCCACGCCATTCCCGCAGTTGCTCGACGGAGACATAGGTGCGGGTCTCGACGTCGTAGAGCCGGCTCTGGGCGTAACGGTTGATGAGGCGGCGGGGCCGCCGCTTCCGGGGCATGTGTGGACTCCCTCAGCGGTGGGGGATCGCGGCGGATGCGGGGAAGCGGCGTAGCAGGAACAACATCGGAGGAGCCCGCTGAGGATCGCGCCCAGCCGAACAGGGCCCGAGGTGCGCGCTAGAGTCATTCTAATAAATTGGACGAAGCCGATGGGGCGCCACTAAATTCTGGTTCACAGTCGCTTCCTCGCGCAGACCGCAGGGCCGACATGCGACACACTGGCAACGCGGGAGGACCGGGTTCACGTGGCGAGGCTGCTGCTGATCGAGGACGACGGGGACACGGCCGGGGACGTGCGCGACGACCTGCGCGGGCGCGGCCACGAGGTCGCCTGGGCCGCGACCGGGCCGGACGGCGCTCGCTCGGCGCGGCAGGGCGGCTGGGACGCGATCATCCTCGACCGGATGCTGCCCGGCCAGGACGGGCTCGGCGTGCTGCAGGACCTGCGCCGGGACGGGGACCGGACACCGGCCCTCGTCCTCAGCGCGCTCGGCGACGTCGACGAGCGCATCCGCGGCCTCCGGGCCGGTGGCGACGACTACCTCGCCAAGCCCTTCGCGCTCGGCGAACTCGCCGCACGGATCGAGGCGCTGCTCCGCCGCCCGGTCGACACCCGCGAGACGCTGCTGCGGGTCGGAAGCCTGGAGATCGATCTCATCGCCGGGACGGGCCGGCGCGGCGCGCGCGACCTCGACCTCCTGCCTCGGGAACTCAAGCTCCTCGCCTATCTGATGCGCGCGCCCGGTCGGATCGTCACACGGGCGATGCTGTTCGAGGAGGTCTGGAACTACCGCTTTACTCCGAAATCGAACCTCATCGACGTCCATCTCGGCCGCCTGCGCCGCAAGCTTGAGGCGGCCGGGGAGGCGCCCCTGATCCAGAACGTCCGCGGCGTCGGTTTCACCCTCACGCCCGATGACTGACCTCCTGCGCTCGACCACCCTGCGGTGGGCGGTGGGGATCGCCCTGTGGTCGGTGCTTCTCGCCCTGACGATGTTCGCCTTCATCTACTGGCAGACGGCCTCCTACCTGCGGGAGGAACTCGCCGAGACCCTGCGGCTGGAAGTCCGCGCGGCCGCGGCCGACCCCGCCGCCACGGCGTTGCGGGTCGACACCTGGACCGCCATGGACCCGCATGCCCGGCACTATGGCGGCGACTTCGCTCCGGACGGCGTCCGGCGCGCGGGTAACCTCGATGCGATGCCGAAGGGGCTGCCGCGGGACGGGGATGCCTACCGGGTGAACGCCACGGTGGAGGTCGGGGGCCGCAGCCTCGCCGACGAGATCTGGGCCGCGGCCCTGGCGCTGCCCGGCGGCGGCACGGTGGTGATCGCCCACGACACCGACGACATCGACCGGGTGCGGGTCACGACGCTGCGGGCGCTCGGCCTCGGGCTACTGCCGATGCTGGCGCTCTCCGGGATCGGCGGCCTCGTCCTCGCCCGCCGGGGCCGCAGGCGGTTCGCCGCCACCGAGGTGGCGCTCGCCGAGGTGATGCGCGGCAACCTCGGCAAGCGCCTGCCGGTCGGAGGTCGGGGCGATGAGTTCGACCGCCTTGCCGCCAACGTGAACCGCATGCTCGACGAGATCGAGCAACTGATGGGCGAAGTCCGCAGCGTCGGCGATGCCGTCGCCCACGACCTGCGGACGCCGTTGACCCGCCTGCGGGCCCGGCTGGAACGCAGCCGGGCGCAGGCGCGAACGGTGGCGGAATTGCACGAGGCGATCGATCAGGGCCTCGCCTGGATCGACCAGACACTCGCGATGGTGACGGCCGTGCTTCGGATCGGCGCGATGGAGGAGGGCCGCCGGACCGCCTTCGCGCCGGTCGACCTCGGGGAGGTCGCCGCTGCGGCGGTCGACTTCTTCGAGCCCGAGGCTGAAGAGAGGGGCGTCCGGCTCGTCCTGTCGGCGGTGGGGCCTTTCACCGTCCACGGCGACCGGGACCTCTGCTTCGAGGCCCTGTCGAACCTCATCGACAACGCCGTGAAGTTCACGCCCCCCAGAGGGACCGTCTGGGTCGGGGTCGCCTGGACCGGCCAAGCGATCGAGGTGGCCGTGGAGGATACCGGCCCAGGCCTGCCGGCGAGCGAGCACGAGAAGGTCTTCCGCCGCTTCTACCGCGCCGAGATGTCCCGCCAGACCCCCGGCAACGGCCTTGGCCTCAGCCTGGTCGCCGCCATCGCCAAGATTCACGCCGCAAGCGTGAGTGTTCGCACGTCGGAAAAGGGTGGTTGCCGTTTCGCGATGACGTTCCCGAATTTGACCATCGAAGACCGCACGTCTTCTACTTATTGGACAGCTTCGAGAAAAGGTCCGCTTGTCAATTCTTGAATGAATTTCTGGCCCTACCCGCTAAATGATCTGCCAATGGGCTCGCGTATCAAGAAGCGTCGCGGCACGTCTGCTTCCATGTCTATGCCAGTCGAAAGCGGGCCGTTTCAGATCCTGAAGAGTTTCGGTCGCCGCGAGGCGTACGAAAGTCTTGGATGAACGAACCCGCGGGATGGCGGGCGGGCCTATGGGGATTTGGGCTGGGCGTC